>SIAF01000170.1 GCA_009691905.1 Planctomycetaceae bacterium | reverse complement strand
CCCGATCCGAATTCCGTCCACCATCGCGCGTCCTCCGTGAGCCGTTGAATGAACAACCACACGGAGAACTTCTTACAACATCAACCCTCCTGGCGCAAGTCTTCCTAAATTGCCAAGACCCCCCAAAGTGCGCGCTGGCCCTGCCCCGAGCACGCCGTAGTGAACGTACCCGAGATAGATCGCTAGTTGAGCAGCCAGGGGGCCTGGCATGAGCTGCGCGAGCGTCAGCCCTTCTTTGTACTCGGCCTCCGAAATCCAATTCCGTCGTTCGACGAGATCCCGGTGCATGTAGCCGACGAGAGCGACCGGACCGCCGAAGCCGATCGTACCAAGTTGCAAAACGTAAAGGACGAGTTGCCCGAGCGTGTAGTTCGGTCCGGTCTTCGCGTCTGGCTCAATCAGTGACTCTGCAGTTGCCACAATCAATCTGTTGTCCTGAGAAGTTGTAACCACGGTTACTTATTTCGTAGGATAGCGGCTTCTGGGGAATCTTCAAGGTCCGGACGGACGAGTGAGCCACGGACAAACACGGATAAAACACGAACACCGGAGGTGAAGTGTCTTGTTTCCGTGTTTCATCGCGTCCATCCGTGGCTGGACTTGAATTCATCGGGGGTCGTCCGGGAATGACGAATCGGGACGCATCCGGCATCGTCGCCAAGTGGTCCAATTCACAAGTTGGCGTGGTTGGCCCCCATGCGAACTTGTGAAACCGACCATTTCGTTTCTCACCGGTCAGATCGTGTAATCATCCGGCGCGAACACGCGCACCTTGCGGGGGGCGACGTACACCAGTTCGCCGGTTTTCAGTTGCAGTTCGCTGTAGCGTTCGAGGTTCAGGTCGACGTTGATCGACAGGCCGAACTCTTCGGACATGACTCGCACCTTCGCCACCGAACCGGCCGGGTTGATCTGCATGAAAGTTTTCTCACCCCGGGCAGGCACCGGTCGCCGAGTTTCAACAGCCGATCAACCGATGATGATCTTCGGGCGGCGGTCGGAATCGGGTTCGGCGTGCCGCGTCAGTTCGCGGACCATCCACGGGATGTTTCCCTCGCCAAACAGCAGAAAGTTGAGATTCGCCGCAAGGGGCGACTCATCTGACCAGCCGAAATGCAGTTCGGGGGGGCGCCCGACCCGGCTCATTTCCAGGGCCATCGCCGCCAGAACGTGCGAGACCGAGACGCACCGCGAGACCTCAATCAAGTCAACCCCCTCTTCGCGTGTGATGCGCATCAGCGGCGCCTGCAAAAAATCGCTGGTGTCGCCGAGTTGGGCCTCGACCAGAATAATCGGCACGTCGGCCCCCAGTCGGTGCCTCAGGCGGATGGCGCGATTTTTTTCGGCGCGCGGTCGCAGACCGGGCCGGTGCGGCACCAACACCTGAAATTCGTGCGCGCAGCAATGCTGCCAGGCAATTCGCGAGTCGTCGTCAACGAACTCGAAACCCTGAAACCGCAATTCCGTGCTGCGAATCCATCGCGATACCAGGGACGTCGCAAACAATCCGACCGCGAACGCCAATGCGATCTCGAGTCCCGCGCGGCTGATCAGAATCGTCAGCAGCGTCATTCCGGCGAAGAACACCAGAATCACTGCGAATGGAGCAACCGCCAGCCGCCTGGGCCACGTCCTCGCCAGCCGGCGTCGAACATCAATCACAGCCGCCAGAGACGCACCCGACAGCAAAACCAGCACGCTGGTGGCGTACACCCATTGCAGTGCATCAATGTGCGCGTGAAACAAAACGACAACCACCAGAACCACGACGTTGAAGAAACGCATTTTGACCCCCAGGCGACGGGCCCAGTCGAGCTCCATCCCGAAGCGCTGCAGCGATTGCGGGACGTAGTCGCGCAATGCGATTGCCACGCAAGCCCCCGCCAGGCACAGAATGCTGATCGTGGCCGCGTCGTACATCGTGCCGAACGCGGGGCCGAACGCGCCGTTCATGGCGCTCGCCGATTGTCCATCGGCAAGGCGGCCCCCGTGTGCCAGATACGCCAGCGTGCGATGTACGGCCGGCCCCCCCTCGGCCAGGGCATCGACCGGAACAAGCATCGCCGTCACCGAGACGGCCAGGCACAGCCCGACCGCCATCAGACCGGCCGCGACGATCAGCAGTTTTCGCATGTTGCGAATCCGGCCGCGCGGCTGGTCTTTGTCATCGTCGACGGCACCGCGCACCAGCGGTGTGACCGCCATGCTCAATTCGAATCCGCTCAGCCCCAGAGCCACGTAGGGAAACGAGACGAACGCCAGGCAGGCCAACTTCCAAGCCGACCACGCCCCGCGAATTCCCGAAGCATCGTTCAGCTCGAGCAGCGCACTCTCGCGCCATTCGTTGAACATCGCCCGGCCGGCACCGCTCAGGTGCAGCACGGCACTGGCGAGAACGATCAGGTTGAACAGCAAGTAGGCGATCACAACCACGGCGGCAATTCGCAGAAACAGTTGCGGCGATCCACGCCACCACAGTGTCCACGATGCGAAACTTACCATCGACAACAGCAGCGTCATGACCAGTTGACGATCGAAGACCTGCACAACGCGTTGCCACAGCGGATTGTCCGACCAGCGCTCGGGATGCCATCGGGCATCGAGCAATGGATCGACATGGACGCGAAACAGCGGATTGCCACGCACGTGTTCCGCAGCATCGGCCACCGACAGGTTCTGCGTCACCACGTAGTCAGTAGCGACGAACGCCAGCAGCAGAAGGATCAACAGCTTGCCAGTCCAGCCGGGTATCGAGCGCTCGAGCAAACCTGTCGCGCCGCGGCCGTGCGGCGACCGCCCGACGACGTACAGATACACCGGCAGCGCCGCAACGACGGTGATCGCCGCGATGACGATGGCCGCAAACGGCGCGAGCGGGCCGACCGCCTGCACGGCCAGCGACGGCACATAGGCCAGCGTGCTGAAGTAGTCCAGCCCGATCAGGCACAACACCAGCCACCAGGCGTAGCCGGCCGGAATTGTCTTTGGTTGCGTCGAAGTGGCCATCGTTGAACTACTCGATCGCCTCGACCCAGACTGCCACTTCAACTGCCGCGTTTAACGGCAGTTCGGCAACCCCGACCGCGATCCGCGTGTGCTTTCCCGCATCGCCGAACAGTTCGGTGAACAATTCCGATGCCCCATTCACAACCTGCGGCTGGGCATGAAAACCGGGGGCCGAGTTCACATAGCCTTCGACGCGCACGACGCGAGCCACCTGATCGAGATTGCCCAGGCAGGCTTTGATCTGCGCGAGGGCGTTGACCGCACACAGCCGCGCGGCATTCCAGCCATCCTGCACATCCAGGTCGCTGCCGACCTTGCCGGCGAAGGCCAGTTCCCTGCCGATGAAGGGCAACTGTCCGCTGGTGATGACGAGCTTTCCAGTCTGAAGAACGGGCACGTACGAGCCGACAGGCGGGGGTGCTACGGGCAATTCCAACCCCAACGAAACAAGCTTGTTTTCGATCGTGGACATGGCTGGGCGTTTGAAAAAGTGTGTTCGGTTTCGGGAGCCTCTTGAAAATGGGGCCTGGTTTCGACGCGAAGAGATAAATAGGCGGATACCTAATGCGTCTCGTGGCAAGCAGAATCAGGCACAGGTAGTCTAATCCCAGACCGGCTCGCAGCCAATCGACCCGACCGCGTCGATTGATGCGACGACAGACAGTGCCAAGGTTGCGGCAATCGCCGTAACGTGACAAACTGACACTGGGGTGGGTCGAACGAGGAACGGGTCCAACACCGCCTGGGAAACGCCGCTCGATGAGCAAGGGCCTGCGCGAGTATTTGAGTCTGGCAACGGCCGTCGCAAAATGGCTATGGGGCTTGGTGCGTCCCGTCGGCGGCTACATCCGCGCGACCGCGGTGTTCTATTGGCAAAACGGCAAGACGCTGCGGAGCGGTGTATGGCTGTGGATCACCGATAAACTGCCGGCCCTCGACCGCCCCGAAGACATCCGTCGTGAACTGCGCATGCCGCTGGCCGATCGGGAAGGCCTGCGCAACGTCGACGGCGTCTGGCACGTTGATTTACCCGATCGCTGCGTGATGTGCGGGAACGAAGCGCCGGGCGCCTGGCTGGAAGAGCCTCGCTCGGCTCTCGACCCGTACCTGCTATTGATGGTGCCGTTCGCGGGACTCGCGGTGGGGCTGGTGCTGGCCTGGTGGTACAGCAGTTGGTGGTGGGTCGGGCTGCTGCCCTGCGCGGGCGCCGTCGCCGGTTATGCACTTCGGCGGAACGAATTGTTTCTGCTGCGACTGAAACGCTGCGAGCGGCATGCCGATCATCGCCGCGTGCCCGAATTGGCAGTGCTCAATCGGCGCCTGGTCATGCGACTGGGGACGCGCGAAGTCAAACTGGCCTTCCTGCGGCACGAGCAGGAGTATGTCGCGCTCGGCGAAATGCTGCCGCCGCCGGAACTCACGGCCGAGTCGGTTCCCCAGACGATCGCCCTGGCCGACAGCGTCGCCCCTGACGCGGCGATCATTGCCGATCGCACCGAGCTGCGTCTGCCGGCGTCCGACGAACGATCGGGCGATGAGATTCCGTAGAACGAATTGAGCAGCCGTCGTACGAAGCCGGCGGCGCCTGAGGTATCACCGCGGCCCGCGCCGTTGCGAAAACCCGCTGCCGTCATTTTCGACAACCCGGACTGTTACCTTCAGGTCGGGCCGACGTCTTGCCAGTTCGTCCAGCGCGTCGGCCGTGAGCTGATCGCTGGAAACGTGGAGCTCAACCAGGCGCGGCAACGAGCCGACCTGCATCAAACCTGCCTCGGTGACGGCCGTGTCGTAGAGAAAAAGACTCTCGAGTTTTTTCATCTGCGCCAAGTGTACCAGACCGGCATCCGTGATTTTGGTTTCGCTCAGGTTCAGCTCCGTGAGGTTGATCAGTCCCGACAGGTGCGCCAGCCCTTCGTCAGTCACGTCATCGCCGCGGACGCCGAAGTACACCAGTTGCGTCATTTCACCGGCGTGCCTCAATCCCGCGTCGGTGACGTTGGTGTAACCGGCGGCAATCGAACGCAGCGCGGGCAGTTTCTTGATATGCCCGATACCTTCATCTCCCAATTGCGTCCCGAACAGCGACAGTTGTCGCAGTTTGCCCATGCCAACGAGATGGGCGACGCCGGCGTCGCCAACCGGGCTTTCATTGAGCGCGACGACTTCCAGATCCGGGAAGTCGTGTAAGCGCAACAGCCAATCGTCGTTGATCTCGACACTCTCCACCGTGACATCGACAACCCGATCGAACCCACGCATCGCCCGATCGCCAATCCATTCGCGCAGCCACGAGGGTCCTCCGTCTCGAGTTTCGACTCGGCCTCCCAGGCGTTTGACTTCCCTCTCAAGCGATTCAACGCGCCACCAGGGGAGGATCAGCCGCGCTCCCGCCAGCAGCAGGCACAACATGACTCCGCCGAAGAGCCACCAGCCGGGGCCGACGATTCGTCGGGAGGTGGGTCTCGATTCGCTCATGGTGAACTCAGTGGACCCGCAAAGGAAATTATGCGGCGCCGCATGCCAAGTGACCCTTCAGGGGGCTTACGCCCCCCGCTCGCCTGCTCAACGATTTCTGCGTGTCAACTTAGTACCTGGCGCGTCTGACAGAATCTCAACTCATCCTGCGACCTGCGCCGCCAAGTGCACCGCTCACTGCGTCGATTTGTCCCTCAACGCATAAAACGTGACCGCGTTGTCGTGGAACAACTTTTTCTGGTCGGCCGGGCTCATTCCCATGTCACGAACGATCTCCTTCAGAGCGCCGACCCACTGACTGAACGTCGCGGTCAGCGTGCAGACCGGCCAGTCGCCGGCGAACATCGTGCGGTCGGAGCCGAAGGTATCCATGGAAAACCGCATATTGGGGGCCAGATTGGCGGCTTTCCAATCCTTGCGCGCCGAGGCGATGATTCCGGAGATTTTACAGACGACGTTGTCGCGCTGGGCCAGGGCTTTCATGCCATCCATCCACACCTGACGTTTTTGCGGGTCGGCCTCCTGGACGCTCATGTTGCCGCAGTGATCGACGATAAATCGCGTCTTCGGACACTGCGCCACCAACTTGTCGCCATCGAGCAACTCGCCCGAGCGCAGACAGAGATCGAAGCTTTTACCCTGATCGCCCAGGAGCTGCACACTCTTGACGAACTGCGGTTGCAGACAGAATCCCGGCGGCGTCCGATCGCCGTGCAGCACCTCGCGGACCCCCTTGATGAAGGCGTTGTCTTTGTAGCGCTGGATGTAGGCGGCGAAATCGGCCGAGTTGGGCCGACCGGAGATCACCGCGCCGACCATCGGGTTGTCGCTTCGCCCGCACAATTCGAGGACGTACTCGGCCTCCTGCACCTGCTGTGCGGGATCGACGTCGACTTCCATATAGACCGTCTTGACCACGTTGAGACCTTTCGTCGCCGCCAGGTAGTCGGACATGACGAAGCTCTTCGCCAGCGACTTTTCGTCTTTCGTCCACGGCAGACTGAATTTCGTCAGATCCCACAAGTGCTGATGCGTGTCGACGATGGGCAGCGAAGCGGGTGCGTCCACAGCGGCCTTTCGTGATTCGGCGGCGGAAATTCGGGTTTCAATGACCGGATTGGAGCCGGTGGCCAGAATGCCGGCAACGGCGGCGGCCGTGGCCTGCTGAAAGAATTGCCGTCGATCGATCGAGGGGTTCATCGAGGGAGCACTCCGGAACGAGGGAATCATGCAGGGGATGGCGGCATGCTACACCGAGATCACGCGATGAGGAAAGTCAGTCGGCGAGACAGTGGCGGGGTGTTTGCGTTTCAGGGTACAATCCCGGCATGAATGAGCATCGCGGTGGCCCGATTGGCTTGATCTTCAGGCGTCCTGGACTGTGTCTGGCGACGGCCGGTTCTATCTTGATCTTGCCGTCTGTGTTGAACATCGCGATCTTGATCATCCTTGATGTGAATGGCGTGCGCAGCTGTCCGGGCATGTTCGGCTGGCCCGTCCGTCCCTGGTTTGGTTTCGGGGTTATTCAGAGCCAATTTTCGGACTTGGGTGCATTGCCGCTCTCGCAACGGGAGTCGCCTTGCTGATTGCTTCCGGGGCAACAAACCTCGCCGCAAAACGACGCAAACAAAAGACCAACCCTCATGGCCACACTCCAGGCTCCATGCCTGGAAAAGACTGACTCGACAGCAATTCTGCACCGGAAACCGCCCGGGATTTCGCGGATTAGTGGATGTTTTCGGGTGCTTTTGCATCGGCACCGTTCTGCGGGTAGACTGATTTGACTTAAGTGCGATCTCTCAGCCCCGTCGCGGCATTTTTCCCATCTCTCGTCAGGAGTCGAGCCATGAGCGCTTCTCGTTCCACGCGTCGTGAGTTTCTCAAACAATCGTCGTTGGCCGCATTGGCCGGCGCGACGCTTCCCTACGCCTGGAACTCGCGTGCGAGTTTCGCCTTCCAAGCCGCCAATGAACGACCGGTGATCGGCTGCATCGGGGTGGGCGACCGCTGGCGCGGCGGAATCGGGCCCAACGTGTTTCCCTTCGGCGAAGTTGCCGCGGTGTGCGACGTCGACGCCAACAACGTCGGCCGCGGTGCCGAGCAGGTCAAGAACGAGCAGGGAAAGAAGGGGATCAACCGCGAGGTCGAGCAGCACGAAGACTATCGCAAAATTCTCGATCGCAAAGAAATCGACGTGGTGACGATCGTCACCCCCGATCACTGGCACAGCAAAATCGCCATCGAAGCCATGAAGGCGGGCAAAGACATCTATTGCGAAAAGCCGCTGACGCTGACGATCGACGAGGGGAAGCAGATCATCAAGGTGCTGAATGAAACCAAGCGCGTATTTCAGGTCGGCACCCAGCAGCGCAGCGAAATGGGCAATGCCGAAACTCCGCAGTTCTTTCTGACCGCGGTAGCGCTCGTTCACGCCGGTCGAATCGGGACGGTGAAAAAAGTCACCTGCGGCATCAACGGTGCTCCGACGAGCGAACCGATTCCGGTCGTGCCGGTCCCCAAAGAACTCAACTGGGGCATGTGGCTGGGTCAGGCGCCGTTGGTCGAGTACCGGTCGGGCAAGCCGTCGAGCAACCCGAATTATCCCGAGTCGCGGACGCACTACGAATTCCGCTGGTGGTACGAGTACTCGGGCGGGAAGATGACCGACTGGGGTGCGCACCACGTCGACATCGCACAGTGGGGCATCGGCATGGACAAATCGGGCCCGATCTCGGTCCAAGGGACGGCCGAACATCCCAGCCCGATGAGGGACGGTTACGCGACTCTCGACGATCGCTACAACGTGGCGTCGAAGTTCAACGTGACTTGCCAATTCCCAAACGGGGTCGAAATGACGATCACCAGCGAGGGCGACAACGGCATTCTGTTCGAAGGGACCGAAGGCCGGCTGTTCGTCAATCGCGGGAAAATCTCGGGCAAACCGGTCGAAGACCTCAAGAGCAACCCGCTTCCCGAGGATGCGCTGGTCAAGCTCTACAAGGGGAAGAAACCCGGCAATCACATGGCCAACTTCTTCGAGTGCATTAAGGATCGCACGCAACCGATCTCTGACGTCTACACCCATCACCGCTCGATGACCACCTGCCATCTGGCGAACATCGCCATTCGCCTGGGTCGCAAAATTGAATGGGATGCCGAGAAAGAACAGATCATCGGCGACAAAGACGCGCAGAGCTTCGTGGCGCGCGAACAACGCAAGGGCTTCGAAGCGATCGCCTGACCCTCAGATACGGGACTGTGGCAATTGGAAACAACAAAGCCCACGGGTCTGAAACCCGTGGGCGTTGTGCATTCGTTACCTTGAATGTACGCCGCACCGCGGGCGCGACGTTCAACGATCCACGATCCACGATCCACGATCCACGATCTACTATCCACAATCTCACTTGGCTGTCATCTGCGCCACGATCATCTCCGGAAACGCCGGACCGGTCGTTTTCGATTGCGGCTTCTTGCGAGCCACCCATTTGCCGATCGGGCGGGGCGAGTCGATCGAAGCCATCGTCTGCGTTTCCTTGTCGCCAAGCGCGGGGGCTTTGGGCGAAGTTCGCCCGTGCTCTTTTCCTCGGATGTTCGACTTGTTCGAATCGGACTCGCGCGTGTTGAAACCGGCATCGTCAGCCGATTCGGGATCGACCGGGTCGGGCACCCGCGCCGAACGCTCGGCGGCCTCTTCAGCAGCCCGTCGCGCACTGTCTTTGGGAAGAATGGCGGTGGCTTCCTCAGCAAGGTTGGGCTGCTTGGCAGTGGTCGTCGCAGGGGCCAGCGGACCACCCGAGGCGTAGGCGCTGCCCCAGGGAATCGTCTTCATCACCGTTACCGGCCGCTGCGTCACGATTTCCTGCGCCACCATGCGGACAGTGTTCACCGCCACCTTGCGGGTGGAGTGAATCGGGACCACCTTCGCGACCTGGTAGTTGACAGTCTGCGTGCCGCGCACGGCAACCTGCCGGGTGACAGGCACCTGCTGCGCCACGACATTCGGCGTGTAAATGCGCTCGCCGTGGTAGTCGGGGGTGAGCGCCATCCGCAACGAGTACCCCGTGCGATTCAAGAAACCGAACAAATCGGGGCGATTGTCATACTGGCAGGGGGCCAGTTTGGGGTGGTGGTACCACTGCATCGACCACTGACCGCAGTCGCGCTGCACGGTGCGGTATTCGGTCACGTTCTGATACGAGACGGTGGGAATCTCGGCGGTTTTGGTCTCGACGACTTGCCGATACTCAGTGACTGGACGTTCAACGTATTTCGTTTCAACGATCGGCTTCTGCACGACTTGCCGGCATTCGCGCATTTCCGTGACCGGCACGGTTTGAAATGTCGGTTGCATGCATACCGGCGGGGGGCAGCAGGTTGTCGGGCAGCACCAGAACTGGGCCAGGGCGGTGTTCGTCGACCCAGCCAGAGCCAGCATCACGAACGACGTGAGCCCGCGCGAAATCTTGAACAGCATGGGGTGGGTTCCTGAGTCAGAGAGGAGCGGAGCGGAGAGAGAAGACTCTGCAACGACCGGTGCGAGAAACCCCGGCGGGGAAACGAGGGGGCGATCAAGCTTGCGGGGCTCGAAATGTGCCCCTGGGGCTCGCACTTTTCGTCGTTACAGAGGTCGATTTACCCGAACCGCGAAAATCGGTCAAGACCGGGAATCGCTATTTCCCAGCACCCAATTCACGCGATCGCAGGGCGGCGGCCTCGACCGCGTTCATCAGGGCGTTACGCAGCCCTCCGCGCTCGAGTTCGTGCAATCCGGCGATCGTCGTCCCCCCAGGACTGGCGACGGCATCCTTGAGCGCAGCCGGGTGCTGTCCCGTCTCCAGAACCATTTTCGCCGTCCCCATCACAGTCTGGGCCGCCAGTTTGAGTGAAACATCGCGCGGCAACCCGGCTTTAACCCCCCCATCGGCAAGCGCCTCAATGACCAGGCACACGAATGCCGGCCCGCTCCCTGAAAGGCCCGTCACCGCATCCAGCAGCGATTCGGGCAGCGCAATGGCCAGACCGACGGCCCCCAGCAGTCGCTCGACCAGTCGACCGTCGTCGGCCGTGGCCGCACCTCCCAGGCAATACGCCGAGGCCGAACTTCCCACCAGACAGGGAGTGTTGGGCATGACCCGCACGAGGCGTCGCTGCGCTCCCAGGGTATCGATCATCGTCGACAGAGAAATCCCGGCGGCGATCGAGACGATCAGGTGCCGCGGCCCAAGCTGCGGCTCCAACTCGGTCAGCAAATTGCGAAAGTGTTGGGGCTTGACCGCCAGAACGAGTACGTCCGATCGGCGGAGCACCTCGTCGTTCGACTCGACGACCGCAGCGCCGGTCTGGGCCGTAAATTGCTCGCGGGCCAGCGCAATCACATCGCTGGCGACGATGTCTTGCGGCGTCGTGAATCGGGCCTGGCAGAGGCCGCGCGCCAGCGCAGTGGCCATCTTACCGGCCCCGATAAAACCGACTCGCTGCGGTTCGTGGATTTCGTCCATTCGCGTGACCTGTTGTGTCGTCATTGTCGGCGATTGCGTTGGATCGGATGCGCCATTCATGATACCACGCGAAGCCCAACGAATCGTCCCGCGAACCACATCCAAGGGGGCAAGCCATTGCGAGCCGCAGAATCGTTACAACCAGATCGTCTTTTGGAAATTAGTCAGTCTCGCCATTCCACTCAAGCTACCTGTTCCGCAGGGTCGATGTTGTCTTTGCCAGATTTCCGAATCACTCTGGAGAAGTCATGCCACTTTGCGCCACCAGCTCGTCCACGCTGCGCCGCTTTGACAAATCCCTTCTCAGTGCCGCCCACCTATGCCTGCAACAGAATCTGGAAGCCAACCGCCAGACAACCGCCGAATCTGAAAACCAGTTCCAGGCTTGGCGAGCGAGCTGGAATGAGCGAACCGAAAACCTGGCTTTGCGACTGACGAGAATCGACTCGCGGCTCGTGGCCCTCTCGGACGCTCGCCCGTCGCGCCCCGTGCTGTCGCTGGTGGGAAGTACACCGTCTGGTGCTGATGCCGACGATTGCAGCGCCGCCTTCTGATCGATGTCCCAAGCGGACTTCGAGCCAGGGTCGGCGATCAATAGGGCGACACGATCGGCGTGTCAGAGCCGATCTGGCTGCCGACGTGCGCCGGGTCGGCGTTCACCATACGAGGACCGATCGGCACGGCGGGGCCGTAGGGGCTCGGCTGTTGCACGATCGTGACCGACGGACTGCCGGCGAGGTGGCTGTAGGTAGGCAGCGGATACTGCCGCGCCGCACTGTAAATCGGCTGCGGCGCCGTCGCCGGGTAGTACGCGGTCGTCGGACCGGCCGGCCCGTAGACGGGCACTGCGGCATACCCGCGCTGCGCCGTGTGCCGCTGCAATTGCGAGACGCGGGACTGCACTTGGGGCTGATAGTAGTTGCTGTACAGCGATCGCTTGTACATGGCGACCGCGCGATCGGGCTGGTTCGTGTCCTGGTATAACTGCCCCAACTGGGCGGTCGCAATGTGGTCGTTGGGCTTCACCCGCAGGGCGTTCTGCAGAACCTGCTCGGTGCCGGGAATATCACCCAGTTCCCGCTTGAGCCAGGCCAACTCAATGTATGGCTCGGACGAATAGGGTTGCTGATCGGCCCATCCCTGCACCAGGTCGACCGCTTCGGCCTCGCGGCCTTGTTCTTTGAGAAGGCTCGCTAAGCCGTGGTACGACGGTTGATGGCCGGGATCGGTCGCAATCGCCCGGCGAAAGGTCTGCTCGGCGGCCTCGACATCCCCCTGACGCTTCATCGCATTCGCGAGATTGTGGATGTAATCGGCATTGTAGGGATCGTCCGCAGCCGCCCGCTGAAACTCGTCGCGGGCCATGGTGTAGTTGCCCTGGTTGTAGAAGCTCATTCCGACGCGATTATTCGCCCCGCCGTTCATCGAGTTGCAGCCCGCCAGTGCGATCAGCCCCAGGCCCGCAAATCGGCAGAGCAGCGCCATTCGATGCGGCCGGCGTTTGCAACCGAATGAATTCTGGCGTGAGACGATGCACATAGCGGCACGTTTCCGCGGAAAAAGTGAACTTCCGGACCGGCAGTGGCGAGGGATTTTGAGAGGCTGTTGAGAGGGGCGGGAAGATATCGCCAAGCCCCAAACGCTGCAAGATCGGATTCGAGCCAACGATTTTGGTGGTACCGAGCGTCCTGACTTGAACACGCGGTGTGCCGGGGTCAGAGCGGCGATTTTCAGTGACCGCATCGCAGCCGGCAAACCTTTGCGCAAATTGCGACATTCCGGAGCCGAACGACGAGCGATGGCCCCATCGCGCGCAAGACGTTTCACGGGACCACTTTTGTTTTCCCACCCCACGGGGCCATCGCTCGACTGTATTGCAAGTCTTGTCGCGCGACGTACGAAGCGACAGACTGCCGCTCACGTCGCTGCCGCTCTGACCCCGCCACCCCGCCCTCAGTTCCCGCCGCGAACCTGGATTTTTCCGCCAACCCATTCGTATTGCGTGCCGGCCAAACCATCGGTGACCTGAACGGTGGTCTTGTCCGGAATCTCAATTTCGGGGCGATAGGCATCATCGGGCAAAGTCTCCGGCTTGAAATCAACGGCCGAAACGGAAAGCTCCGTCTGGCGGTCACCTGATCTCCCGTCGCCAAATGTAATTTTCTCCGTGGCCTTCCAGGCCGTCAAAACGAAAACGCCCTCTTTGTTTTCGATTTGAACGTTGTCGATTCGTAGCGAGAAGGCACGAATATCCGGCGGTTGCATGTTGGGGAGACCCTGGCCGGGTTTTCTCAGCGGCTCTTTGGCCAGGCCGATCCGCGAGCCGAGTTGATTGCCATCGTAAAGATCCCCCAATTGTTTGCGGATCTCGATCCGCCTGGGGAGGCCACCGTGGGCGGGGTCAATCCAAACCGTGTGCTCTCCAAACTTGCCGCGGCTTTTGAGCATGTATGTCGGCATGCCGTCGATCTCTTCTGCTTCGGGCGACAACGTGAGCGTCGATGCCTCTCGCATGACATTCCAAAGTGGCTGGCCGGCATCCGCGCCGCAGCGTGCAAAAAGCGATTCAGCGGAACCGAGCATTCGCCAGACCGCTCGTGTTGGATCAATTGTCATAGACTGTGGACCGACTTGAACTTTTAGCCTCGTCACCAGAATTCGTGGGTGAATTTTGGAGTGGGGAGGTCGGATAGGGTGTGATACAGGGCGATTTTTGCGATTTCCGGGGAACGAAAGCCATACGCTTTTCTCAGGGTCAGTTTTGCCTTGTTGTTGAAGCCTTCTAC
>SIAF01000169.1 GCA_009691905.1 Planctomycetaceae bacterium | reverse complement strand
CGTATTATTGCAGACGTACCCAAAACGCCAGAAAACCGAAGAAAACATGGGGATTCTCGCCGTTTATGGCGATACAGAATCGCCAACCCGCACCCACCCAAGCTCCGCTTGGGGACGCATTGTCCGAAGCTCTGCTTCGTTGAATGTCCACGCAACAGACGGACTCGCTGTCGCTCGCGTGAAGCAGAGCTTTCCCGGCGCGCCGGGATTCCCAACCAGAGCTTGGGAACGAGAGGATCACGCGGGCGAGGCGGCCAGGCCCGTCATATGCCGTACGACCGTTTCCGGATCGGCCTGCGACCTGGTCAATTCGGCGACGATGCGCCCCTCGCGCAACACGATGACGCGGTGCGACAAAGCGAGTAGCTCCGGCAGGTCGGAAGAAACGAGCAACACCGCCACCTGCTGTGCGGCCAACTCGGCGATCAGTTCGTGAATTTCCCGCTTCGCCCCGACGTCGACGCCACGGGTCGGCTCGTCGATCAGCAGGATTTTGCAATCGGCGGCCAATCCCCGCGCAAACATGACTTTCTGCTGGTTTCCTCCGGAAAGCGAATTGATCGCGGTTTCGACGTCGGGTGTCCGCACCGCGAGGCGCCGGCAGGCGTCTTGAGCAAAGTGCGACTCGGCGCGGCGATCGGCGCGACCGGCCCAGCGTCGGAATCGATCAAGTATCGATAGCGTCACGTTCTCGCGGACATTCATCCCCAGCACCAGACCATGCCGCTTGCGATCTTCCGGAATCAGGCCGATCCCCAGCGACTGCGCGTCTCGTGGAGAGCCCATCTGCACGGGCCGCCCGTCGATTTCGATCCGGCCGCTGTAGCCCGAGTCCAGGCCCGCGACCGCTTCGGCGATTTCGGTTCGACCGGCGCCGACCAGCCCGGCCAGCCCGACCACTTCGCCCGCACAAACGTCGAGATCGATCCCCGAAAACCGGCCGGGAGAACCCAGTTCGCGCAGACGCAGTCGGACCGATCCGAATTCCGGCTGGGCGCTTGACGCTTCGAACGATGCCACGTTGCGCCCGACCATCAGGCGGACCAGTTCGTCGCGATCGACTTCGGCGATGGGGCGCGTCGCCACGTGCCGGCCGTCGCGAAGGACTGTTAACGACTGGCACAACTCGAAGATCTCTTCCAGCCGATGAGAAACGTAAAGGATCGTGACGCCTTCCGCTTGAAGTCGGCGGATCAGGCCAAACAGGCGCTGCACTTCGGCTTTGCCCAGCGAACTCGTCGGCTCATCGAAGACCAGCACTTTGGCCCCCAGCCCCACTGCGGCGGCAATTTGCACCATCTGTTCCTGCCCGATCGAGAGTCCCGACAAAGGTTGATCGACGTCGACTGTCAGCCCGATTTGAGACAACAGCGACTCGGCCCGCCGGCGAAGCTCGCGGCGATCGAGTTGCAGGCCGCGGCGCGGCAGATCGTGCAGGCACAAGTTCTCGGCAACCGACAGGTTGGGGCAAAATGCCAATTCCTGATGGACAATTCCGACGCCGGCCCCAATCGCATCTCGCGCCGAATGAAATCGGGTTTCTCGCCCGGCCAGCAGGATCCGCCCGCCGTCGGGACGATAGAGTCCCGCCAGAATTTTTCCCAGGGTGCTTTTGCCGGCCCCGTTCTCGCCCAGCAGGGCATGGCACTCGCCACGGCGAACCGTAAAACTGACATCGCCCAGCGCGGCGACGCCGGGAAAGCGTTTGCTCACGCCTTCGAATTCAATCATGGCGCGTTCGACGCGGGCAGCGGAGATGCGCCGAAGAATTCGTCCAGCGATTCGAGAAACCAGCCACTCCGCGATTCGGTGGGGGGAGGGGGATCGGCCAGCCACTCGCCCGTGATTTCATGGACTCCCCAGCGAATCGCGAATGTCGCGTAATTGTTTCCCAGGATGACCTCGTAAAACTTTCGCATCGAATTGAGCTGCGAGCCGGACCGCATCCGCCCCAGCGAGATCGCCGACATCGTGCGAACCATGTGCATCTCGGGCGGAATTGCCGCAGGCGGATCAATCAGCCGCTCGATCAACTGCCGCGCGAGGGGTGCGTCGGGCTCGCCCGCGTGCAGCAGCCCCAGCGACCAGATCGCCGCGCTGCGAGACAGCTCGCCCATCATGTAATCTTTGGGAATGTATCGTTTCAGCAACGGCTCGGCGGCCATGAACTTCATCAGCCCCATCGCTTCGCAGAGGTGGGCCACCTGAGGATCCAACGCCAACGGGGCAACCTCTTTCTTTCGCAAGTCGCTTTGCCGGGTCGCCTTGTCGAGGATCGCAGGCAACGTCTCGAGTACGGCGAGTTTCCGCAGACTCCAGGCGCTGGCGACCATCACTTCGCCGCGAGTCGACTCGAGCAGTTGCACCAACCGTGATGCAGCCGGCTTATGATCGAGGGCTCCCAGGAGCAATGCGGCCTGCTCCTGGCCGCGCCAACTGTCACCTGCCAGCACACGGGTTGCCGTCGCGCGAATCACCTTGTCCAATTCGGGGGTCTGCGTCAGTTCGAACAAGGCCTGGCACACGTTGGCACGAACTCCGGTGTGCATATCGTCCAACAGGCCGGCGACGAAGGTTATGCGCTCGGGGGTGGGCAGGGCCACCCAGGCATTAACCCCCTGCTGCCGCACATTCGCATCGCGGTTGTGCATCGCCGCTTCAGCGAGCGGAACGACGAGTTCAGGGTCGATCGCAAACAGCCGTCCCATCGCCGCGGCGATTACGCTCGGTTCCGAATCGAGCGCCAGCCGCAGCAGAATCGCTTGTGCTGCCGGTGACTCGTGCCGTGCCAGTAGCTCGACTGCGCAAAGCCGACGAAGAAGGGGCACGCTCGGCGAGGGGGTCAGCCGCTGGGCGTCGCTCTCCAGACCCTGTGTCATTAATCGACCGGCGGTCTGCGCCGCGGCCAGTCGGACAGGGGCCGAGCGCTGGGCATCCTGCACGATCGCGACGAGCGCCGGCACGGCCGTCTGGTCGCCGGAAACATCAATCCCGCGGATCGCCAGCAACAGGTCGAGATGCCGGACCGCTTTTGTCTCCAGTCGTTGGCGCCAGACCGCCTTGATCGGCTCAAACTTCCACCTGGCCAGCACCGGTTCGATCAGTTGCCGCAATTCAGAATTGGACTTTTGTGACGCGGCGAACAAACCCGGCGCCGAGGTTTGCGCATCGAGTGCAATCAATGCGCGCGCCGCTGCGAATCTCGCCAACGGATGCGTTTTTTCGGCCGCAATGATCTCGACCAGCCGGGGCTCGGCGGCGGCCAATCCAACGACCCCGAGCAGGTGCCCCTGGGCAATCGTCTCGGCCGCCTGCCGCTGCAAGTCGGCTTCCGGGCGGGAGAGCGCTTCGATCCATATGGGTTTGAGAGAATCGGAAAAAACCATCGCCGGCTGCGGGAGCGTCAACTCGGGATCGGCGTGCATCCGGAAGTCGGGGCGAATCTCGGCCGACGCGGTCGCTGCGACCAGAAGCCAAAACACAATCGGAGCTGAAGCGACCAGGCGCATGAAAAACTCTGCGGGCACGCATTCTACCTGGGAATTGAAATTCGATAGGTTTGAACAAGCAGCACGATGAAGCAGACCACCGAGGCGATTCCCAGAAACCACCAGTTGGCGGGGATCAGGTCGTAGTCGCGAAATCCCGTCAGCCGAATGACCGACAGCGCGGCGGCGACGGGATTGATCAACAGGGCCGACTCGACGGTATCGTGCCCGAACGGGGCATCGCGCCCCAGCCAGACCAGAAGCGGCGCACCGCACACGGCCAGCAGCGCCGCGTAGGCGGTGGCGGTGGCCGGCGCCGTTTTCCTGAACAGGCTGCCGACCGCCGCGCTCAGCAGCATTGCAAAAACCGCCGTGGCCGCCAGGCAGATCACGACCCGCTCGACCTGCGGCCGCATCGCCGGTTCGATATAGACCATGACGATGTACCCCGGCAGCGTCGCGCAAAACACCAGCAGCAACGTCAAAATCACGCTCAGCAGTTTGCCCCACACGATGCGCAGCACCGACATCGGAGTCGTTTGCAGCAGCGGCCAGCCCCCGCTCTCGCGCTCGCTGCTGATCAGCCCCGAGGCGAGGCTGGGTGTGATCAGAACAAACAACGCCACCTGCATCATCACGAGAATCGCGCCGATCGTGTCGACACCCCAGTCAATGGTGCTGGTCGTCGTGGCATACGTCAGCCCCAGTGAGATCACGGCGCAAATCGCGACCAGCCGAAGCAGCCAGTGCAGCCGCCCGAACCGGCGGCAGCGAAACTCCTTGATCATGACCGGGTTCACCAGCGGACCGATGGACCGCGATCGTTTCTGCGGATCGACCACGAACATCAACCGTCGCGCCGCCCGGACCGCCAGGCTCTGGTCGTCGCTGATCCGCCCCTGATTCCGGGCGCGATCGAAAATCGTGTGATTCAGTCGGCCGATCGTCCAGACCGAAAACAGGGCCGTCAGCCCCAGGGAAATCAGCACGAAGCGTCCCGCCACGTTGCCGCTCGAAACCAATCCCGCGGCCCCCAGGTCACCTGCCCCTTCGAGAGACATCAGCGCTGCAAACGGCGATCCACAGCGCAGCCAGTTTGCCAGATCGGCAAGCGTCGTCCCGGTTCCCTGTAGAAACTGATGCGGCGCCAATGCCAGAACACTCAACGCAAGGACCAGCCCATACGTCCAGCGGACCGCCGCGTCGGTCGAAGTCACATACGTACTGACCAACAGCCCCAGCGCCGAATACTGCAGGGCGACCAATGCCAGCAGCAGATACACCGCCAGCAGATCGCCGGTCAGCGAGATGCCTCCCAGCGCAAAGCAGGCGGCCGCCGCCGGCAGGCTGAGGACCAGAATCAAACCCGCCACACCCAGCACGGCCAGCAATTTTCCCAGGAAAATCCGTACGGCGCCCAGCGGCGTATTCAGCAGCAGCGCCAGCGTTCCCGAGTTGCGCTCGCGCACAATGCTGGTTGCGGGAAACACAGGCAACATCAGCAGCAATGCCGACAACAGTCCGTAGGCAAACAGGCGGAACACTTCCTGAGAGCGACTGCCCGTCAGCGCCAGCGCCATGCGGGCCTCGGTCGGCCAGCGGATGACAACCAGCAGTGCAAACGCGGTGGCCAGCCCGCATTGCAACAGCACCATCCGCCGTTGCCGGAGGAGGGTCACCAGTTCGCGCTGAATCAGCGGATTAGCCATTCGCCGTTCCTCCGGCCCCGACCGCGAGCGGGGACTGCGACGATTTGGCCGGCGCGGCCGGCGCGGTCGGACGTGTGAACGACATGAAGGCCTCTTCCAGATCGGTTTGAACTTCGCGGAATTGCGTGACCGCCACCGCCTCGCGCACCAGTTGCGAGAGAATCTCACCGACTTCCTGCTCGGTTCGAGCGGTCCGGAACCGGACGGTCGCCTCGGCGGGGGCCTCGATCACCTCGTCGCCGGCATTGATCAGCCGGCGAATGATTTGCGCCGCCTGGGAAATCTGCGATGCCGACCCGAGCTGGACTTCGATCGTCCGCTGCTGACTCACCTGTCGGCTGATGTCGTCAACTGTCCCGAACGCCCGCAGCTTTCCATTCGTCATGATGGCGACGCGACTGCAAATTCGCGACAGCTCGGGCAGAATGTGGCTTGTGACCAGCAGCGTCTTACCGAGGTGTGCCAGCTTGATGAGCAGTTCGCGCATCTCGATGCGCGCCTGCGGATCGAGTCCATTGGCCGGTTCGTCGAGGATCAGAACCTGCGGATCGTGCAGCAGCGTTCGGGCAATTCCCACGCGCTGCTGCATCCCGTGACTGAGGCTCTCGACGAACCTGTCGCGCATGTAGGCGGTGCTGGTGGTCTCCATGACCTCGTCAATCCGTTTCATTCGCGCGCGGCGACGAATTCCGAAGGCGGCCCCGAAAAAATCGAGATACTCGCGGACGCGCATATTGTCGTAAGACCCGAACTGATCGGGCATGTAACCGACCAGGTGCTTGATCCGCCGCGCGTCGGCCACGCAGTCGGCTGAGCCGATGTGCGCCGTCCCGCTGGTCGGTCGCGACAGGCCGACCAGAATCTTGATCACCGTCGTCTTGCCGGCGCCGTTGGGACCGATCAGCCCCAGAATCTGGCCCGAATTCATGGTCAATGTGAAATCGTCGAGTGCCGTGAAGTCGCCGTAGCGCTTCGTCAGATGCTCGATCACCACCACTGGTTTTCCGGAACTCATTCCGCCGCTCCTTTCGCAGGCAGTTCAATGCAGAAACTCTCAAGCGGCAGACTTCATCCTCCGCCGGCCCCGGCGCTCGTCCCGAGTTCGGGATCCACAATCTTCAAGGTCAGTTCCAGCGTCAGCATTTCGACTTTCCAGTACACCGTGCGGGATGAACCGTCGCCATTGTCGACCAGAGTCAGTCCGGGGCGGCTGTCGTCGCCACCGGTCAAACGCAGGTACAGTCCCCCGTCTTCTGTGACGCTTAAGACCTTTTGATCGGTGATGTCGAAGGTGAGTCCGCCGACCGGGTCGATCCAGGTCTTGATCGGCACGACCCGATTGCCGGCGGCACCCGCGATCTCCAGCTTGCCGATCGGTCCTTTGACCCGCGTCTTGATTCGCCCCTGCAGGGCCTGCACCGGCAGCAGAACCGGCGGAATCTGATACCGCAGCCACGTTGACGACGCGGGAAATGACTTCCTGTTCCAGACGCGGCTGAGGTTGCCGTACAGCCCCGAGGGAGCCGAGCCATCGGGCCCGCGCTCTGCGCGAAACGGCAACAGCGGCACTGGCAGAACAATCTCGGTCCCGTTCGCGGGGCGTTCGAATCTCAGGGGGACGGCGACCAGCGCGGCACCGTCCGGGCGCCGGTCGGCGCCGAAACGAAATCCGATATTCCAGGGAGCCGACCAGAACAGCAGCGTCGGTTCAACGGGAAACTCGCGGGGATTCTGAGGGCGGGAGGGGCGCTCAGAATCGCCATCGTCCTCGTTCGCCGGCACAGGCATGAGGCTTTCGAGCGTGGCCCGTCTCCGCGTCTGTTCGTCACTGAGGACGAACTTCGCCCCGAGGAACTGCTCGGGACTGAACACCTCGTCGGCGCGGGCTTCGAACGTGCCGTCGGTCTTCAAATCGACTCCGATTCGTCCATAGCGCGTGGCGATGATCGCGTCGGAAACGTCGCGTGCGCCACCTGCTTCGAGTCGGCCGGTCAGTCCCTGGGGCCCGAATTGGGCGTGGGCCTCCAGCCGCGAAGCCAGCGGACCCGATTCCTGAAATTCGGCCATGCGCAGGCCGGCGCTCTCGGGCAGATTTTCCCACTGCCACTGATCCAGATCATTCCAGATCATCCGCCGCGTTTTCCCCTCAAGACCCGTCATATTGGGTAGCAGCCAGCCGCCACCAGTCGAACCGATCTGGGCCGTTCCCGTATCGGGCGAGTACAGTCCGGTGACTCCGTCGACCCGGACATCGTCGGTTCCCGCAATCGCATGCACAAACTGCACGCTGGCGACGGTCGGGGCGACCGCCTGCCGCTGCGCGCGACCGATACCGATCAGGGCCAGGCTCGTTGCCAGAGCCAGCACCGGCCCCGCCAGCCCCAGCCATTCGAGCCGCTCGACCCGCCACAGCGCCACGCCCGCGGCCGCCAGCAGCAGGCTGAAGCCGACCAGCAGACTGACGACCAGCCACCGCGGAGGGATCGAATAGCCCACATATTCCTGAACGCGCGATTCGAGAACGCCGCGCGGAAGCAACGGTTTAGGCCGCCGTTTGAGAAACTCCGCAGCCAGGCCTTCCATCGGCTCGAGCGAAACGAACTTGCTGGGATTGACCGTTTGCGGCGGCGCTTCGATCGGCGCCGGGTTCACCGGCGGCGCAGAATTCGGCGGCCGATCTGGCGGTACCGGCGCGTTTCCGCGGTCGGCCGGACGGATGTTTCCCTGTGCATCGGGCGGCGGCCGCGTACGCATCCAGCCCCGTGGACCAAGCGTCGTCACCAGCAGCCGCCCTTCGCCGCAGGTCTTCCAGAAGGCCGCCGGCCAGCCATTGACCGTGAAGGCCATCTCGACATCGGCCGTAATGACCCGCACCAGCTCAACCGGGTTTTCGTACTCGGTGACGGTTTTGCCGATTCGCCCGTACGCACCGGCCGACTCGATGGCCACCGTCGTCAAACCGACCCGATCGACCAGCTCGCATTTGAATTCATCCCCCAGCAGCATCTCCAGCACGCGGGGGTTGACCAGATCGAGCATGATCCACAACCGTCCCCCGCCGTACAACCAGCGACGAATCGCCGAAAGCCCGGCACCGTCATGCAGAACTCGATCATGCACGATCACCAGATTGTCCAGGGTGTCGAGACTCTCTTCACCGGGAGTGAAGATCCGATCTCCGAGGCTGGTGATATAACGGTCGAGCTGCTCGCCGCTGCGTACGGCAACAACCAGCTCGGACGCCGCGTCGGCTTCGGGCGCGTTCGCCTCGTACAGCCCGTCGATGATGCCCGTCACGACCTGCGTGTCGGTGGCCCGCAGCGTCCCGTCGTGTTGCAGGTAGCCCGAATTGCTGCGCAGCAGTACCTCTTGCGACTGGCTGGCATCCATCACCAGAGTATGAAAGTTGTAGCGCTTGCCCCCGTCCGACGCGACTTTCGGCAATCGGACCGGATGCCAGGTTTCGAGCCGCGACCGGGCGGGAACCCAGGCTCGTCGTCCATACTGCAGGGTGGGTTCGCCGTCGAAGTACGTGGCCGCCATCAGTTCCAGCGGCCGATCGGTCGGATTCGTGAGCTGAACGTGCAATGTGCCCCAGCGCTCGGGCACGTAGGCATAGGTGCCCCCCGGAGAGACCAGCCCGATCGCAAACCCGACTTGCTTCTTTTTTTCTGTTTCTTTTTCCTGAGCTCGCACGAAATCGGGCGGCACGAGGCTGTTGCCGACGACGTACAGGCCGATTGCCAAAACGATCGATCTAGGTACCATCCTTCGAAGCGCCGGTTGCATGAGCGGATTAGTCTCGAGTCGGAAGGTCCAGAGTGCCTCGCCATCAATGACGAGTTCACAGCCTGTTGAAAAAGGGGACTGGCTCCGAGCCAGCTTCGCAGCCTCCCGCAAATTCGACACTCTCGCACGGTGCCAGTCCCCTCTTTCAACCTGGTGTGCGGCCTATCGACTATAACGCCGCGCGAGACGGCAGACTACCGATGCCCCCTCGAAAACGGAGGGATCTGCCGCAAATTTCCACGAGAGAGCCGCCTGTTTACATCTCCGACGACGCGGGCGACGGGCGTCGACGGTGGCCAATGGCCCCGTTGCCGCTCGATTTTCGCTTCGGTGTCGAGAGAAACCGCACGTTCCCCGGGCCAAGGATTTGTTGCAACTCGGCGGCCAGTCGCGAGTCGGCGGCGACCTTGAGGTTTTGCGACGGCGAGAGCAGGTACCGCAGCTTAACCTGTGGGTTCTGTTCGTCGAATGACTCGACGACGACCGCCACGCCGCAGCGGCCGGGGTAGCGCCCCAACAGAGCGCGAACGCGGTCGATGTCTCCCTCGCTGTGCAAACCGCGCTGGAATTTGATCGCCACCTGATCGGTGAAGCGCTTGTCGGCTTCGTCGAGGGAAATCAGGCTGTGAACGATCAGGTTGGGTTCCCGTCCACGTCGATCGACCTTGGCTTCGAGGAAGCAAACCGCATCGGCCTTCACCTGTTCGCCGACTTTTGCGAAGTCTTCAGGCCACATGATGCAGCGGACGCTTCCCTGGACCCCTTCGAAATCGAAATTCGCGTAACGAGTATGGCCGTTGCGACTGGGTTTCTTGGTGTTCGTCCGCTTGATCGCCGAGATCATCCCTCCCAGACGGACTTCGGCCCCGTCGCTCAACGATTGCAAATCGGGTATGGAGTGCGTCGAGTACAGTTGAAGTTTGTCGGCGTATTCGCTCAAGGGGTGCGACGTGAGGTAAAAGCCGAACACCTCCTTTTCGGAGGCCAGCTTCTGACTGTGGGTCATGGGGGAGACATCGGGCATGGCGATCGAAATCGGCTTCTGCGGCTCTTTGGCCTCTTCACCACCGAACAGATTTTTCTGCCCCGCCTGCTTGTCGCGAAACTTCGAGGCGGCGTTTTGAATCGCCCGTTCGACCAGCGCCAGGTGATGATTGCGATCGGGCCGAAAGCCATCGAGTGCCCCCGCCTTGATCAGAATCTCGAGGACCCCCTTGGTGAGTTGCCTGGGGTCGACCCGTTCGCACAGGTCGAACAGGTCGCGGAACGGGCCATTCGCCTCGCGCTCGCGGACGAGGGCCGCGACGGCTTGTTCGCCGACCCCTTTAATGGCGGCCATGCCGAAGGTGATTTGGGACGTCGATGACGTCGAAACAGGGGGGGAAGAAACAGGGGGCTGACGCCCCCCGCTCGCCTGGGCCGGCGCCGGGACGGGGGCGACGCCGAATTCGACTTCGGAGCGGTTGACGTCGGGGGGCAAAACTTTGAGCTTCATCCGCCGGCAGTCGTCGACGTGTTCGGCGATGCGGTCGGTGTCCTCCATGCCGCACGAGAGCAGCGCGGCCATGAACTCGACCGGGTAATGCGCTTTGAGATACGCCGTCTGGTAGGCGATGGCCGCATACGCGGTCGAGTGTGACTTATTGAACCCATAACCGGCGAACTTCTCGATCATGCCGAACAGATTTTGTGCTTCGGCCTGGCTCATCCCGCGCTGTTGTGCGCCGTTGACGAATTCCAGGCGGTTCTTCTCGATCGTCTCGGCCTTCTTCTTCGAGATGGCCTTGATGCACGCATAGGCTTTCGAGAGTTCGATGCCCCCCAGGCGATTGAGAATGCGCATCACCTGTTCCTGGTAGACCATGACGCCGTAGGTCTCGGCCAGAATTTCGTCGACCACCTCGTGCAGTTTGGGAACCGGTTCGACCTTGTTCTTGACGTTGACGTAGGTCATCACCATCCCCCCTTCGAGGGGGCCGGGGCGGTATAGCGCCGAGGTGGCAATGATGTCGTTGAACGAGTCGGGCCGCATCTTCGTCAACAGATCGCGGATCCCACCGCTTTCGAACTGGAAGATGCCTTTCGTCTCGCCGCGCTGTAGTAAGGCAAAGGTCTCGCGATCGTCCAGCGGAAACGTCTGCGGGTCGACTGCGATCCCGCGGTGCTTTTTGACGTTCTGCACCGCTTTGTCGAGAATCGTCAGATTGCGCAGGCCGAGAAAATCGATCTTCAACAGGCCCGCTTTTTCGACGTCGGCCATCGGCCACTGCGTGATGATGTCATCTTTGCCGCTGATTTTCTGCAGCGGGACGTAATTGGTCAGCGGCTGGTCGGCGATGACGACGCCGGCGGCGTGCGTCCCCGCGCTTTTGGCCAGGCCTTCGAGTTTGAGGCCGAAGTCGATGACCTCGCGGATGGCCGGATCCTGGTCGTAGGCCAACTTCAGGTCGGGAATCTCTTTCAGCGCTTCGGCAAGTTCGACGTTGGGTCCCGTAGGGATGAACTTGGCCACTTCATCGGCGCGGCTCAGTTCGACCCCCAGCGCACGGGCCACGTCACGGATCACCGCTTTGGCTCCCAGCGTTCCGAACGTCCCGATCTGCGCCACGTTGGCGGTGCCGTACTTCTGCTTGACGTATTCGAGCACTTTTTCGCGACGGTCGCGGCAGAAGTCGATGTCGATATCGGGTGCCTCGGCGCGGCTGGGATCGAGGAACCGCTCGAACAGCAAATCGTATTGCAGCGGGCAGACGTTGCTGAGGCCCAGCAAGTAGGCCACGATCGCCCCGCAGGCCGAACCGCGGGCCAGCGCGGGAATGCCGTTTTCACGCGCGAACCGCGCGAAATCCCAGACGATCAGGAAATAGCTCGAAAATCCCATGCGGGTGATGACGTCCAGCTCGTACTCGAGGCGCTCCATGACCGCGGCGGCGGGGTTGTCGCCATAACGCCACGTGATTCCGGCCAGACATAGCTCACGCAGGTAGTCGGCATCGGTTTTTCCCGCAGGCGGCGCGAAGACAGGAAAGTGCCTGGTTTTGAGATCGAGGTCGATGTCGACCTGGTTGGCGATCTCCTGGGTGCGGGCGACCGCGTCTTCAAAGCCGGGAAACGCCTCGTACATCTCGTCGGGCGTGCGGACGAATAACTGATCGCCCTCCATTTTCATCCGCTTGGGGTCGCTGCGGACGGTATGCGTGTTGACGCACAGCAGCACGTCGTGCGCGCTGGCATCTTCACGGTTGAGGTAGTGGGCGTCGTTGGTGGCTACCAGCGGAATCCCCATCCGCTTCGCCAGGTCGATCGTCCCCTCGGCACACCGCTTCTGAATCTCGAAGCCGGCGTTTTGAATTTCGAGGTAATAGTCGTCGCCGAAAAGCTTGTGATACCAGGCGACGGTTTTTTCCGCTTCGTCGATCTGATCGGCGAGAAGCTGGTTTGAGAGCTCGCCGGCGGCACAGCCCGAAAGGCAGATGATCCCCTCGTGATATTGTTCCAGCAGCTCCTTGTCGATACGGGGCTTGTAGTAGAAGCCTTCCAGAAAAGCGGCCGAGGCGAGCTTGATCAGGTTTTTGAAGCCGGTGCGGTTTTTCGCCAGCAACGTGAGGTGGTAGCTCGCCTCTTTCATCCGCGCGGCGTCTTTATGCGTCCGATGGCCGGGGGCGATGTACGCCTCGTAGCCCAGAATCGGGTTGATGCCGGCCTCTTTAGCGGCACTGTAGAAATCGAGCGCCCCGTACAGATTGCCGTGGTCGGTGATCGCCAGGGCGTTCATGCCGGCGGCCTTGACCTTGCCGACAAGCTGGTCGATGCGGTTGGCCCCGTCGAGCAGGCTGTAATGGGTGTGACAGTGCAGATGAACGAACGAGCGCGTGCTCATCGATACTCCGTTATCGGGCAAAGAGTTTTTGGCGAGCCCCGACGTCCGATCGGGCCGGCGCGGGCTCAGACGTCAGAATGGTACCGTCGCAAACCATGAGCTTACCATTCTGTGGCAGCCGATTAAAGCATCGAGCCGAGGTAGGTCGGCCTTTCCAGGCTGACGGAGACGGCAATGGCGTCGTTGATGGCGAGCCGGTGGGTTTACCCCACCGGTACGACGGCCCGGTGGGGTAAACCCACCGGCTCGCGGCGTCAGGCTGGAAAGCCTGACCTACGACGTCAGGCGGCGCGCAGGGCGATCAGCGATTCGATCTCGCGCAGCAGGTCGGCGTATTGAAACGGCTTTCGCAGGCGGCGTTCGCACGTTCCGGCGGCCGCATTGACCTCGGCGGTCCCTCCACCCGGTCGTCCCATCGTGCCGATGACAATTCGGGGGACATTGCCCCATTGGTTGTTGCCGGCGCCCTGACGGGCGGCCGAGTCTTCATCGACGACGATCAGCGAAATCCGCGGCGACGATGCCGAATCGGAAATCGTCGCCAGCGAGCCTGACCGTTCGACGGCTACGCCGCGCGGTTCGAGAACGGCCCGCAGCACGTCGGTCGTTTCCGTGAATTGGTCAACGACCAGCAGTCTATATCCGGTTACCACGCCGCCATCCTTCCCTGGATCGCCCCCTGTTCATTGCGTGCGGGGGGAAAGAATACCGGCAATGGCGGGATGTGTCAAAAGCAATATTTGCGCGAAAACGAACGCGAAAACGAAAAAAGGAAACAGGGGGCTGACGCCCTCGTTGTTACACACATCTCGACAGGAACACTGATTTGTTTGAGAATTCCGGGGTTCGGAGGATCGAAACTCATTCAGTTCCAAGGATGGAGCGCCATGATTGCAAGCTGGGTGGAGGAAGAATTGGCCACGGT
>SIAF01000168.1 GCA_009691905.1 Planctomycetaceae bacterium | reverse complement strand
GAGCATCCGCGCCGAGCGGATTTCTCTCGGCATTGCGGGAGACTACAAGCCTTCTCTGGCATTGCTTCCCGACGGCGAATTGCTCTTGGTGATGTTCCGTAATGATAGCGTTGGGGGCGGGAAGATCCGCGAGGACATGATCCAGTATCGTTCCACCGATGGTGGCCGGACGTGGGGCGAGCGACAGGTGCTGCCGCTGTTGGGGCGCGAGCCATATTTTAGCGTGCTGCGGGACGGCACGTTGTTCATGACGACGCACCTCTTGGATGCTGACGTCCGCAACCCCGATGGCTACATCCACAGTTATGTCCACCGCTCAACGAATGCCGGGAAGACCTGGAGCACGCTGCGGATCGGTGCGGAAGATGTGCCGGGGGTGGCCGAGAAGACCTGGACCCACACCAGCCGCAACGTGCTCGAACTGCGCGACGGCACATTGATTCTGGGGGTCTCCGCCGGCAGCAGCACGGACTATCTCTGGCGGTCGAAAGACAAGGGACAAACGTGGGACAAGTCACTGGCCTGCACGGTGGACGGCTTCGATGTGAAGAAGCAGAGCTTCCCTTGGCATGCGGAGACGGTCTTCTGGCAGGCAGGCAACGGCGACATCCTGGCGATCGCCCGTTGCTTCTCCGGCGCTCTCCCGGCGCTCGCGGGAACGGAGGTTCCCAAAGGAGACGATTCGGTCGAACGGATGGCTGTTTTTCGTTCCCGGAACGGCGGCGGCACCTGGACGCTCGAGCCTGAGTTGGGGAGCGCCTATGCCGAACACTATCAGGCCGTGCTGCGTCTGCAAGATAAACGCTTGCTGTTCACGTTCACGGTCCGAGGACTCCGGCCACCTCTCGGATTGCAAGCCGTGCTGGGGTTGGAAAAGCCGGACGGTTTCTCGTTTGACTTTAAGTCCGACCGGCTGGTACTCGACGAGAAGACTCCCGCGAACAAGCCCAGTGGCGGTGGCTTCGGAAATACCGTGCAACTGCCTGACGGCCAACTCGTGTCGGCGTACACCTACCGCGGCGAAGATGGAAATGTGCATGCCGAAGTGGTCCGCTGGGCTTTGCCCAAGGCGAAGTAAAAAGTGATCGAACTCGTGAGGAAACACGCCATGATCCATCAGTCATTTCATCACGCTTCGGACCGGCACGTCACGCGAAGGGCACTGCTGGCGGCAGGCGTTGCGGGAGCCGGCTTGTTGCTGGCTCGTCGCGTTCCAGTCGCCCGAGCTGCGGAACAGGCCGCCGCGGCGAACGGCCGGCTGCGGATCACCGACATCGAAACCCACGAGATCACGGTGCCCTACGAGGACTGGATCGCTTACGAGTTGAACCACTTCTATGGACCCACGCGGCGCACGATCTACGTGGTTCGCACCAACAGCGAACTGATCGGTCTGGGCGAGAGCGATTCGCGTGAGCCGGACGCGGTGCTGGCGAAATACATCGGCTCAAATCCCTTCGATTGGGTCGGCGACGAGACCAGTCTGGGTTTGGGAATCGCCATGTACGACCTCATGGGGCAGGCGGCCGGCGTACCTATCTACAAGTTGTTCGGCCAGAAATACCGGTCGTGGATACCGGCGGCGGCATGGACCGTCTCGACCCATCCCAAGCGGATGGCCAATGCCGTGCAAAAATTCTCCGCCCGAGGCTTCACATGGCTGAAGTACCACTTGTCCCCGTTCGAAAACGTGATCGATCAGATGGAAGCCATGCAGGCCGTCGCACCGAAAAACTTCAAGATTCATCACGATCTGACGATGGGGGGCACCGACGATCACACCTTTGAATTGCTGGAGAAGATCTCCAAGTTTCCGATCGCCGGTTGCTTTGAAGACCCGCTCCCGGAAAAGGACATCGACGGCTACGTCGAGTTGCGTCAGAAGTGTCGGCTGCCGATCTTGTACCACCACTCGCCGTTGGGAGCCGGCTTTGAAACTCAGCGGCGAGCTGCCGACGGCTACATCCTCGGTCATGCGAAGATCGGCGATGCGATTCGCCGGGCCGGGTTGTTCGCACAGCTCGAACTTCCGTTCTCGCTGCAAAACGTCGGCGGCACGATCACGCGGGCCATGACGGTTCACATGCAGGCGGCCTTCAAGACCGCACACCTGCACTTCAACAGTGACACCGAAACCTGGAAGGCGGACGTGGTCAAGGAGCGTCTCGAACCGGTCAACGGACAGATCCGCGTACCGGAACGTCCGGGGCTGGGATTGACGCTCGATCGCGCTGAGTTGGAGCGGCTCAAGAATCTCAAACTCCCCGAGCAGCCGAAGTGGATCATCAAGACCAAGTTTTCCAACGGCACGATGATGTACAACATCGCGGATCCACACGATTCCCTGTTCATGGTCCGCCCCGACAAACGGCGTCTGGTCACGCTCAACTATGACGCCCCGCTCGTGACCGAATACTGGGATCCGGACGGGACACCGGCGTTCCGCGACATGTTCCAGCGTCTTGAGAAAGAAGGCATGGTCCTAGAGCGACCGTAGAGTTCTCGCGGCGTCGCAGCGATCAATCGACAACTGGTGCCGATCGTTCGATACGTCGCCGTTAGATCCGAAGCGGAATTCGCGACGGCTGATTGCATGCCGTCTGCAAGATCATCCTGACGGTTGTGGAAGAAGCCGGCAGGGGCGGTCAGTTCCCAAGTTTGTTCGGCCGGTATTTGACATGGACTTCGACTTTCTCCAGCGAGATTGCGTGCTCGCGTCCACCCAGCTTCGCACCGTCCACCGTGAGTAGGTTGCGTCCCGTTGCAGTCTGTTGCGGAGTGAGCGTAGAGACCCACCAGTTGCCTTCCTGTTTCGGAGGCCGCAGTTTGATTCCGTTGAACTTGACTGCGATTTGTTCGGGCGCGGTATCGGCGGAGAATTGCAGACGGAGTTCGAGTCGGTCGACTTGATTCGCTCGGGCCGCGATGTCGTCGGCCAGAGACACCTCGACCCACGTCGGATCGGCACCGAGCTTCAGCGGCAGCGGAGCCTCATGGTTCAGGTTGGTGTAGTCGTCCCAACGGTTTCCCAAGCGGTCGTAGAAACCGCCTCCGTACCGACGGGAGACGACGAACCATTTGTCGAGTGATGCCAGTTGTTTTGGATCGCCGATTTCTTTGTAGGCGAGCGCATGAACCGACTGGCCGTCGAACAGCGGTCCCGAGCTGCCGATCACCTTGCCCGATTCGGGCAACTCGTTCCAGAAGTTGAACGTGGCGATCCCGTCCGCACCCTGCTGCCACCAGTTGGCAGCCACGCCGCGCAGAAAATGCGGCGTGGCGACGGCGTGATAACCGTCGGGCGAGTGATGCTGGTCGATGCAGGGATACAACTTGACATGGCTGCCGGTCGTGATGCGTTTGAAGCCGGGGAGATCGACCTGAATCGATCGCGTACCAATCACGATCATATCGACAAGGTTCTGCCGCACCCACGTCTCCACGTCCATGCCGTCGAAGTGGCAGCCGGGAACCGTATCGGCCACTCGCACCGAGAGCAGAAATGGCCGCCCTCTTCGCTCGGCCACGCCCTGCAACATCAACCGCACTTGCCGCACGAAGTCGGTCAGAGCCTCGCGCTGCTCCCATTGTTGCCCGGTCGGCAGGAACGGCGGATGCCGGCCGAAATCCAGATTGAGCCCATCCAGGTCGTAACGTTCGGCGACCTCCCGCAGCGCGGCGACTTTGTACTTGCGCACTTCCGGAATCGCAAAGTTCCACAGTCCCGGCTTCCACCAGCTTCCGGAAATTAGCCACTCAGGATGCTGGTCCTTTAGCGGATGTCGCGCCGGAGTGTTCACATCGGCTTCGCGGTCGGCGCCGTTCAGACGGTGTTCCCAGAACACTTCCAGCTTTCGACGATGGCTTTCTTCAACGATGCGTTTGGCGATGTCGACGCCCTCGGCTCGCCAACGCAGCAGTGTCGGATACTGCAACTCGGGCATCACGTTGCTGGGATACGCGGCGATGTTCCCTTCATCCAGACACCAGCCGACGCAGTCGACCTGACTGCCTGGTTGATCGAAGGCGCTGAACCGCGCTGCGATCCACTCCTCCGGCTTGATCGCAGTGAGCTTTGGCCCCATGGCGACCGCGTCGTAGCCGACATCGTTGTTGACATAGATCCGCCGCCGCCGATTGACCGCAGCAACGTGAGCCGCGGACAACTCGACAGAGTCGGCTTTCTTGGAGATGGCCGCGAACAAGGTGTCGGCAATCAGTTTCATTCCCGCATCACTGGGGTGCCCGACCGGACCGTTGACCGGAATGTTCAATCCGTAGACGCTGATGTCCACAAGAGTGCGATGCGACGGATCCTCGGAGCAGACTTTCCGCTTGATCTCGTCGAGGACCGTGTTCCCCCACAGGATATTGCTCGCCACAAAGATTTGCGGATTGCTCGATTCCTTGAGGTCGTTCAAGAGAGCCTTCAAGGCCTTTTGAAATGCTTCAGCATCGAAACCATTCGGCGGAACGTTTTCTCCGCACTGCAAGACAACGATGTTCGCCTTCCAATCGAGTTGCTTGCGGATCTTGGCAGCCTCATAGGTGGCATATCCTTGCTCGAAAATGCCCGCGATGTTGATCACGTTCTCGGCGTTCTTCTTGCCGTCAACGGGAGTCGGCTCGACAACCAGCCGGCCACCGGTTCGTGCGTCCATCGCCGCCGTGAGGAGGTGGACGTAGTCCTTGGCTTGAGCGCTAGCCGCCATGCCCCAGTTACCAGCCCAGCCAATCTCCGCCTTCGGGCCGTGCAGCGTGAGACTGTTTCCGAGAAACAGGATGCGGTCTGCCTTGAGGGAGCCGAACGTCTGCTGGCCAAACACTTCGGTCGGACCAAAGTGGACCAACAGCGCCAGCCACAGACAGAAGGGTGCGACTCGATAAATCGTGAGTGACAGTTTCATGCGAGCACCTCGTTGACGACGCGAGCGCCGGTGACTTCGGGGTCCGTGAGCCGCTCCGGGCGGCCGTTGTGGGTGAAATTCAGGCGAGAATGGTCGAGACCCAGTTGATGCAGGATCGTGGCATGCAGGTCGGGGACGCTGACACGGTTCTCGACGGACTTGTAGCCGAACTCGTCGGTGGCCCCGTGAACGTGGCCCGCCTTGAAGCCGCCGCCCGCCATCAGCAGGCTGAAGGCGTGGCGGTTGTGATCGCGGCCGTCGGATCCCTCGGTGATCGGCAGACGGCCGAACTCGCCCGTCCATTGCACAATGACGTCGTCGAGCAGTCCGCGCTGTTTCAGATCCGTGATCAGCGCGGCACTCGGCTGATCGACATGGCCGCAGATCGTTTTGAGCCCGTGCTTCAGGTCTCCATGATTGTCCCACGGCTGGAAACTCGGACTGAGCGGCGGAAAGACCTGCACAAATCTCACACCCGACTCCACGAGTCGCCGGGCCATCAGGCAGCGTGCTCCGTAACCTGCGGTCGCGGGATTGTCGAGGCCGTAGAGCTTGCGAGTCGCTTCGGTCTCACGCGACAGGTCGAGAACGTCGGTCGCGGACAGTTGCATTCGGGCGGCGAGTTCAAAGTTCTGGATCCGCGCCTCAAGCTCCGATTCGCGCGGGTGCTCGGCCAAGTGCAACGAATTGAGCTGCGAAAGGAACTCGCGCGAGCGCGACTGGGCATTTGCGGAGACCGTGCGAGCGGGCTGCAAGTGGAGCACCGGCGTCCCCGAGGAACTGAACTCGGTCCCCTGATACACTGCGGGCAGCCAGCCACTCGACCAGACCATCTTGCCCGAGGTGTTGTAGCCCGCCGGGTCTCGCAGCACGATGTATCCCGGCAGGTTCTGATTCTCGGAACCCAGAGCATATCCGATCCACGACCCCATCGCGGGGCGACCCCAGAATGTCTTGCCCGTCTGCATCATGTTGATCGCGAACGGATGGTTGTTGTTCTCCGTGAACATCGACCGCACCAGGCACAGGTCGTCCGCGACTGACGACAAGTGCGGAATTAACTCAGAGAACTCCATGCCGCTCTGGCCGTGGCGTGCGAACTTGAACGCCGTCCCCATCAGCACGTTCTTGTTGCCGAGCTGAAACGTTTCTACCTGTTCCGGATGTGGCTGACCGTTGCGCTTCGAGAGTTCGGGCTTGTCGTCGAATAGGTCCATCTGCGACGGACCACCGTTTTGGAACAGTTGGATAATCGCCTTGGCCTTCGCGGGGAATTGGCCATCGCGCGGGGTGAGGGTGTGGCCGTGACGGTTTGTTGTCGTCTTCGACTCCGCCGCCAGTAGACGGGCATCGCTCATGACACCCGCCAGGGCCAGTGTCCCGAAGCCGCCGCCCAGCGATTTCAATACTTCACGTCGAGAGACCGTCATGATTCGATTACTCCACGTAGAGAAACTCACTGGTTGACAGCAACATGTGACACAGGTCGGCCAGGGCCATCCGGGTCGCCTTGTCTGCTGGGGTGTTAGCCGATTCGTGATTCTTCGCCTGCTCGCGGACAAACTCCAGACTGCGTTTCAACACCGCGTCCTGGGGTTTTCTCGCGAGTGCCAACTGGAACGCCATTTCGATGTGCGCGGCGGAATCGGCTCCGGCGGCATCGGTCACACGCTGGGCCATGCGGTCCGACTGTTCGAACAGGAACTCGCTGTTGAGCTGGGCCAGCGATTGCAGCACGGTCGCCGAACTCATCCGCTGGGTACAGTTCACGGGCATGATAGGAGCGTCGAAAATCTCCAGGAATTTCAGTGGATAAACCCGCCGAGCGAACAAGTAGAGGCTGCGACGATGTGACGCGGTCTCCGATAAGCCGTCGGCTGGTTTGGTGATCTCGACGGGAGGGCCGCCCGCCGTGCGATCGAGCGCGCCGGAAGCTGTCAAAATCGAGTCGCGAACAATTTCCGATTCCAATCGACGCAGGTTCATTCGCCAGAGCAGAGTGTTTCCGGGGTCAGATTGCTCGCCGTGAGTCAGGGGCGAGCCGACCTCCGAATCGATCCGTGGTCGCCGCGAGGATTGCCGATACGCACTCGACAGCATGATTTGTCGGTGCAGGCGTTTGAGGCTCCAGCCGTGCTCAGCGAAGTCGACCGTCAACCAGTCGAGCAGTTCCGGATGCGTCGGGAGGCTTCCCGATCGGCCGAAGTTCCCCAGCGTCTCCACGATGCCACGTCCGAAATGGTGATGCCACACGCGATTGACAATGACTCGCCCCGTCAGTGGATGATCGGGCCGCGTCAGCCAACGGGCGAGGGCCAGTCGCCGGCCGCTCGACTCGCCTGACACATCGCCCGATGTGGCCGCGAGCGAACTTCCAGGTGGCTGCAAGATTTCGGGAAAACCAGCATGAACCAAAACGCCGGGGGCATACACATTCCCTCGCCGATGGACGCGCGACGTCGGCGCGGGACCGACATCCCACAGGGCTTGGACTTTGCCGTAGGACTTTCGCTGTCCCTGCAAGTCGCCGATCTGCTTCTTGAGTTCGGCGATTCGGGCCTCCTCCTTGGCCGCCTCGGCCGCTTTGAGTGGCGGTTGGAGGTCGGCAACCTGCTTGTCGAGAGCGGCGTTGTGCGTCTCAATCGCGGCCCGCTGTGTCGGCGAAACATCGGCCAAGAACCGATCCTGCGGGCGCTTCCAGTCATGGACGTTGAACGCCGGTTCGAAGCACGCCATGAGGCGGTAGTAGTCCCGCTGAGGCAGCGGGTCATACTTGTGGTTATGGCAGCGGCAACACTCCATCGTCAGGCCGAGCACCGACGTCGAAAACATGTCGACCAACTGGTTGATGACTTCAAAACGTTTGTCGATGCCGTACTGTGGCTCACTGGTGTGGTCTTCGACGCAGCGCAGAAACCCAGTCGCCGACAGCAGTGAAAGCGTCTCGGGCGTGAACGAGTCGGCGCGACGCCAATCGACCAGTTCGTCGCCCGCGAGTTGCTCCGTGAGAAAGCGATCGTACGGTTTGTCAGCGTTGAACGCGTTGACCACATAGTCGCGGTAACGCCAGATCCCTTCGTTGGGATAGATCGTCGCCAAATCGCCATCGAACAGCCGGTTATCGACGTAGCCCGCCGCGTCGAGCCAGTGCCGGCCCCAACGCTCGCCGTAGTGGGGCGACTTCAACAACTCATCGACGAGATGCTCGTAGGCATCGGGCCGAGGGTCAACCAGGAACGCCTGCACCACACCTGGCTCTGGAGGCAGGCCGATCAGATCGAAGTACGCTCGGCGAATCAGCGTGGCACGATCGGCTTCCGGCGAAAACGTCAACTGCTTGGCTTCCAGCTTCGAGAGCAAGAACGCATCGATCGGCGAGCGAACGCGTTCCGCGTGCTGCGTCCGCGGAACGTCCATCTTCCGAGGCGGCTGAAACGCCCAGAACTGCCGGTCTTCCGTGCTGACTTGCGCACGGGGCGGCAGCGCCACGATCTTTTCCTCGGCGGGCGTGCGGGCTTTGACCCAACGTCGGATGTTGGCCAACTCCGTCGTGGACAGTTTTTCGCTGCCGTCCGGTGGCATCTGGCCCCGAGCCACCAGGTCGACCAGCAGGCTGTTGGCGGGATCGCCGGCGACAATTGCCGGGCCGCTCTCGCCTCCTTGCAACATGGCCGACAGCGTGCGGAGATCCAGCTTCGCTTCCTGCACAGTCGCGCCATGGCAGTCGTGACATTTCTGCGCAAGAACTGGCAGGACATCTTTCTCGAATGACGGCGGTGGCGGCCGCTTCACATCACGAACCGTCAGAGTCACGTCGAACCGCGTTGCGTCACCGTGATGCGGTGTGCCGGTCCCGTCTGCGATCGCATCGACGATGAAGTAGATGAATTCCCCCGGCTGAATCGGTTGATCCTTGATGTGGAACTCGCCGACCTGGTTTGGGCTGCCGAAGTCGGAATTCCCAGAAACCAATGGGGTGGGCTGGAAACCAATCTTCTCCTCTGGCGCGGGGCCGCGTTCGATGTACCACTTGATTTGCGAGTTCACGCCGCAGCAGTTCTGTGCGTGCTCAAACACGCCTTGGATTTCCAGTCTTCCCGCCACCGGACTGCGCCACCCGATCACAACGGCATGTTCCGGCCCAGGGGCGATGAGCATGTCGCCCGCTTTGAATTTGAGTCCCGCATCGTACTCGGCGGTGATCTTCCCAAACAGCGGCGCCTGCCGCTGCCCCTCTGCTCGATACGCCCAACCGTCGAGCGGCGATTCGAAGAGCTTGTCGCCCTGCTCGGTCAGTGGAACGTACTTTCCATCCCGCAGCCACGCGCGCGTTTCGACGGGACCATTCAACCCGGTCGTTCGCAGAAAATGCCACGTCGGATGGTCATTGCGATCGCTATTAGGATTCGCCTTGTCTGCTTTGCCGAGAAAATCCTCGCTGAGCTTCCAACGCACTTCGCCACCAACAGGCTGGCCGAAGGCTGCGGGGCTGGAGAATCCCAAGCAGAGCAAGGCCACCAGCATCGGAAGAGTCTTCATCGGTCGTCTGCTACCCAGCATGTGCTGTCTCTCTTTCTTTCACGCACGTTCTCGACCTGGTTACACTTCTGCAAGGTGTTCCTTCGAGTCGCCGAACTCCTTCAGGCGGATTCCGAACTTGTCGAGCAGGGACAAGTCGAGGCTGCACATCTTGCGGTTTGGTTTTTCGAGGTAGTCGAGAACTCTGCCGCCGCGAAACTGGCCCCTTCCGCCGCCCACGATCACGCGGAAGGCTACGGTGATCTGTGATGACGTTTTTCGTGGCAAGGGATCCGTTGGCGTTTGTTTCTGGGCAGTCACTTGAGGAAACCTTGACGAAAGGGCCGGCTGTTCTCGATGGTCATTCGCGGAAACGGATCGAATACAGGTCGGCATCGCTCAGCTCGAATCGCAGACGCACCAGCTTACCAGCAAGCGTACTGAGTTCATCGCCGCTCTCGCATCCGCACTGCCAGACGACGATCATCGGCACCTGCAACCTCGCTCATCTGGCAGAGAACTTGGCGGCGGCCCGCCGTGGGCCATTGCCGTCGGAACTTGTTTCGCAAATCACCGCACGAGTTGCCAAGATCCTTGACTGAACTCATTTTCTGTTGCGTCGTGCTCGTTTCGCGAAAACGTTTTTCGGAGAGGAGACTCATCAAAACCATGACACCACAATCACCTCTTAATCGCCGCCGTTTTCTCGGAACCGCCGCTGCGGCGGCCACGGTTGGCGGCTTGCTCAATCCGAGTATCTCCCGGTTATGGGCTGCTCCCATCACCGGTGAGACCGACTACTTTTGGTATCGCCTCGCGCCGGAGGGGCCTTACATCGATTCGCAGCGCGATCACAAGGCGTTCGGTTTCGGCGACGGGAAAGTATTTCTGTCAGAGGACAATGGTCGGACATGGCCTCACAGCGCGGCGTTTGCCGACGCGGAGAACATCACCTTCAGTTGCCTGTTGAAAAACGGGAACATCGTCTTCGCCACGCGCGAGAAACTGTTTCTGAGCACCGACAAGCTCAAGACGCATCGGGAGATCATTGTCAAAGATCGTAAGGGAGGCGATTACCTCCCGCACACGCCGCAGAAGCCGGATCAGCCTGGCTGGTATTTTCATCCGCTCGACGGCATTCACACTTGGGAGATTGATGGCTCGGAAATACTTGTGTGGGGAAACTACTGCAACGTGCTCGGCGGTCCGGTGCCGGTGAATATCTATTACTCGACCGACGGCGGGCAGACAGTCAAGATCGCTTACTCCTTCGGACGGAATCCTCATTTCCAGGAGAAGGGGACCGAACCGGCGTCGTTCCTTGGCGATCGCGGCAACCCGGTCCTTTGCCGGCACATTCACTCGGTGGTCTTTAATCCGGCCGAGCGAGCATTCTATGCCTGTACGGGGGACATCAATCGCGGCCACGGGAACGAATGCCACTGGCTGCGCGGCGAGTACGACGCGCGGGGCGACAAATGGGACTGGCAGGTGCTGGTGTCGGTGAATTCGAACTCACGGTACAAGTCCGGCGGCATCTGCTTCGTCGATGGACAACTCTATTGGGCGGCGGACGCGAACGGTCCCAAACTGCCGAACGAGAAACATGATCGCGGCATTTTCCGCTGCGCTCCCGCAGACCTCGCTGATCCGAAAAAGCACACGCTGCTGTTCAATGCGGAATTTGAAATGGCCAACATGATCATCGAAGACGGTGTGATCCTGGCGGGGCATTGTGCTCCGGCATCAACGTACAAGACCGGCATCGCCATCTCGCCGGACCTGGGCAAGACCTGGAAGGAGTACGACTTGGCCGAGCTTGGGCCGCGATCTCCCGTCCGCTTCCACCCGAAGAACAGCGACGGCTGGTTCCGAGTGGACCTGCGAAAGGGATGGATTGAGCGGGCGGACGTGCTGTTCATCAAACCGAAACCGTGAAAGCACTCCCAAAAAAATACAAACACAGGAAGGACGCATTCGCCGATGAAAACAATTTTCGCGCTCATGCTCGTGGCACTCTGCGGCAGCGACGGACTCCCGAACGTTCAGGCCGATGAACCGGTGAAGAAGACCGATGTGGCCAAACCCCAAGTCGCCGCGAAACCGAAGCCCAAGTTTCAGTATCAGTCAGCCGGCATCGAGATCCCGGCGGCAACGGCCGATGAGCCGAAAGTCGCGGCATTTGGGCCGGAGACAATCCTGGCCGCCAGGCAATATCTCGATGACGGCGCGAACTATTGGGTTCGCGAAAAGAATTGCGTCGCGTGCCACAGCACAGGGGTTTACATGGCCGAACGGCCCGCACTCACGTCGCTGCTTGGCAAGCCGAGCGAAGAAGTGCTGGCGCAGTTCATCAAGAGCATCCCCGCAGCGGTCGGTGAGCCGGTGGTGCGCGACGGCGCGAAGTATTACGGAGCCAGCATTCAGATCATCTGGCGCAGCTCCGGACTGGCCGCTTGGGACAAACACGTCACGGGCACGTTGTCCGAACATACCGACAAAGCGTTGCGTCAGACGCTGCTGTGCCTCGCCGATGAAGGTTTCGTGATGACCTTTCCGCAGGTCGAGATCCCGTACATCACCACCGATTTCGAATTGACCGTGCAAGCCGCGCGAGCGATCGCGACTGCTCCCGGTTGGTTGGCCTCAGTGAAGGATGAGGACTCACTCGATCGCATCACGCGGATGAAGTCGTACCTCAGCAAGCACGAGCCGGTCAGTGACTACGAACACGCGCTGAAGTTGCAACTCGCGGCGCTGCTGCCGGATGTCGTGTCGCCAGCACAGCGAGCGGCTTCAATCGCGATGCTCTGGCGTCAGCAGTTGCCGGACGGTGGCTGGTCCACGCGGCGTATGTCCGACCTCATGAAGTGGCATGTGAAGATGGATCCGAAAGTCGTCGAGATGATCCAGTCCGAACCGGACGCGGCGAATCCTGGCAGCGATCCGTACATGACAGCCTTCGCCATCGTACTGCTGCGCGAAGCCGGCATCCCCGCCGCCGACGAGCGTCTTCAAAAAGGGATCGTCTGGTTGAAGCAGAACCAGCGCGTGAGCGGCCGGTGGTGGATGAAGTCGCTGTTCCGCGACACCTATCACTACAGCACCTACATCAGCACCGCGCAGGCGCTGCGGGCGTTGGCCCTCTGTGGCGAGATTCCTAAACTTGCGAACTGACGGTTTTCAGGACGCGTGGAGCTAACCCCGCAAAGGTGGTCGCAACGTAGCACCGTCGTAGCAGTCGGCCTGCGAGACAGCGTACTCCCAAGCACGAGGCTTCATGATTTCTTGATGTGCTCCGATTGCGACCTGGTAATTTTCAGCGATCGAATTCTTGAAGCCAACGTCGCTGGATGGACGCCTAAGAATTCTGCCGCGCCGTCTGCTCCGGAGATTTTCCATTTCGTGTGCTTGAGGATCGCAATGAGATTACGCCGCTCCAGGTCGCGGATCTCTGCCTCACGCATCAATTCGCTCGTTTGCTGTCGTGGCTGGGCCTTCGGCTGAGGCTTGGAGTTCGCTGAGGTCAGGAAATGAAAATCCAACCGTCCTGGGTAATCACTGTGTGGACACGCTGACGAAAGACGAATTCCTCGGCGGCGTTGAGCAAAAGCAGTCGTACTACTCATTCGATCGAGGCGGATTCCATTTCGTCGTTCTCGATGCCTGCTTCCGTGGTGATGCCAGCCTTACGGGCGCAAGAACTCCAAGTGGAACGACGCCAACATTCCCGCCGCCGAACTTGAGTGGCTGGCAGCCGATGTGAAGGCAACCGAAAAACCAGTCATCGTGTTTGCTCACCAACGCTTGGACGTGAGCAGTAATCACGTCTTTCGGCATCGCACGCCGCTGTTCATCGCACGCGTGGACCCTGACCGCCTGTGCGTGTTGCGCGAAACCGAACAAATCCTGATGCCCGAAACGGGGTTCGATCTCGGCGGCGGTTTCGGAGTCATCGAGGTCAGTCCGAGCGAAACCTGGATCGTCATTTCAGAGATGGGTTTCCCAAAGAACCGCCAGGACGAACTCAATCGCGTCCGGTTGGCGAAGGTGCTGTGGAGTCAACCGAACAAATTGATTTCAAGGTGATCCAAAACATGTGACGCCATCATCGACGATCTGGGTTCTTCCTGTTGATCCTGAGCCGGATCGGCAATCTGACTTATCCGGCCCACCTTCGGTGAAGGCATATTGGGATTTTCCACAATCAGGGCGTCGGCGTTTTCGGCTTCAGGACGAACTCGAAGAACTGATAGAGCTGCTCGTTCGATTCCTCGGTGGGTGAGTGCATTGGGCGATTCGTCATAGCCACACGGTTCTCGAAGCCGAGAATCCTGTTCACAGCGACCGCGTGATTCAAAGCCTTCCAGCGGGCGGGCATGTCCTCTGCTCCGCCTGACACCAG
>SIAF01000167.1 GCA_009691905.1 Planctomycetaceae bacterium | reverse complement strand
GCCAGCCCATCGCCCCCAGCAAGACCCCCACTCCGTTCATGCCGAAGGCGAACAAGTAAATTCCCTGCCGGATGACCTGCACCAGCTTCCGCGACAGCCGGACGAGCGCCGGCAACGGCGCCAGCGGATCCCCCATCAGCACAAGGTCACCCGCGTCCGCCGCCAGGTCGCTGCCGACCCGTCCCAGGGCGATACCGACGGTCGCCGCGGCCAATGCCGGGGCGTCGTTCACCCCGTCGCCGATCATCGCCACCTGCCGCCCCGACTGCACCTGGTCGGTAATCCAGCGGGCTTTATCGAGCGGCAACAATTCGGTGCCGATATAGTCGATGGTTCCCAGCGCCCCCAGCGCCGCCTCGGCGGCCGGCCGGCGATCGCCCGTCAGTAGCGCCAGCGAGCGGATTCCCAGCGACCGCAACTCGTCGATGACCCCCTTGGCCTCAGGACGCAGCGTGTCGCGGACACCAATCAAGCCTAGGATCTGCCCTCGATCGGCGGCGTCAGCGATTCCCAGCAACGCGACAAGCAGTGTCGATTGACCCTGGGCTTCCAGTTCAGCCAGCCGCGCTTCCCACGCGGGGGTGATCTCAACTCCCCGCTCGCCCAGCAGCCGGCGGTTCCCGACCAGAATCGTCAGCGGCTGCGACAATTCGTCGGCGACGTCGGGGCGGAGCGACTGTGGGACTGCTGCGGAGCTCAGTTCGGCCGAAACCCCCAAACCGACCAGGGCCGAGAACCCCGTTACGGTCGGCACCACGACATTTTTGTCTTCGGCCTGCCGCACGATGACGCGCGCCAACAGGTGCTCGCTGGGCTTCTCGGCAGCCGCTGCCAAACGCAAGAGCTCGGTCGAGTCCAGTCCCTCGCGGGGGACAACGTCGCCGATTTGAAGTTCGCCGCGAGTCAAGGTGCCGGTTTTGTCGAAGGCCATCGTATCGATGCCGGCCAGACGTTCGAGGGCGATCGAGCCTTTGATCACGACACCGTTGCGAGCCAGCCAGGCCATCGCAGCCATGACGGCACAGGGGGTGGCGAGAATCAGCGGGCAGGGGCAGGCGACGACCAGCACGGTCAGCGCCGGCATCCACCCGGCGTTCCACGTCCCCGTGCGGATCCGCCAGCCGACCAGTGTCGCCGCCGCCGCCGCCAGCACGATCGGCAGAAAGTACCGCGCCAACCGATCGGCCGTTCGCTCCAGCGGCGTCTTGCGTGCCGTGGCGTCAGCGACCATCCGCGCAATCTGGCCGACGGTCGTTTCGGCTCCGATCTTGTCGGCGCGGACCGTCACGGCGCCGAATTGGTTGAGCGTGCCGGCGAAGACGACTGCACCTGCCGCTTTTTCGACCGGCAGACTCTCGCCCGTCAACGCACTCTCGTCGACCTCGGTCGTCCCCGACAGCACCGGTCCATCGACGGGGATCCGCTCGCCGGGGCGGACGACCACTTCTTCGGCGAGGGCCAGTTTGGCGATCGGCACATCCTGCTCGCGGCCGTCACGAAGCACGTGGGCGCGTCTCGGGCAGAGACTGAAAATTCCCCGGATCGCGCGTGTCGCCCGATCGATCGTGTAGCCTTCGATGCTCTCGCCGACCAGGGCGATGAACACGACCAGGGCGGCGACCTGGTGCTCGCCCAGCAGAATGGCAGCCAGGCAGGCGATGGTCAGCGCCAGATCGGCACCGACGCGCCCGGCGGTCAGCCCTTCGAGCGTGTGATACAAAATGCGCGCCCCGCCCAGCACGGCCGCCAGCAGAGCCAGTCGAAATCCGAACGGCGTGCGGAAAGGCGCCCCGGCCGGGTCATCGATCACTCCCAGCCCGAAATCGGCCAGTAGCAACAGTCCCGTCGCCAGCGTCAGCAGATACAACGGCGCCCAGGCGAAATGAAAACTCGGCGCCTCGCGCAGCTCGCCGCCCGCCGCCACTGCGTCTCCTTCCAGCAGCGCTCGTGATGATTCGGGAACGTAATGCATCGCTGTGGCAATCCGGAACGAACGAGACGAAGCGAGAAGTTTGCGCCTTGCGGCCGGCGTTTTCGGGGAAGGGCTTCATCGTCCGTGACTGCCGAGTCGATTCTTGATGCCAAAGGATCATGGTACCCGTCCGGCAGGGCGGAAGCCAGAGGCGTGCGAACGCGACCGCCCGGCCTCATCCGGACAAGCCGGATGGGGTCATGCCATTTGTGTGCATTCGCGTCCATTGGCGGCTGCCATGACTTCGGATCGCCTGTTGTCCGGCGGGCGGACTGCGTGATATACTTGTGTCAGGAGACAGTGATATGGCCACTCTGGAACTTGACCCGCAGACCGCCGAGCAGTTGAATGCATTGGCAGCCGCGAGCGGCATGACTGCTGAAGCGTACTTGAAGTTGCTTTTGCCTGCCTCGGCAACCGGCATCCCTGAGAAGCTGTCGCTAACCGAACTGGATTCTCTGCTTAGTCAGCATGCCTTTGACGGACCGACGCTTCCATCGGATTTTTCGCGGTCCGACATCTATGACGAGCATGACTGATGCTCGTCCTGATTGACACGGGGGTCCTGTTGCGGCTGTTTGAACGGCTTGATCCGAATTATGGCGACGTGCAGGCCGCCCTCAAGCGTCTCTGGAGTCACGGTGACGAGCCCGTGATCGCGGCCCAGAATGCGGTTGAGTTTTGGAACGTATCCACCCGTCCGGCAACTGCCCGCGGTGGCTTTGGCCAGTCGCTTGCAAAAACGCGTGCGCGATTGGCCGCGATCGAACGGATTTGTCGCGTGCTGCCGGAATCACCATCGACATTTGTCGAGTGGAAGCGTCTCGTCGTCTCGCAGTCCCTGATCGGTGTCTCGGTTCACGATGCTCGAATTGCGGCCCAGATGGCGGTCTGGCAGGTGGGAACGATCCTTACTTTAAATCCCAGTGACTTTCGTCGCTTTCCGGGAATTGCCGTCCTAACCCCTTCCGAGTTGATGGCGTCCGCCGAGTTTGCTTAGTCAAGTTCCCATATGGATCCTGACGGTTTATCTCCCGTTTCTTCCCCGTGGAGGAGACTCCGCTGAAACTTCACGCCACGGGCAAGCCAAGCTTCATGACGGCGTTTTCCCACGCCTCGTGTTCGGTATCTCCGATGCCCAGTGGCTGCTCGCCGAAGTTGCGCTTGTCGTAAATCGCCCAATGCCCGTCACGGTCATGCTCGTCCGGGGAGTCAACCACCGGAGGTTTGTACTGTGCCTCGGCGGCGGGGTGAATCCCGCGGATGGTGTCAGCAAGGTTTGTCATGGTGGCTCTCCTGATCGATCCGTGATTCATCAAGCAACGTGCCATTGTACGACTGGCTCGTCACGAATTCGGAGAGAACGACGCAAAAGTCAGTCCATAGCCGGTTAAAACCGGCAAATGCCCAGTTTTAGTTCGTCGACTGGGCATACGGCCGTTGCAGCCGGCTGCGAATGTGCTTGCGCAGCCGCCACAGTGGTTTCAACTTGACCGGGATGTCAGACAGCCCTGAGGGCGGAACGTAATAGCCAGGGGCGTCAGCCCCTGGAAATCGTCCGCAATGCTTCCAAGCCTCGGGTAAGGGGGGTCCATGAATCGTCCTGTGCCGCCCCTTGCTGGGGCTGAAACGTTTTCGCCGATACGAATCCGAGGGCTCACGCTCCCGGCTATTGCATGTTGCCCTCCGGGCTGAAAAAAACCAGTCCACTCACTTCGCCCCAGTCGTTTTTGTGGTCAACACGCCGGCTCGAAGCGTTGTCGGATGCTCGGCCGAGCGGTACACGCGGTGCACCGCTTTCTGGAAGTCGTCGGGCTTGGCGAAGTAAATGTTGGGCACATACTTCTGCGGGTTGCGATCGACCAGCGGGAACCAGGTGCTTTGAATCTGCACCATCAGGCGGTGACCCGGTTTCAACCGGTGCATGACATCCAGCAGCTCGAACTTGATGCGCGCCGGTTCGCCGGCGATCATCGGTTCGGGCTTCTCGAAGCTGTTCCGAAACCGGCCGCGAAAGACCTCGCTGCGGAGCAGCATTTGATATCCCGGCTGGGCCGCGGCTTCGGAAGAATCGGGAAAGACGTCGATCAGCTTGACGATGAAATCGGCATCGGTGCCGGTTGTCGAAACCCACAAATCGACCGCCAGCGGGCCGGCCAGCACCAGGTCCTGGGTCAGTGCGTCGGTCTGATAGACCAGCACATCGGGCCGCCGCGCCGCGAAACGCTGATCGGCGACCATGTATTCGATCGCCATGCCGGGGGTAATCGACTCGACGAACGGCACCGGTTTCGCCGGGTCGCTCGTGAACTCGTCAAACGCTTCGCCGCTCGACTTCTCTGCGGTTTTGTTTTCAAGATCAACGATTTCCAGCTTGCCCTTTTCGCGAAAGACGATCGTCCGGGCTTGCGTTTCTTTCGGGGGCCATGCGTCGAAGGTTCGCCAGGTGTTCGATCCGGTTTCGAATACGGTCGCTTCGGCTGGGGCCGAGCCCGGTTTGTCTTTGAGGTACTTCTCGAAGAACGGAAATTCGATTTCGGCCCGGTAGAACGCGGCGGTTTTGGAGCTGAACCCGGCGGGACCCAGCTTGTCGCCGTCGCCGGCCGCCCAGCCTCCGTGCGACCACGGTCCGACGACCAGCACGTTGTTTGCCTGCGGGTTCTGCCGCTCGATGGCGTGATAGCTTTTGAACGAGCCGTAAAGATCTTCGGCGTCGTACCAGCCGGTGACGACCATCACGGCCGGGGCCACCTTTTTGAGATGCGGCAAAAGATCGCGCGTCTGCCAGAACTCGTCCCGATTGGGATGCGCCATCATGTCCTTCCAGAACGGTATGGCGTCCTTGAGATAAAGCCGGCTGACTTCTTCCATCGTGCCCGCATCCAGAAACAGCTTGTAGCCGTCGAGCGTCGGATACGTGACCGCCGGGGTTTTCTCAGTCGTCGGCTTGGTGCGCTCCAGAGCGTTGTTCCCCAGCCAGCGATAGGCGTGCGCCAGAAAAAACGCGCCGTTGTGCAAAAAGTCGTCGAAGAACCAGTCGGCGACCGGGGCCTGCGGCGAAACGGCCTTGAGCGCGGGGTGGGCGTCGATCATGCCCGCGGCGGCGTAGAAGCCAGGATACGAAATGCCGTACATCCCCACCCGCCCGTTGTGGCCGGCGACGTTCTTGAGCAACCAGTCAATCGTGTCGTAGGCATCGCTGCTTTCATCGACCTGATTCGGTTGTTCCTTTTTGTCAATGTGCGGCGTGACCTGCACGAACTCGCCTTCCGATTGAAAGCGGCCGCGCACATCCTGATTCACGAAGATGTATCCCGCCTTCGCGAAATGTTCGCTCGGCCCCAGCGTCGGCGCGTATTTGTCGGGACCGTACGGTGCGACCGAATACGGCGTGCGCTTGATCAGAATCGGATAGGTCGCCGTCGTATCGCGCGGCACGTAGACGGTTGTGAACAGCTTCACGCCGTCGCGCATCGGCACCATGTGCTCGTGCTTGACGTAGTGCAGCCGAATGTAGCCGGCCAGCGCATCGGCGTCAGAAGTTTGGGCCATCGCCGGCGCTGCGGTGCCCAGCAAAACGCACACTGCAAACAGCCCGTGAAACCGCAGGCGATGCCGCATGAAGCCTTCTCCTGATGAAGATTTGAGAGATCGCAAGCCCGGCGATTGAATCGTTCTCTGCCGACAGTTCGGAACCCAAGCCGTCCCCCCGGCGGGGGCTGTTTGGCATCTGCTCGGCCATAATGATTGCAAATCGTAGGGGAAGGGCTGACAATTATCGAGTTCCAGGAGGGTGCACCGACTGCGCTACGCCGGCCGGGGCACTGCCACCGCTCATTTTGCCTCACCTTTTCAGGAGCCTGTCTGTGCGCCGCGCCCTGCTGCTGACTGCCGCTCTCGCGTTATTGCTTTCGACGATCTCCCTTCTGATGTCCGAGAGATCGGCTCAGCTCGCCCGCGGCGCCGACGACAAGCCGGCTGCCAACGTGAAGCGGACGTTATGGACGACCTCCAAAATCAAGGGGACTCCCGAGCCGCCGGCTCCGTATCGCATCGTGTCGGCCTTTCCCAAACTCAAGTTTTTTGAACCGCTGGCCATGGCCACGATCGCCGGAACGAACCGATTCGTGATCGCCGAACGGAAGGGGCAGTTGTTCACCTTCGAGAATTCGCCTACGGTCGAGAAACCCGAGTTGCTGCTCGACGTCAAGCACACCGTGTACGGCGTCGCTACCCATCCAAAGTTTCAAAAGAACGGCTACGTCTATGTCACGTACATCGATGCGCCGGATGAAAAAGAGACCCCCACCGGCAGCAAACTGGCGCGCTTCCAAATCAGCAAAGACAAACCCTGGCAGTGCGACCCGGCGTCGGGCAAGGTGCTGCTCGAATGGCCCAACGGCGGGCACAACGCCGGCAACATCGTGTTTGGTCCCGACGGATTTTTGTACCTCGCCGCCGGCGACGGCAGCGGCATCGCCGACGAGCTCAAGACCGGGCAGGATGTCAGCGACATCCTGGCCTGCCTTATTCGGATCGACGTCGACCATCCCGACGCGGGAATGAAATACGGCATCCCGAAAGACAACCCCTTCGTCGGCATTTCCGGCGCTCGTCCGGAAATCTGGGCGTATGGCCTGCGACAGGTGTGGAAGTTCAGCTTCGACAAGAAAACCGGCGACCTGTGGGCCGGCGAGGTCGGCCAGGACCTGTGGGAGTCAGTTCACAAAATCGAAAAGGGGGGCAACTACGGCTGGAGCGTGACCGAAGGCTCGCACGAGTTTCGCCCCGATCGCCCGGTCGGCCCGACGCCGATCAAGAAGCCGATTCTCGAACATCCGCATTCCGACTTTCGTTCGATCACCGGCGGCTTCGTCTACCGCGGGTCAAAGTACAAAGACCTGCAGGGGATGTATGTCTACGGCGACTACGACACCGGCAAAGTGGCCGCGCTGCGCTACGACGGCAGCAAAGTTACGCTGCAAAAGGAACTGGTTGACACGCCGCTGCGGATCATCACGTTCGCCGAAGATGCCGCGGGCGAATTGTCTTTCGTCGACTACATGAACGGGACGATCTATAAACTTGTACCCGCCCCGAAGGGCGAACCGGTCGCGGCCTTTCCTCGTAAACTGAGCGAGACGGGGCTGTTCGCTTCGACGAAGGATCACGTTCCGGCGCCGGGGTTGATTCCGTACTCGGTCAATGCCGAACTGTGGTCGGACCACGCCACGAAAGAACGATTCCTCGCGCTGCCCGGCGATACGCAAATCGAGTTCGAGACGGTGCTCTATCCGCAGCCTGCCCCCGGCGCCCCCCCCGGATGGCGGTTTCCCGACGGCACGGTGACGGTCAAAACCTTTTCGATGGAAATGGAAAAGGGCAATCCCGCCAGCCGCAAACGCCTCGAAACTCGCATCATGCATTTCGAGCAAACGGAGGGGAACGAAGAGGTGGGAGATCAGGTATGGCGCGGTTACACGTACGTCTGGAACGACAAACAAACCGATGCCGACCTGCTCGACGCTCAGGGGCGCGATCGTGAGTTGACGATTCGCGACGCCGAGGCTCCCGGCGGCACGCGCAAGCAGGTGTGGCATTTTCCCAGCCGGGCCGAGTGTACGCTGTGCCACACGATGCCCGCCAAGTATGCCCTGGGAGTCAACTCACACCAGATGAACAAAGACCACGACTACGGCAGCGGCGTCATGGCCAATCAGATTCGAAGGCTCGAGTCGCTGGGCGTATTCAAACAGCCGCTGTCCAAATCGCCCGACGAGTTGCCGCGTCTGGTCGACTACCGCGACGAAACGCAAAGTCTCGACATGCGGGCGCGTTCGTACCTGCACGCCAACTGCGCTCACTGCCACATGAAATGGGGCGGGGGCAATGCCGAGTTCCAGTTGCTCTCGACGCTGCCTCTGGACGAACTGGGGATCGTCGGCACTCGCCCCAGCCACGGCCTTTTCGGTCTGACCGACCCGAAAGACCTCGTCCCCGGCGACCCCGAGCGGTCGATGATCTACCACCGCCTGACGAAACTGGGCCTGGGCCGAATGCCGCACGTCGCTTCGAACGTGGTCGACGAACAGTCGGCGAAGATGCTGAAAGAATGGATCAGCGCGATGGCGAAGACGGAGTGAGGCGATTCGCTCTGAATCAAAACCAATGGATTACACCTCTGTTGATGCTCGATTGAAAAATATTTAGAGGAACGAGTCATGACATCGGAAACGCAAATGGCTCCTGTCTCGAAGAAGCTGATCTGGACCGGCCGGATAATCAGCGCCCTGCCGGTGCTGATGCTGCTCATGAGCGCCGCCATGAAATTCGCAAAGCCGGCGGATGTCATGGAGGGATTCGAGAAACTCGGCTATCCCGAGAGCCTGGCTACGGGACTCGGCATCGTCGAGTTCGTCTGTACGGCCCTTTACGCCATTCCACAGACCGCGGTGCTCGGCGCGATTCTGCTGACCGGCTACCTCGGAGGCGCGACTGCGACCCATGTCCGCGTCGGCGAACCCTTCATCGTGCCGGTCATTCTCGGCATACTGGTCTGGGGCGGGCTGTTCCTGCGAGACAAGCGGTTGCGCGCGCTGCTTCCACTGCGAACAATGAATGACAGTTCCAAGTAACTCGGACATTAAACCTGAACAACCATAGGGAGACCTGACATGGCCGCAAACGATACTGAAATTGGCACAACGGAAACCGCAACGTCGGCGCCGCCGACGGCAACCTGCTGTGGGTCGAAACTCGGGCTGCTCAAGAAGATCGCTCTCGGCTTCGTCGCCCTCTTGGCCGCGTTTGCTGCGTTCGTGTCGATGCAGCCCGCCGAGTTCCAGGTCGTGCGTTCGACCGGCGTCGCGGCCCCTGCGGCGGTTGTCTTCTCGCAGGTCAACGATTTCCACAACTGGGAAGAGTGGTCGCCCTGGGCGAAACTTGATCCGACGGCAAAGAACACGTTCGAAGGACCGACGGCAGGGACCGGGTCGATTTTCAAGTGGTCGGGCAATGACGAGGTGGGCGAAGGGATTATGACGGTCCTGGAGAGTCACCCGAACGATCTGATCCGAATCAATCTCGAATTCGTGCGCCCCTTTGCCGACACCAGCATCACCGAATTCACCTTCGTCCCCAACGGCGAGAAAACGGTCGTCACGTGGAGCATGTCGGGCAGGAAGAATTTCATCAGCAAAGCGGTCTGCCTGTTCATGAATATGGACAAAACGGTTGGCGGCGACTTCGAAAAGGGCCTTGCGAAAATGAAGGCGATCGCCGAAGGGGCCGCAAAGAAAGAAGCCGCATCCGGCGCAGAGGAGGGCGAATCGGCTGAGGGTTGAACACCGCACAGCGACTGGAAGCGATACCACCCCAATGGGGCCTTGTACGACGAAGGCGAATACCTGGACGACAAAAAGGTCGGCGAATGGCGCACGGACGACACGAGCGGCAAGCTGACCAAAACGACGCGGCATAAGCCGCAATAAAAACCTGTCGAGAATTGTGCGGACCACCGGCGGGTCTGGCCCTGATCGACGCCACTGTGGCGCGCGGCGAACTTGGAGGCTTCCCTATGGCGCGGACCGATCCGGGCCGGCGACCCGTCGTGTGGACTCAGGAGAACGAGAAATGAGCAGGGTTCGGGTTCTGGTCGGTACGCGGAAGGGAGCCTTCATTCTCACGTCCGACGGCAAACGCCAGAAGTGGGACGTCAGCGGCCCGCACTTCGGCGGCTGGGAGATCTATCATGTCAAAGGCTCGCCCGTCGACTCGAACCGCCTCTATGCGTCGCAGTGCAGCGGCTGGTTCGGGCAGTTGATCCAGCGCTCCAACGACGGCGGCCAGACGTGGGAACCGGTCGGGAACAAGTTCGAATACGACGGCGTCACCGGCACGCACCAGTGGTACGACGGCACGCCGCACCCCTGGGAGTTCAAACGCGTCTGGCATCTCGAACCCTCGCTGACCGATCCCGACACCGTCTATGCCGGAGTCGAAGACGCTGCAATCTTTCGCACGACCGACGGGGGACAGACGTGGAACGAACTGTCGGGATTGCGCGGCCATGGTTCGGGATCGAGCTGGGCACCGGGGGCCGGCGGAATGGGCCTGCATACGATTCTGCTCGATCCAAAGGACCCCGATCGCATCTTCATCGCCATATCGGCCGCAGGGGTCTTCCGAACCGACGACGCCGGCCAGACGTGGCGACCGACCAACCGTGGGCTGAAGTCGCAGTACATTCCCGACCCGAATGCCGAGGTCGGCTACTGCGTACACCGCATCGCCATGCACCCGTCGCGCCCGGAAGTGCTGTTCATGCAATTGCACTGGGACGTGATGCGCACCGACGACGCCGGCGAGTCGTGGCACGAAGTCAGCGGCAACCTGCCGACAGACTTCGGGTTCCCGATCCAAGTCCACGCGCACGAGCCCGATACAGTCTACGTCGTGCCGATCAAAAGCGACTCCGAGCATTACCCCCCCGAGGGAAAACTGCGCGTGTACCGCAGTCGCACCGGCGGAAACGAATGGGAACCGCTGACGAACGGCCTGCCGCAATGCGACTGCTACGTCAACGTGCTGCGCGACGCGATGTCCGTCGACGCGCTCGATTCATGCGGCATCTACTTTGGTACCACCGGGGGCCAGGTGTACGCCTCGGCCGATGCCGGCGACCACTGGACCCCAATCGTCCGCGACCTGCCCGCCGTAGTCTCGGTCGAAGTTCAAACTCTGCCGTAACCGTAGATCAAGCGTCCCGCTTGATTGAAAGTCGCGGGGTCGAAGAGTTACAAAGTCACAAAGGCGCAGGTCAGGCTTTCCGCCTGACGACTTGCTATCTGTAATCGACACGCGCCGAGCAAGCTCGGCGGCGAAACGAATGACTGTGTTGCGTCCTTCGCGACTCTTCGACTTTTAGACTCTGTGACTCCGCGACTTCTCCCCCCCATGATCCGCGTCGTCCTCCCCTATCACCTGAAGAACCTCGCCAAAGTCGAAGGCGAGGTGCTGCTCGAAGTCGACGGCCCGGCCACGCAGCGCTCGGTATTGGGCGCACTCGAAGCCCGCTACCCGATGCTCCGCGGCACAATGCGCGACCAGGTCACCCACCACCGCCGCCCCTTCCTGCGCTTCTTCGCCTGCGAGCAGGACCTGACGTTCGAAGCCCCCGACGGACCGCTCCCCGCCGCTGTGGCGTCAGGTGCCGAGCCGTATTGCATCATCGGTGCGATCGCGGGGGGGTAGGGGACTGCGAGGGCTGTTTCCCGGTTGACTTGTCCGCAGGGCGCACATCGGCGTTGCCGCGCTCTCCTGAGAGCAAAGGACGGTCTGCTGTCGGCGGCCGGTGCCGGTCGGGGCAGCGCACTCACCAAACAGTGTAGAGAATCCCGCATCGCCGCTCGTGTCGCACAGGACTAGCCGGACCTGCGAATGCGGCCATTGCTGCTGTTCGAGAAATTCTCGCATCGTTGGCCAAGCCCAAGCACGGCCGGAGAGGGGAATGAACAGCGTGATCGTTTCCAGATCGAGGGCGGCAAGATCGAAGTAACTGGCTTGTCGGGTGACCAGCTCTGACATGTGCGATGCGTCGTGTCGGCGATACCGGTAGATCGACGGGTTTTTTGCGACGGTCCAACCTGCCGCCAGCGTTTTGCGCCACAGGAACCAATCATCCTGGCTCCGGCGCGTGACCACGACCCCTTCGTCGAATGCCCCGTTGAGTTCGAGAGCCGCGCGTCGGACAAGGCTGCCAGCGTGGCATTTGTTCTGGTGAGCCAGGTTGACAGATTCCGGGCGCGGCACTCGCCTGGTGCCCGTTTCAGCCCCGAAATACTCCATATCAGAATACACGATGGCCACTCGTGGATCTGAGAATGAAGGCAGCCCGCCCTCAAGGTACGACGGATGGAGCACATCATCGGCGTCGAGACAGCACAGCACGGGCGATATGGTTGCCTCGAATCCAGCCTTGCGGGCCAGATGCACGTTGCGGACGTCGATCCGAAGGTACGCAACGCCGCGATCAGCGAACTTTTCGGCAACGGCACTAGTCTCGTCCAACGAGGCGTCGTCGACCACCAGCACTTCATGCGGGCGGACGGTTTGCCGCAGGACGCTCTCGATGGCATCGGCAAGGAATCGCGCATAGTTGTGGGAAATGATCACCACGGCGACCTCGGGGAAAGACGCCGATCGGTGTTTGACGTAGCCGTGGTGTTCGACAGGCGACGGTGCTGCGACGGGATCACCGGGCCAGGAACCATTGGGGCAGTGCGCTCCGACCGGCCGTGCCAGGATCGATACGAGCTGGTCGTTCAACCGACAGGAGTGGGCCGTGCGATAGGCGCACGCCTGCCAGCGCTGCATTCGAGCATGGAACGCGGCAGCGTCGGCATCATGGGGTCTCGGCTCATATTTGTCGACGGCCGCGGAGATTTCGAATCGGGGGATCTTACCGCGATTCGAGTCGCTGGACTTGACCAGTTATGGAGCGGTCGCGCTCGATCTGACTGGCGAGTGCTTCGTCGGGTGTCATGCGAGGGGAGTTCCCGGCGGGATGAATGGTTCCGCTTCGTCGAGAACTCGTTGCCAGAGATCTTCGACGCCCAACTCCAGCAGCCACTTTCGCAGATACGCCTCGTCGAGCAGGTTGGACTGGAGTTCATACACTCGTACCACGTCGTGGAACTGCTTCTGGCTGCCTCCCGACTGCGTGCACCAAAGCAGCTTCATCAGGATCGTGTCTTCGGGTGAACTCACCTCCACGAACTGATCGCCCAGATCGATCCGTTGTCGGCGAGCAAAGCGAGATTGATCAAAGGCAGAGTCGGTCAGCACCCAGAAATCAACCTTTTCGCCGGTCGTCACCTCGAGCAGATTGAACATCCGTTTCGTTCGAATCGCCTCTGCGACGGCCGACTCGCTCAGATAGAAGCGATCGCTGCGAAACGCTTCCATCAGTGGCCGCACATTGCTCGGCTTCAGGTTGGCGACCAGGTCGATGTCGTGCGTGGCCCGTGCTTCGCCTTGAAGGCTCGATGCGTGCGATCCGCTCAGCATGAATTCGATGCCAAGGTTTTGCAGCGCGGCGATGACGTCGGTCAGTAGTTCCTGTTGTGACATCGCTCTCGCATCTGCAGATAAACCTGTTCAAACGCGGCGGCATCCAACTCGGGGAAACGTCGATGCAGCCCGACCCGGAACAGCTTAAGCGTGCGCTCGTTCAACTTAAACACCTGGGCGAGTTTCTGCCGGGGTGTCATCGCCCGAAAAATCTGCAGCGTTCGCTGGTGATTCGGACGCGGTTTCCTGGCTGCCACCGGCTCGCAGCCGGCCGCGACCTGTTTTTTACCTGCGGCGTAAGACAGAGCAGCGGGTATGTCTTCAGGCTCAAGATAAGGGTAATCGACGAGGATTTCCTCGGCCGTGCTGCCACCGGCAATCAACCCGACGACAGTTCCCACCGTGACGCGCATCCCCCGGATGCATGGTCTGCCACCCATCACATTGGGATCGAACGTGATCCGTTCGGATGAAATCATGGGTGAGTTCCATAGAATTCAAGAGAGTTGCTTGTGCGGTTCTGAAGGAAAAAGACAACCGCCCTCATTCGCTCTCCGACCTCATTGCCGGCTCATTTCAATTCTCTCTCGCTCCCGCCGGTCGATTTCGTTTCCGTCAGCGTTGGGGAATTGCCGCCGAATTCCCTCCCGCGAAATCTCGCAGGCGAATTCGTGCAGATCGAGCGCGATCTTGAGCCTCTGCTCACCGGTCATCTGCCGGTACAACTCGATCTGCCGATCAAGAGCATCCTGGGGAGCCATAACTCCCCGACTAGGACTCGAACCTAGAACCTAGC
>SIAF01000166.1 GCA_009691905.1 Planctomycetaceae bacterium | reverse complement strand
TTTCCTCGCGACTACGACAACACCGCCGAGTTCTTTGAACAGCATCCATGCTGGCTCCCTCCTCCTTGAGCAGAGAAAGGATGCCATATGCCTCGCTCGCCGAGAACTCGGCTTTTGTTCAGACACAGAATCCGGCAGAGTCAGGAAAAATCCACCCCCATTGACGGTCGTGGGCCCACCGCAGGAAGCAGCCACGGACAAACACGATGAAACACGGAATTGGAATCTCTGCTTCCTCTGCGTGCTCCTGTTCTATTTCCGTCATTCGTTCGATTCGTGAGATTCGTGGTTCTCCCTTTGGTTGCGGCCGCAGGCCGCGCCGGGTCCTCGGTGCCTTGTGGTTCAATCGATCCATGCCCCCTGTTGACGATGGCTCTCTTTCGAAATCGCGGGTTTTCAGCAGTCTGGTTGCGCAACACGGTTCGTCATCCTGCCGATTTTTGAGCGCTTCTTCACGAAAAATAGGGCTTTCTTCACCAAAAATGCATCAATTTCACATCACTTTGCGGGACTTTGGCGACAATGGGCAATTTAACGTCTTGTTCGATGGCTCGCCGGAAATCGCTGCCAGCTTCAACGCAAGTCATAACGGCAAAAGAGTCTATGATCCAAAGTCACTGCAAAATACAATGTTAAAATACAAAGGATGAAGAGTTCATAATAATACAAGAACGTAGAATTGTAGAATTATGAACCATTTTTCGCGGTTTTTCCGCGTGAAATGACAGTTTTCCCAATTTTCGCGGCGCGAAAATTCGCAAATTGCGAACGCTCACGTGCCTGATGCCACGCTCGCCAGCACATACGGGCCTTTGGGGATGACTGCGATCCGGGCTTGGCGGCCGTATCCGGCGACGGAAAAGGGCTCGCAAGCTCTTTGTTTGTCCCAGGTGCTTGCCAGCGGAGCCACTCATCATTGCGGGGTAAGTAGATAGTGGATGGTGGATAGTGGATAGTAGATCCGGCGAGGGCGATTGCAGTTTGTCGCCGGCCTGGTGCTTGACGATCGAAACCTGACTTGCGGCGATGTTCAACGTCACACCTCAAATCCAGATTCCCGACGACGAGCTGTCGTTCACCTATGTCCGCAGCTCGGGACCGGGGGGGCAAAACGTCAACAAGGTTTCGAGCAAGGCCGTGCTCCGCTGGTCACCAACGGCCAGCCCCAGTTTGCCGTACGAAGTCCGCGGGCGGTTTCTCTCGAAGTACGCCTCGCGACTGACGACCGCAGGCGAACTGATCGTGACCAGCCAGCGGTTTCGCGATCAGCCGCGGAATGCCGCCGACTGCCTCGACAAACTGCGAGAAATGCTGGTGGCCGCGGCACGCAAGCCGATTGCGCGGCGGCCCAGCAAGCCGACGCGCGGGTCGCAGAAGCGCCGGCTGGAGGCCAAACGCGTGAACTCGCGCAAAAAGCGGAACCGCCGTGGTCCCCCCGCAGAAAGCAACGATTGAGCGAAAGGACGACCTGATCAATGCCGGTGGAGTGTGGAGCGACGCGGCGGTCGTCGTCGATCGGCACTTCGTCTCCAGCCGCAAGCCTGACGACCTGCCCGACTTCTGCGAGGGGATTCTGATTGTGTTGACGACCCGATCGCCTTCGGCTCGAATGGAATAAACCGCTGATGCCCCCGATCGGTCATGAACGGATCGTTCCATCGCCGGCATGGCGTTCGAGCCTGCTGGTTTCGACCGCAGCGTTGCTGGCGGCGGGAGTGATCGCAGCGCCTCTCGCCTTCGGTGCCACTGAGGTGTGGGGTTACTGCGGGCTGCAACTGCTCGTCGCGGCCGCCGTGGTTTGCTGGATCCTTTCAGGCGCGGGTTCGTGGCGAGGGCTGTGGCTGCCGGCAGCGGTCGCGGCGGTGGGCGCCGTGCAATTGATCCCACTGTCGGGGTCGATGCTCGCCGCGGTTTCACCCCTGTCGGCTCGAGCGCAGGCCGAGGCTCGCGAGTTGACGCACCGGCCTTCCAGTGGTTGCGTCTCGGTCGACGTCGAGCGAACCAGCGCGGCCTTGCGCCGCTGCCTGATGCTGGCCCTGGTCGTGGTGATGACAGCCGGCGTCGCAACCGGCGAGCGTTTGCGCCGAATTCTGTTCTCGAGCCTGATGACCATCGGAGTGGTCATCCTGCTGCTGGGGCTTCTGGTCGGAGCGGGTCCCCAACGCAAGGCGCTTGGTTTTCACAGCCTGGACGGGTACTGGAAATTTTACAAAAACCCGCTGCTCTCGGGATTTCACAGCACCGGCGTCGGTTACGCCGACCCGGTGACGGTCGGAGAGATTTCGTATGTCTCCGATTCGCCGATCGGTGGCGCGGCGATGGGCGCCCTGATCAACGCCAACCATTTTGCAGCTTGTATCGGGTTGACGTTGCCCGTGGTCGTCTGCGGGTTGATGGCGTGGTCGATCGGCCCATCAAGACGGAAACGTATCCTCTGGCCGCTGGCCGGCGCGTACACCCTCGTTGCGGTTTATGCCGTTGCCGTTCCCGCGGATGCGCGAGGCGCAACCCTCAGCATCTTTCTGACGGGTTTGTGCGTCGCCGGGCTGGCCGCGGCACGCACGCGTCGGCGCGGGATCGGGGTGCTGATCGGCCTGGCAGTTGTCGTCGCCGGTGGCGCCTTTGCGCTTTATCAACTGGGACTGGCTCAGCGTCTGGGAGGTCGATTCGACGCCTGGTCGGCGGCGCTCACGATGTTCCGACAGTCCCCCTGGCTGGGGGTCGGCCTGGGCAATTATGGAGCCACCTACCCCTTCATTTCTGAGGGGGGTCTCTTCTATCTGGCGCACAACCTCTGGCTGGAATCCGTGGCGGAGGCCGGGATCGTCGGAATCGCTCTGGTGCTTTTCCTGCTGGTCGCATTGATCTGGAATGTCGCGCGTGCCCAGGCGTGGCAGGGACCGACGACTCGGCGGCTGCAGCGGTTGGGAATGTTCGGCTGCCTGGCCTTTGCTGCCTTTCACGGTGCCCTCGATCATGGCGTCCAGATTCCCGGCAATGCTTATCTGTGTGCGGTCCTGATCGGTTGTCTGCTGGGAGATGTTCGATCGGCAGGTCCCAATTCATCTGTCGCCAGGTCGGGCCGTGGAAAGCTGCCGGCGATGCTGACCGCCCTATGTTTCGCCGGATTTCTGGCGTATGGCGGCATGCGAGAGATGGCGGCCGATCGCTTGATGCTGCCCCTGCGCCGGGCCATCGCGATGCAGCGCCGGCCCGGGCATCGAATTCGGCTCGACGAAAAGCCCGAACTGCTACGAAGCGCGCTGCCTGATGCCCAGCGCGCGGTGCAGCTTTCCCCTCGCAACGCCGCGTTTTCCGAATATCTCGGACAGGCCTATTTGCATCTCTCGCAAGGCGAGCCAGGACCCCAGTTGCACCTGTCGGACGAGTGGTTCAGCCGCAGTCTGCGGCTGTGCCCGGTCACTCCATGGATTCGCGAGGCACTGCTTGCAATTCGCAGGCAAATCAACGCCGAGAGCACGCCGGCCGACGGGCAGTAGGGTGGGACCAGCTCGCGCAGCGTGCGCAGGCCCACCATTCGGATGGCACCGCACCGGCACCCGAATGGTGGGCCTGCGCAAGCCGCTCAATGACGACACAACCCGCGGTTTGGCTTGAGCGTGAATTCAGAAAATGGAGGTCCATAGTAGCTCTCGGCTTGCTGGTCCCACCCTACGTCAGCCGCCTCCGGGTCGTTGCTCTTACCAATGCTCGACCGGGCCGTTGGGAACCTTGATGTCAGCCGTCGGGCGCGGGTCGTGCCGCTCGCCGTGACGTGCACGAATGTCGGCGACGATTTGCTCGAAGGCAACCACGCTCTCGAACCGGCGCAGGCGGTCTTCGAGATCTTCGGGAATTCCCAGCCGGGCGCCGTACCAGGCTGCGAATTTGCGAAACATGCGGCAACTGGGAAATTCGCCGTGCTGCTCGACCATTAACTCGAAGTGGCGTGCCAGAAATCGCAGTTGCTCTTGCGGCGAGGGGGTGAACGGCGTCTCGTCCGCGCTGGCGGAATGTAATCCCGCTCCGCGGGCTGAAGCCAGTTTCAACCGCCGAAAAATCCACGGATCGAGCAGTGCCCCGCGACCGATCGCCACGGCGGCGCAACCCGTCGCCTCGCGCATGCGCCAGGCGTCGGCGACCGTGCGGACATCGCCGTTGCCGACGACGGGAATGCGCTCGACCGCTTCGACGACCGACCGAATCCCATCGACCAGTACGGTGCCGCGAAAGCCCTGCTGACGCGTGCGACCGTGAATCGTGATCGCCGCCACCCCCAAGAGCTCGAATTCGCGGGCGAGTGCCGGTGCGGTGATCTGTTCGCGATCCCAGCCGAGGCGCATTTTGACTGTCACGGGAATCTTGACTGCGGCGACGACCCGCCCCACCAGACCGCAGGCGCCGTCCGTGTCGCACATCAGGCGTGCGCCGCCCCCCTGCCCCGTGATCTTGGCCATCGGGCAGCCCATGTTGATGTCGACCGCCTCGTAGCCTCGATCGTCCAGCCATTTTGCGGCAGCCACCAGGTGTTTAATTTGGCCGCCGTAAATCTGCACCGACAGCGGCCGATCATCGGGATGCGTCTGGACGAGCTCGCGCGCCCAGCGCGTTCCCGAAACCAGGTGGGCGGCCTGCACCAGATCGGTCGTGGCCAGACCGACGCCGCCGCATTCGCGAATCACCCGGCGAAATGCCATATGCGTGTACCCCGCCAGCGGAGCGAGAAAATAACGAGTCGCGAGCGTGCGGCTGCCGATGCGAATCGTGTCGCACGACTGTGCGGCGGAAACAGCGTCAATTGCGCCGGCTTCTACGACTCCCGCCGGGGTAACGGCAGAGGCCACCGTCGGAATCGACGATTCAGTGCGGCCGGCTGACATGCTCTGGCAGTTCCTTAAAAATCTCCAGCAGTGCTTCGAGCGGCAATCCAATGACGTTACTGATCGATCCGTCGACAAACCTGACGAAGACGCTGCCGGCTCCCTGAATCGCGTAACCCCCCGCCTTCCCGCGGGGCTCGCCAGTCCCGATGTACCAATCCAGCCAGCGTGCGGCATCTTCTGACATTTGCACGTGTGTTTGCACGATTCGCTCAATGGTCCAGTGTGTTTCAGTCTGCACGCACAGTCCGGTCAGCGCCAAATGGGGGTCACACGCATAATAGTCGAGGAACCAGTGGCGCACGACGTCGGGCCACGTTTCGTCATCCGGCGGCTGGCCGAGCACTTGCAACCGGTCGGTGCGGACGTCGTTTGCGACGATGATCGTGTCGGCGGCAATGACCACCAGATTTTGAGACTTGTGTCCGCCTCGTGAGGTGAGCTGCTCCCACGTATCCTGCGCCTTCTCCCGGGCGATCAAACTCAATCGCTGCTCGATCGCCCCCAGTTCGTGAAGCCCCTCAAAGCCTCGTTCATGGGGGTCGCGCGGCGGAACGACTTCGATCGCCGCGAGCGGAACCAGCATTTGAAGCAGTTCCAGCCGCCGGGGCGACCGCGACGCCAGAACGAATTTCAATTCGGGGGAGATGTGAGCCATGTCGTCAGAAAGAGCGGAAGAGTTCGTAGCCGCAAATGGACGCGAATTCACGCGAATGGCAGCTCCCCATCCGGCTTGCTTGGACTGGTGAATTAGATCGGCGAATTTTCAGGAGTTTATCGGCAGATTACGCAGACTGACGCAGATTTCAAGGTCTTGAATTCAATCTGCGTCAATCTGCGAAATCTGCGGATCGAGCGACGGGTCGCGGGGATAAAGTGTTGATTCGCGTCCATTTGCGGCTGCCAATCCCGCGACTGATCACCGAATTTTGCGCGAGGACGCCGTTACGTTCGCTTCAGCCAATCCTGCAACGCCGTGACCCGCGGAGTCGGGTTGGCGGCGAGGGCCTGCATGGCATGCACGGCGGCGAGGCAGCCGGCGAGAGTTGTGACGCACGGCACGCCGTGCGCGACGCCGGCCGAGCGGATTTTGCCTTCGTCGGTGCGTGCCCCTTTGCCGTTGGGCGTGTTGAAAATCAAATGCACCTCGCCGTTGGCCAGATAGTCGAGCAGGTTCGGGCGACCTTCCTGCAGCTTGCGAATCGGTTCGATCGCCACTCCCGCCTCGCGGAGCAACTTGGCGGTACCGGAGGTTCCCACCAGCCGAAAGCCGAGCTGTTCGAGGATTCGGGCGGCGGCGATAAACAGCGCCTTGTCATTGCGGGCGAGACTGATGAACACCGTTCCCTGACGGGGCAGCGCATTTCCCGCGGCGACCTGGCCTTTTGCAAACGCGATTTCGAACGACTCGTCGATGCCCATGACTTCGCCGGTCGATTTCATTTCCGGCCCGAGAATGATGTCGACGCCGGCGAAGCGCACAAAGGGAAATACGCTCTCTTTGACCGACTTGTACTTGGGCCAGGGCTCGGTGGTCACTCCCTGCTCTTTGAGACTGACGCCGGCCATGATTTTGGCTGCAATCCGCGCCAGCGACATGCCCGTTGCTTTGGAAACGAACGGCGAGGTGCGGCTGGCGCGCGGATTGACTTCAAGAATATAGACGACCCGCTCGCCGTCGACCTCTTTGAGAGCGAACTGAATGTTCATCAGCCCGCGGACTTTGAGGGCTTTAGCCAGCGCGTACGTGGCCTGCTTGATTTCGTCGATCGTCGATTGAGACAGAGACAACGGCGGCAGAACGCAGGCCGAGTCACCCGAGTGAACCCCTGCCTCTTCGACGTGCTCCATGATGCCGCCGATGATCGTCGTCTCGCCGTCGGATATGGCGTCGACGTCGATTTCGGTCGCATCTTCCAGGAATTTGTCGATCAGCACCGGCTTGTCGGGCGAAGCCTCGACCGCCTTGGTCATGTATTCGACCAGCGACGCCTCGTCGTAACACAGTTCCATCGCGCGCCCGCCGAGCACATAGCTGGGGCGGACCAGAACCGGGTAGCCGATGCGCTGCGCCACCTGAAGCGCCCCTTCGGTATCGGTTGCGATTCCGTTGGGGGGCTGGTGCAGTTTGAGGCCTTCGAGAATCTCCTGAAAGCGTTCGCGATCTTCGGCGGCGTCGATCATGTCGGGACTGGTGCCGATGATGCGGACTCCGGCCGCTTCCAGCCCCCGCGCCAAATTCAGCGGCGTCTGGCCCCCGAACTGCACGATCACGCCATCGGGCTGCAGGCGGTCGCAGATATTGAGCACGTCTTCGGTCGTCAGCGGCTCGAAAAACAGCAGGTCCGACGTGTCGTAATCGGTTGAAACCGTCTCGGGGTTCGAATTGACCATGATGCTCTCGATCCCCAGCTCTTTGAGGGCGAAAGCGGCCTGACAGCAACAGTAGTCGAATTCGATTCCCTGGCCGATGCGGTTGGGTCCCCCCCCCAGAATCATGATCCGCTTCTTGTCTGGATCGAGGGGCGGCGATTCGTCCTCGGATTCGTAGGTCGAATAGTAGTAGGGCGTATAGGCCTCGAACTCGGCGGCGCAGGTGTCGACCTGCTTGAAGACGACTTCGACCCCCAGCGATTTGCGGTAGGCGCGAACGTCGGTTTCTGACGAATCCCACCACCAGGCGAGCTGCCGATCGGAGTAGCCCGCGCGCTTCGCCAGGCGGATCAAATCGGCGTCGGCAGCGGCGAGCTGCTTGACCTGTCGGAGTTCGCCTTCGATGGCGGTCAGCTCTTCGATATGTCGCAAAAACCAGGGATCGATGTTCGTCAGTTCGTGAACTGCTTCGACCGACATCCCGGCTTTGAAGGCAAACCGAATATAGAACAACCGATCGGCGTTGGGAGTCGCCAGTTTGCGCCCGATCTCGTCGAGGGCCGGCTGTTTGTCGGTGCCCCACAAATCGTTGCGTCCGCCCCCCAGGCCGAAGTGCCCGATTTCGAGTCCGCGAACCGCCTTTTGCAGCGACTCTTTAAACGTTCGCCCGATGGCCATCGTCTCGCCGACCGATTTCATCTGCACCGTGAGCGTCGGCTCGGCTTCGGGGAACTTCTCGAACGTCCACCGCGGGATTTTGGTCACAACGTAGTCAATCGTCGGTTCGAAGCAGGCCAGGGTCTCGCGGGTGATGTCGTTGGGAATCTCATCCAGACGATAGCCGACCGCCAGCTTGGCGGCGATTTTGGCAATCGGAAAACCGGTCGCTTTCGAGGCCAGCGCGCTCGAGCGACTCACGCGGGGATTCATTTCAATCACGACCATCCGCCCGTTTTGCGGATTGACGGCGAATTGCACGTTCGAGCCGCCGGTCTCGACGCCGATCTCGCGCATGACGGCGATCGTTGCGTCCCGCATTCGCTGATATTCTTTGTCGGTCAGGGTCTGGATCGGCGCGACGGTGATCGAATCGCCGGTGTGAATCCCCATCGGGTCGAAGTTCTCGATCGAACAGACGATGACGACGTTGTCGGCCACGTCGCGCATGACCTCCATTTCGAACTCTTTCCAGCCGATCACCGACTCTTCCAGCAGCACCTCGCCGACCGGCGACATGGCGATCCCGCGCGCTACCATCGCCTCGAATTCGTCGCGGTTATAGGCGATGCCGCCCCCCGCGCCCCCCAGCGTGTAGCTGGCGCGAATGATAATCGGCAACCCGATCTCGCGCACGGCGACACGAGCCGCTTCGAGATCGTAAACCGTGAAGCTGCGGGGCACGTCCAGGCCGATCTTGATCATGGCCTGTTTGAAACTCTCGCGCCCCTCGGCCTTGGCAATCACTTCTTCTTTGGCGCCGATCAGTTCACAGCCGAGCTGCTTCAAAATCCCGCGGCGGGCCAGATCCATCGACACGTTGAGACCGGTCTGCCCCCCCAAAGTGGGCAGCAGCGCGTCGGGCCGCTCGATTTCGATGATCTTCTGAACGTACTCCCAGGTAATCGGCTCGATGTACGTGCGATCGGCCGTCTCGGGGTCGGTCATGATGGTGGCCGGGTTCGAATTGACCAGCACCACCTCGTAGCCTTCGTCGCGCAGCGCCTTGCAGGCCTGCGTCCCCGAATAATCGAACTCGCACGCCTGCCCGATCACGATCGGGCCCGAGCCGATGATTAAAATCTTCTTGATGTCAGTTCGCCGAGGCACGAATTGTCTCTTCCTGAAAAATGCAGATCCTGCCGAGCCGCCACCCGCGACCCCGCCCGCTGCGCGCAGTCCAATCCACTGCAGAGGAAATGAGGGAAACGAACATCGCGGCCGAGGCGGACGTGTCGACTGTCCGAACTCACCGCGCGAAACATGGCGGACGGCGCGAAACTGACCAAGGTTAGCAAGAGCCGTGCTGTCGGGAAAGGGAATGCCCTCGAAATCGAGCGCCGAGGGAGCACGACCCCCGCTCGCCGAATGATAATTTGATTTTGCCCGTGCTGTTGTGTGAAGGTCAAGGCGAGTACGATCAGTCAACTGTGAGGGGCGTGTTGCCTCCTCTCGCAAGAACTGAATGACTTCATCGGAGAAGACCATGACGGCGTTCGAGTGCGTGCGACAGACGTTCACAACGGCGATCCTGTGCCTGTTGGTCGGTGCCGTCGGGATCGGTTCGGTGATCGCTGCCAGCCCGCGCATCACCATCGAAACTCCGCTGTCTCCGCCTGCCTGGGCATTGCTCGAGCGCGAGCTCTTGCGAGCGAATGCCGCCGCGTGCCGGGAGTTTTTCGAGAAGTACTTCGACGAACGGGGATTTCTGCTGTGCGTCGAGCGCTGGGGGGGCGATGACGGACCTGACGATGCCATCGAGAATTGTCTCGACTGGCCGATTCTGCACGCCCTGGGAGCCGACGACGACGTGCTCGAACTGTACAAACAGGCGTGGGAAGGACACCTGCGGCAGTACACGCTCGCCCGGACGGTCGATGTCCCGTTCGCGCGCGACGGAATGTACTACAAGGAATTTCCCGTGATGATGGACTGGCTCCACAACGGCGAGGGGCTGGTGGTCTTCAACCTGCAGGGGCTGTCGGACCCGACCGACGCGCGATTTGGGCAGCGGGTCAAGCGCTACGCCGGCTTCTATCTCAACGAAGATCCCGGCGCGCCCAACTACGACCCTGAGCACAAGATCATCAAGAGCCTGTTCAATGGCAGCCGCGGGCCGCTGATGCGAAAGGCGACCGGGCTCGACTGGGCCGGCGACCCGATCGAAGTCGAGAATCGGTTTCGACCAAAGCACGGCGAAACCAGTTATGCGCAGATGATCGAGCACTTCAAAGATTACAATGACATCGTCGGCGACCACCCGCAAAACCTGCAGGCCACGACGCTGGCGCTCAATGCCTACGCGCTGACCCACGACGACAAATACAAACGCTGGCTGCTCGAGTATGTCGACGCCTGGCGCGAACGAATGCTGGTCAACGGCAACATCATCCCCACAAATATCGGCCTCGACGGCACGATCGGCGGCGAAACCGGCGGCAAATGGTGGGGCGGCGTCTACGGCTGGGGATTCTCGGTCTATGACCCGGCGTCGAAGCAAGTCGCGCACCGCAATCGGCACGCCGCCGGATTCCAGGGGTTCATGAACGCCTACCTGCTCACCGGCAACGACCGCTATCTCGACCCGTGGCGCAAGCAGCTCGACACGATCAACGCAAACAAAAAAATCGTCGATGGAAAAACTCTTTATCCCCATATGCACGGCGCCGACGGGTGGTACGACTACCGTCCCGACAAGTACACCGACAATGCGCTCGAGCTGGCCTACCTATCGATGCAGGCCGACGATGCTGCGCGGGGGCCGGCCAACGGATGGATCACGTATCTGGGCGGCAAGAACCCCGGCTACCCCGAGCAGGCGCTCCGCGGCGACTTGAACCACGTGCGCGATCGGGTCGCAGCGATGGGTAATGATTCAACGACCCCCGACACGCGGCTCGCCGACGATCCGATGGAATACAACCCGGCCAGTGTTACCTCTTTGATCGAATTGATGCTGGGAGGCGTGCATCCAGGTCGCTCGGGGTCTATTCTCTTCTGCCGGCTGCGGTACTTCGACCCCGAGTCCCGCCGCGCCGGCCTGCCGGAAGACGTGGCGGCACTGGTCGACGAATTGACCGCCGAGCGGGTCTCGGTGACACTCTCCAACGTCAACCAGCTTGAATCGAGAAAGGTGATCATCCAGGCCGGCGGCTACGGGGAACACCAGTTCGGTGCCGTGACTGTCGGCGACACGACAACTCCGGTGGACGGACCGCACGTCGCGATCGAACTTGAGCCCGGCGCCGGAGCGCGGCTGTCATTCACGATGAAGCGTCACGTCCATCGGCCGACAATGAGTTTTCCATGGGACCAACCGTAGGTCAGCCTTTCCAGGCTGACGAAACGACGTTGATTTCATAGCCACCCGTACTAACCAATTGCGGCCTGCCGTCCCACAAAGCTGGCCGTCGCTCACATTGCGCACAATGCTCATACTCAGCGTTTTAATTTCGGCCAACACTCCAAAACTCGATACGTAAGACGATATGCAGCCTTGCAGGATGTTTGGTTCACCAAACCTCAAGCGCAGCATCGGGTCGTAGATGAGTGCCGTCTGGCTTTCTGGAAGCAGTCCACGAGCGACCGCCCAGCACGCCGGCCCAAAGCTCAGTGGATACCCGAAAAGCAACCCCACCATTGCCACAACAATTCCAAATCCGGCGGGGGCCTTGCGGGAGACGGGCATGGTGGGGATTGTAACGGTGGCCGTGAACAAGCGGGAAGACGAACTTTGGCCGCCGGGGGTGCGTCCTTCACAGAACGACGCCGACACTGTGCCGGCCCGCGGCTTATTGAACACTTCGGGCGATTTCGCGGGAATTCGACCGCTTTGGCCGGTTTCCTTGTTGAACACTTCGGTGAGCGGGGAAACCATCTGGTGCGGGTTTCGGAGAAACCCCCCTACAGTGTGCCGGCCCGTGGCTTGTTGAACACTTCGAGCGATTTCGCGGGAATTCGAGGGTTTTCGGCGGTTTCCTTGTTGAACACTTCGGTGAGCGGGAAAACCATCTGGTGCGGGTTTCGGAGAAACCCCCCTACACTGTGCCGGCCCGTGGCTTGTTGAACACTTCGAGCGATTTCGCGGGAATTCGACGGTTTTGGCCGGTTTCCTTGTTGAACACTTCGACAGGCTGGATCGCCGGCGGTGCGTCTTTGAGAGAACGACGCTAACACTCTACCGGCCCGCGGGATTCAAAAGCGAAAGGGTGAAACAGTTCAACGCGGTCTCTCGTTCATGCAATCCACTTTCCGCCTTCCCCTAAATCGCCGCCAGCTCAAACCCCTTGCGGTACTCGCGCCCCAGAAGCTGGTTGGCCTCCTTATCCTTCGGGAAGGTCTCGCTCGTCCCGTCGAACTCCAGGCGGCGGCCGGTGCGGTAGGCGATGTTTCCCAGGTGGCACAGCATCGCCGAGTAGTGGCCTTCTTCGATGTCGGCAAGTAGTTGCTCGCGCTGCCGGCTTTTCACGCAATCGACGAAGTTCTGAAAATGCCGCGGCGAATCGTTGAACTTATTCTCGACGACCGCACCCGGCTTGCCGCGCTCATGGAACACCTTGTACCCGTCGCGGTCGATCATCAAAAAGCCCTTGTCGCCGTAGAAAATGTTGTCGTTCTCGTTGCGATGCCCGGGCATCTGGTACGGGGTGAAGTCACGCTGCTCGAAGACATACAGCAGGTCGTCGTATTCCCAGGTGACGATCAACGTGTCGGGCGTTTCCTGCGCGTCGCCCCGCGAGCCGAGCTTGGCCCCGCTGCACGAAACCGCGTTGGGGGCCTTGAGCCCCAGCGCCCAGCGGCCCAGGTCGACCTGGTGAACGCCGTCATTTCCCATGTCGCCGGTGCCGTAATCCCAATGCCAGTGCCATCCGCCGTGGAACCGGTTGCGATTGAAAGGCCGCTGGGCGGCAGGGCCCAGCCAGAGGTCGTAATCGACCCCGGAAGGAACCGGCTCGTCGGGACGGGCTTCCATTCTCCCGCGGCGCTGATTGTTGATCGCCTTGACCATCAATACCTTGCCGATTTCACCTTTCTTCAAGAGATCCCACGCCTCTTGATAGTGCGTCGCTCCGCGCAGGTTCGTGCCGTGCTGAACGATGCGGTTGTGCTTGCGGGCCGCCTTTACGGCCAGCCGCCCTTCGACAATGTTGTGCGACGCCGGCTTTTCGACGTACACATCTTTGCCCGCCACGCAGGCGCGAATCGTAATCGGCGCGTGCCAGTGGTCGGGGGTGGCGATGGCGATCGCATCGACGTCCTTTTGATCCAGCAGCGTGCGAAAGTCGTTGACCCACGCCGTGCGGCGACCGGTCTGATCGCTGATTTTCTGAGCCAGCGGCTGACCCCGCGATTCGTCGATGTCGCAAATCGCCACGACGTTGCACTCGGGCAGACGAGCGAACTGATCGGCCAGTCCCGCGCCGCGGCCGGAACCCAGGATGGCGATATTCACCTTTTCACTGGGCGGTGCGCCCCCCGCCACCTGACTCCACAGGGCAGCGCCGGTAAGGGCCAGACTGCCTTCCAGAAACTCGCGGCGGGTGACGGGAGGCATGAGGGGATTCCTTCGATAACCAAGGGAAATGGTCGGGTTCGAATCTAGACAGATACGACGTGTTCATCCACATCGTCCTTTATTCTCCAGGAGCGATGCAGCGTTGTGGTTAACGTGGCGATCAGCATCACAAAACCGCCTGTGAGGCCGAAGATCAGGCTGAACATGCTCAGCAGCGCTAGTGCCGCATCTCGGAAACGGGGTTTCATGAAAACGGAAAATGATATATCTCTCGTCAACCCTCGATTGTGAGGCGGGAGCTTAACCAATGCCAGGGACGGCGGCGAAGATTCGGGTCAGCGAGAAGCAGCAGATCGTGTTGCA
>SIAF01000165.1 GCA_009691905.1 Planctomycetaceae bacterium | reverse complement strand
CGTAGAAGGCTTCAACAACAAGGCAAAACTGACCCTGAGAAAAGCGTATGGCTTTCGTTCCCCGGAAATCGCAAAAATCGCCCTGTATCACACCCTATCCGACCTCCCCACTCCAAAATTCACCCACGAATTCTGGTGACGAGGCACAATTTTGATCTGCGGCGGTTGATGAAGTGCTGCATTCATCACGTGCTTCCCAGCGGGCATGTGATTCCCTTCTGCGCGTACAACGTGCTGTATCGCGAAGGGCACGTGCCGCTTCCCGCGCTGCGCGATCCCGCCGCCCTTCCGCAGGTGCAGCATGTCGGGTGAGGACTGCGCGCACATGGGTGGAAATTGAGTTCATGGGCACACCTGGTCTGACCTACGCCGTGATCATGCTGGCCGCAATCGTCGCGGCGGTCGTGCTGCAGCGCCGAACGCCGCACACGCTGGACATCTCAGCCCGGCAGCGGGCCGGCATTGCCCTCGGGGCGTTCTGCGGGGCGATGCTGGGGGCCAAACTGCCGTTCGTTTTCGCCGACTGGGAAGGGCTGCTTTCGGGCCGCGCCTGGTTCGATAACGGCAAAACGATCATGTTCGGCATGGTGGGGGGCTATTTCGGCGTCGAACTGGCGAAGGCGATTGTGGGCGTGCGCATGAAGACGGGCGACTCGTTCGCAGTGCCGGTCGCCGTCGCGGTCGCGATCGGCCGAATTGCCTGCTTTGCGGCAGGTTGCTGCTTCGGCCGCGAGACGACATTGCCGTGGGGGGTCGACTTCGGCGATGGACTCCGGCGGCATCCGACGCAACTGTACGAGACGGCGTTTCACCTTGCGGCGGCCGGTGTGCTGGCGGCGCTGCAACGTCGGGGGATGTTTCGCGGGCAGTTGATCAAGCTCTATTTCCTGTCGTACTTCGTGTACCGGTTTGCGAGCGAATTCATTCGCCCCGAACCAAGGCTGTGGCTCGACCTGACCGGCTACCAATGGGCGGCGCTGGCCTTCATCCCGCTTTTCGCTTCGCTGTGGATACACGATCGAGTGGGTCAGGGGGGTTCCGCATTGCAATCTGCTGCCGCGCGGCACTCCACAAAGGAAGCGCCAAGGAAATCTGTTTGAACTTCCCATGCGATGCCGTACCATTGCCTGCATTCGGCGGTTGACGAACACAATCATCGGTATTCGCCAGCCGCATTGCGAAGTGCAATGACGATCGTTCGTCGTTTCGCGATCAACGTGTTGGACACATTAACGAGGAAGGGGCTGCATCATGGCGAAGTCAGCGGTTAAGCAGTTTGTCGTTCTTCCGACGCGCGGTCTGCAGGCGTCTGCGCCGACATCGAGTGCATCCCTCGCGCCTTTTCTAATGAGAATGTCGCTGGCGACGACCGCCACGGCAGCCAGGAGCTTCGCAGCGAGCGCGGGCCTGGCAGTGACCCCCGCATTTCGCGTACTCGATTCGATCCACGAAGATGGCGCCAAGCTGGTGGAGATGACGCCCGAGACGGCCAAGGCGCTCACCGCGCAACAACCGGGTTTGCGCGTTGTCCCCGTCGTCTATTATAAGACGGCCGTGTTCCGCGCGGCGATTGATGAGAAAGTCAAAGCCAAAGCAGCCGGCGCGGCGCCCAAAGTGCCGATTCGAATTCTGTCCGACGCAAACCCAGCACGTCCCATTGTGGGTGCGACGGTCGTCGCCTTCATCGACTTTGCCAACAGAATCGGGGCCCAAGGGACGACGAACAGCCAGGGGCTGGTCAGTCTGTCATTAGGCAGTGCCAAGAAGCTGGAGCGGATTTACGTTTACCCCAAATTGGGATTTTGGGGAGCGCTGCGTCGCAATGTGTCGACCACCAAGGCGATCGAAATCAAGTTGACAACGCTCGATCTGGGATTTCCGGATGCACTGCGCTTTTTCTCAAAGTCGAACGCCGGCGGAAATGGAATGGGTGTCAAGGTCGCCGTCGTGGACACCGGCGTGGGGCCCCATGCCGATCTGACGGTGACCGGAGGCCTGAACACCGTTGAAGGAGAACTCTCCACGAATTTCGGTGATAACGGGGCAGGGCATGGCACGCATGTCGGAGGAATCATTGCCGCGCACGGAGTTCCTCCGACGGGCATCAGCGGGCTGGCCCCCAAGGTTCAATTGTTCAGTTACCGTGTTTTCGGCAAAGGTGCCGAAGGTGCCAGCAACTTTTCGATTGCCAAAGCCATCGATCGGGCGGTCGCTCAAGGTTGCGATCTGATCAACCTCAGCCTGGGAGGCGGCCCCAGTGACCCGGCAACGGCATCGGCCGTGCATGATGCACGACAGGCGGGGACTGTGGTCATCGCGGCCGCCGGCAACGAGGACCGCAGCCTTGTGGATTTTCCCGGTGCCGACCCGCTGTGCGTCGCCGTATCTGCATTGGGGCGCAAGGGGACCTTTCCCAAAGGTGCGGTTGAACAGGGGGATGTCGCTGGTCCGTTTGGCATGGATCCGAAAAATTTCATCGGTGGCTTTTCGAACATTGGCCCCGAAATCGATCTGACCGGTCCTGGCGTCGGAATCATTTCGACCGTGCCGGGAGGGCATGCGACAATGAGTGGAACGTCCATGGCCAGTCCCGCTGTCACGGGCTACGCGGCGAGGATTCTTTCGAGCATGCCGAATCTGCTGGGCCTGCCACGCGATCAAACCCGGTCGGACAAGATTCTTGCCGCGCTGCTCCAATCGGCCAAGTCGCTCGCCTTTGCGGTCAATTTTCAAGGACGCGGATTGCCGCAACCATAGACACGCGGTCACGTGCGGCAGACAATACTGAGGTTGCCGTCAGCGTTTTGGCGGTGGTGCGAATGTGTCGTCTTGTGGAGTGTGGTCGATGCCCAGGTTCATCTTGCGTTACGTCGGCAAGGGGACCAAACCCGAGCAGGATGTCGAACGCGTCAAGGCGCTCGGCGGCCTGAAAGTTTTGGACGAATCTTCCCCCCGGATGGTTCTAGTTGAAGCGCCTGAAACGCCGCTAACGCGTCTGATGGAATCGCTTCCCGATTGGAATCAAACTGCAGAGCGGTTTGTACCCCTGCCCGACTCCCGCCCCAAAGTCCGGGCGAGACGCGATTAGCGGGGATGTTTTGAAGACCCCGGTTGATTCCGAATGCGTCGAGGTCGCGCTGACAAACTCTTTAATGAGACGAACCCAAGTATGCCGGCTGTCCGAAGATCGTCATTGGTGCTTGTTTTGATATTCGTCTGCTGGTGCGCATTGCGAACCGCAGCGTCCGGCGACGAGGGCCGTCCCGCGGTCGATTACAACCGCGATGTGCGGCCGATTCTCTCCAAGGCGTGTTACAACTGCCACGGACCCGATGCCGGACATCGCAAGGCGGGCTTGAGGCTAGATCAGCGCGACGTGGCCCTCAAAGAGCTCGAGACCGGCGCCAGGGCGATCGTCCCCGGCAACCCGGACGAAAGCGAACTGTACCGCCGAATCACCAGCACTGACGCAGCCGAACGCATGCCCCCCAAGGGCACCGGCCACGAACTGACTCCATCCCAGATCGACACGTTGCGGCGCTGGATCAAACAGGAGGCACCGTTCGCGAAGCACTGGTCGTTCGTCAAGCCCGAACGTCCTGTGGTGCCGGCAGTCAACGACAATGCCTGGCCGCGTAATCCGATCGACGCTTTTATTCTGTCGCGGCTGGAACAATCGAAGCTGCATCATGCTCCTGAAGCCGATCGTTATGCCCTGATCCGCCGCTTGAGCCTCGACCTGCGGGGGTTGCCGCCGACGCCCCAGGAAGTGCAGGCATTCGTCGACGATCGCGATCAGGACGCCTACGAAAGACTGGTCGACCGGTTTCTGGACGACTCGGCCTACGGCGAACGCTGGGCCCGGGTGTGGCTCGATCTGGCACGCTATGCCGATTCAAAGGGACTCGGCTCTGACCCGTTGCGCACGATCTGGCGCTATCGCGACTGGGTGATTGACGCGTTCAACCGCAATTTGCCGTTCGATCAGTTCACGATCGAGCAACTGGCGGGCGACCTGCTGCCGGAGCCGACGCTCGAGCAGCGCATCGCCACCGCCTTCCACCGCAACACGATGACCAACACCGAAGGGGGCACTGACGACGAAGAGTTCCGCGTCGCCGCCGTCAAAGACCGCGTGGATACCACGGCGCAGGTCTGGATGGGGCTGACGGTGGGGTGTGCCAAGTGCCACGACCACAAGTTCGATCCGATCAGCCAGGCAGAGTACTACCGGTTCTTCGCCTTTTTCAATCAGTCGGCCGACAACGATCAGCCCGACGAATCGCCGACGCTTGCTGCGCCGACGCCTGAAATCGAATCGCAACTGCGCGAGATCGATCGGCAAATCACCGCCGTGCAACAGCAACTCGATACGCCTACCCCTGAATTGGCCGCCGCGCAGGATGCCTGGGAAGAAACCCTGCACTCGCAACCCGTCTGGACCACACTCGAACCGGATGAATTGACCTCGTCAGGCGGCGCGACCCTCGTGCGCCAGGGTGACGGCTCGATTCTGGTCAGCGGCACCAATTCGGCACAGGATACCTACACGCTTTCCGCGAAGACCGCCCTGAACAAAATCACCGCCTTTAGGCTCGAAGCATTGCCTGATCCATCGCTGCCGGCCGGAGGCTCGGGCCGCGCCGCCGACGGCAATTTCGTCCTGTCGCGATTCAGCGTGACTGCCGAAGAGGCCGATCAGGCCAATGCGCCGATCCGCGGGCGATTTGTCCGCATCGAACTGCCCGGAGAGGGGAAAATCCTGTCGCTGGCCGAGGTGCAGGTTTTTCTGGGATCCGACAACCTGGCGCGGGCCGGTAAGGCGTCGCAATCGAGCGTCGATTACGATGGCCCGCCCGATCTGGCGATCGACGGAAACACGAACGGCGATTTCTTCGCCGAGCGTTCGACGACGCACACCAAAGCCGAGAAAGACCCATGGTGGGAAGTCGACCTGGGCGAACCCAAGTCGATCGATCGCCTGGCCCTTTGGAACCGCAGCGACGGCGACGTGGGGGTCCGTCTGGCGAATTTTCGACTGCTGATTCTCGACGCGTCGCGCGCCCCTGTCTGGCAGCAGACGGTCGCCGAATCTCCGCGACCGGGCAGTGAGTTCAACCCCACCGGCAAGCAAAACCTCGCGCTGGCCCAGGCGCTGGCTGACTATTCGCAACCGACGTTTCCCGTGGCAAGCGCCGTGCAGCAACCCGACCTGGCCAAAAGCGGCTGGGCCGTCGGCCCCAAAGTGACTGAACCGCATACCGCCTATTTCATCGCTTCGGCGGCGACGCCGGAATTCAAGTCCACGCGGCTCGTCGTGCGACTCGAACATCATTACCAGTCGCCGCAATACAACCTGGGGCGATTCCGGATGTCGGTCACCACCAGCCCCGACGTGCTGCGGCGTGTGTCAGTGGCCGCAGAGGTGCTGGCGATCGTCGATCGCCCGAGTGCCGAGCGAACCGGCCAGCAGGCCGCGCAACTGGCCGCGCATTACCGCACGATCGCGCCGGCCCTCCAGCCGCTGCGCGATAAAATCGCGCAACTGGAAAAGTCGCGGCCGGCGATTCCGACGGTCCCCGTGATGGCCGAACTGCCCGCCGACAAGCGCCGCACGACAACCGTCATGATCAAAGGGAACTTTCTGACCCCCGGCGAAGTCGTCGAGGCCAAAGTTCCCGAGGCATTCCATCCTTTTCCGCAACAGGCCCCCCTCGATCGGCTGGGGATCGCCCACTGGATCATCGCTCGCGACAATCCGCTGACGGCCCGGGTCATGGTCAACCGTTTCTGGTCGCAGGTGTTCGGCAGCGGAATGGTTGAAACCGAAGAAGACTTCGGGACCCAGGGAGAATTGCCCAGTCACCCCGAATTGCTCGATTGGCTGGCGGTCGAATTCATGGAACCGGGTCCATCAACTTCGGCCCCAATCACAGCTTCGCCTCTTCGCGACGATGCCGGCGCATGGAACATGAAGCGCCTGTTGAAACTGATCGTGATGTCGGCGACGTATCGCCAATCGTCGCGCGTCTTGGCCGAGGCGCTATCACGCGACCCGCGGAATCGGTTGCTGACCCGCGGACCCCGATTTCGACTCGAGGCCGAAATGGTCCGCGACCAGGCGCTGGCGCTCGCGGGCCTTCTGAGCCGCAAATCGCATGGTCCTTCGGTTTATCCCCCGCAACCTCCCGGCCTGTGGCAGGCCGCGTTCAATGGCGAACGAACCTGGACGACCAGCAGCGGTGAAGACAAATACCGCCGCGGTCTTTACACCCTCTGGCGACGGACGGTCCCTTACCCTTCGATGGCCACCTTCGACGCCCCCAGTCGCGAATTGTGTACGGTGCGCCGCATTCGCACCAATACGCCGCTGCAGGCGTTCGTCACGCTCAATGACCCGGTTTACGTCGAAGCCGCCCAGGCCTTGGCGCGGCGGATCGTGCGCGAAGGGGGCGCCACCGCCGACGATCGCGCCCGGTTCGGCTTGCAACTGTGCCTGGTGCGCCCCCCGACCGCCGCGCAGATCGCCCAACTGCTGAAACTGTACGAAACCGAACTGGCCGACTATCGACAGAACGAGTCCGCCGCGATGCAACTGGCGACCGATCCCTTAGGACCGTTACCCGAGGGAATGAACGCCCCCGAACTGGCGGCCTGGACGGTAGTGGCCAACGTTTTGCTCAATCTGGATGGCGTGATGACCAAGTAGGTTCCTGGTAGGTCCCCTCTGCCGGAGGGGACTTGATGTGAGTGGATGCCGCCAAAACATACAGGTCCCGCCCGGCAGGCGGGACCTACACGGTGCCGACAATGAACTTCGATCTCGCCCGAGCCGGCCTTCAAACCCGCCGCCATTTTCTCAACGATTGCCAGGCCGGCCTGGGGGCCATGGCCCTGGCGAACATGCTCCCTGCGGCGCGCGCGGCTGAGCCGATTGTGGGTGCGGTCAATCCGCTGGTGCCCAAGGCGCCGCCACTGCCGGCCAAGGCCAAACGGATCATCTACCTCGAGATGGCCGGCGCTCCGCCGCAGCAGGAGTTGTTCGATTACAAGCCCGAGCTGGTCAGGCTCAACATGCAACCCTGCCCCGATGAACTGCTGAAAAACCAGCGGTTCGCCTTCATCAAGGGGCACCCGAAAATGCTCGGGACGCCGTACAAGTTCGAACAGCGCGGCCAATCGGGCACGTGGATCAGCGAGCTGCTGCCCAACATCGCCCGCGTTGCCGACGAACTGGCGGTCATCCGCTCGATGCACACCGACCAGTTCAACCACGCTCCTGCCGACCTGATGCTGTTCACCGGGTCGCCCCGGTTCGGCAGTGCGTCGATGGGATCGTGGCTGACCTACGGGCTGGGTTCCGAGAATCAGGATTTGCCGGGCTTCGTCGTTTTGATTTCCGGGGGGAGCGACCCCACCGGCGGCAAGAGCGCCTGGGGCAGCGGGTTTTTGCCCTCGGTGTTCCAGGGAGTGCAGTGCCGCTCGTCGGGCGAGCCGATTCTATACGTCAACGACCCCAAAGGGATGGATCGCGTCACCCGCCGCCGCAGCCTCGACTCGCTGCAGAAACTCAACGAACTCGAGCTCGAGCAGTTCGGCGACCCTGAAACGCAAACCCGCATCAGCCAGTACGAACTTGCCTACCGCATGCAGATCGCCGTCCCCGACGTGATGGATATTTCCAAAGAGCCCGAGCACATTCACACGCTGTACGGGACCACCGGCGGCAGTGCGTCGTTTGCCAACAATTGTCTTCTGGCGCGGCGGCTGATCGAACGGGGCGTGCGCTACGTGCAATTGTTCGACTGGGGCTGGGACATGCACGGCACCGGCGCCGGCGACGACATCATCAACGCCCTTCCCAAAAAGTGTAAGGACGTCGATCAGGCGATCGCCGCCCTGCTGACCGATCTCAAACAGCGCGGCCTGCTCGACGACACGCTGGTCGTCTGGGGGGGCGAGTTCGGCCGCACCTCAATGAACGAAGCCCGCGGCGGCTCGACCTTTCTGGGGCGTGACCATCACCCGCACTGCTTTACCGCCTGGATGGCGGGCGCCGGAGTCAAAAAGGGACTGAGCTACGGTTCGACCGACGACTTCGGATACTACATCACCCAAAACCAGGTTGAAGTCCACGACTTGCAGGCGACGATTCTGCACCTGTTCGGGTTCGACGCCAAACAACTCTCGTACGCCTATCAGGGACTGGAGCAACGGCTGATCGGCCCGAGTGACGAGGCGCGCGTGATCCACGAACTGCTGGCCTGAAGGTAAAAAGCACTCGGGCTTCCCCCCGATCGTGCTGTCTCCTAGTATCGCAAAAACTCGAATTTCCAATCATTCCCGGCGTTTCTCGAAACTACAGGAGCAGCGGTTCGCAATGGCAGAACAATTGGCGACAAACGTTCATTGGCACGAGCATATGGTTTCGAAGGCCGAGCGCTGGCAGCTTTCGGGCCACAAGGGGGTCATGCTGTGGTTCACAGGCCTCTCGGCCAGCGGCAAGAGCACTGTGGCCAACACCGTCGACCACAAACTGCACGCCCTGGGCAAGCGGACTTTCGTGCTCGACGGCGATAACATCCGCATGGGGCTCAACAAGAACCTGAAATTCTCGGCCGAAGACCGGGCCGAAAACATCCGTCGCATCGGTGAAGTCGGCAAGCTGTTCGTCGGCGCCGGGGTGATCACCAGCACGGCGTTCATTTCCCCCTACCGCCGCGATCGCGACGCCGTTCGCGCGCTGCTCGAGCCGGGCGAGTTCATCGAGATTTTCATGGATACGCCGATCGAAATCTGCGAAAAGCGGGACCCCAAGGGGCTGTACAAGAAGGCCCGCGCCGGTGAGCTCAAGGGCTTCACCGGCATCGACGACCCGTACGAAGCCCCCGAGAAGCCCGAACTGCTGCTCGACGGCGGCAAAAAAGGAATCGACGAACTGGCCGACGAAGTCATCGCCTTTCTGACGTCGCGCGGCGTCTTGAAGCTGTAGGTCGTGCGCACACCGCTTGCGGCTTAGCCGATTGGTGCGCTACGCCGCAAGCGGGTTTGGTGCGGCAGGGCGCGAAGAGGCAAAGCCGGCGGCACGAAAATTGTTGACGCTACTTCGTGTGCGCCGGGAACTCAATCACGACTTTCTGCGCCCCGTCGCGGCGGTCGCGAAATGTCTCGAACGCCGACTGGATCTCGCGCAAGGGATAGGTGTGCGTCACGAGCGGCGTCAGATCGAGCCGCCCTTCGGCGAGCCAGCGCATCGCCAGCGGAAAGTCCCAGGCGAAATCGGGACCGACGCTCGTGTGGACGGTGACGTTCTTGTAAAAGACTTCGCGCCACGATACGCCGTCGATCTTCTCAGGCGGAACGCCGAAGTACAGAATCCGCCCGGAGTGTTTGACCAGCGTGCCGCACAGATTGAACGCCTGGTCGGCATGGCCCACCGCCTCGATCACGACGTCGGCCAGCGCGCCGCCGGTGATGCGTTTGACCTCGGCGAGTGCGTCGGCCTTGTCGACGTTGATGACCGCCGTGGCCCCCATTTTCGGCGACATCGCCAGCCGCGAATCGAGTTTGTCGAGGGCAATGATCTCCCGCGCCCCGAGCATTCGCAAGACGGCACAGTACATCTGCCCGATCGGACCCTGACCGACGATGGCGACATCCTTATCGAGGACCGTCGGCAGCTTTTTCAGGGCATAAATCACAGTCCCCAACGGTTGCGCCAGAAAGGCGCGGTTAAACGGCAGCCGCCGGTCGACCGGAATCGCCCGCTCTTCACTGACGATGTACCGCTCGAACAGCCCGCGCTGATTGACCGGCACCGCCAACACTTTGTCGCCCGGCTGAAATTTCTTGCCGTTCGTGGCGGTGACGGTGCCCACCATTTCATGCAGTGAGTGGCCGATCGTGCGGTTGGGAAACTCGGGCGCTTCGGCATTGAAATACGGCAGGTCCGAACCGCACAGGCACGAGACCTCGGGCTGGAAAATGATCTCTCCCGCCCCGGCGGCATCGGCCGGGCGCGGCTTGAGAACAGGTTCGGGGACGTCGACCATTTCGATGCGGTGTTTCGCGGGAAAACTTCCGGCCAGCACGGGGGGATCTCCAGGGCAGGGTGGCTATTTTGACTCGCAGAAGTAGTTGAGCCGGCGAGCGGGGGGCGTAAGCCCCCTGTTTCTCTTGCCGGTCCAGTTGTCTCGCGCGAGAGCCTTCGCGCGGGATGCGGAAGTCTATCAACGCCCTCGCCCCGGCTGCAACGCATTGAAGCAGTTCGCGAGCACACGATAACCAAGTCGCTCAGCGTCGATCGTAGGGCGTGATCGAATCGACGTCGGGTTCGAGCGTCGCCGCGAGGATCTGGAGCCGAATCTCACGAGGCGGTTCGAATGGATAATTGCGATCGGTCAGAAAATGGTCCATGATTCGCTGTTCCAGATCCTGCCGATTGACGAGTGGAAACTGGAGATAACCCGAAGTGCGCTCGCTTTGAAATTCATAGTCGTCCTTGCGCCAGATGACTGTCCAGCCGGGCCAAACCGCCGATAATCGCCGTGTCGCATCCACGCGGGGATCGATCGTCCAGAATTCGATTGTTTTCGATGGGACATCGATGTGAAAGCCTCCTGTCGGGAATTCGTCAATCCAATCTCCCAACGCGATCTGTCGATAGCCGTGCTTCGCTTCGGGAACAGACAACAGGGGCAGGCCGGCGGCCAGATAGGGGACGGGGTATCCCGCCAGCGGATACAAGCCGAGATGTCCCGGACTCCAAAGAATGCTGGCGACGATGTCGGTCCAGCCTTTTTCCTTTGCGGGATTGAGCGAACAAACCGGTCCGAATTCGTCCTGTTCGGCCTCGTTCGACAGCACTTTTTCCGGGGGATAGCCCAAATGATCGGCCAAGCTGGCAACCCCTTCGTAGGCCCAGCGGACATCCCAGGACTTCCATACGCGTCGCATTAGTTCAATGTAAAAATGGCGAAATGGCGCGTCGAACCTGACTCCTTCTCCTCCAAAAAAAAGCAGGACCCGTTGATCGAAATCGAGAATGACTCCCCCCGCTGCCCACAGATCGTTCATGAACTCAGTTGCGTCCACTGCGTAGCGTGAACGAATGAACTCGGCGGCGAATTGCGGTCCCCAAAACAAATTGTCGTCGAGCGTGCTGGCGCATCCCCGGCAAAAGAATGTCTGACGGTTCCCTTCCTCGACGATAATCAGATTGGCTCGGCTTGACATTGGGCTTGTGACTTACAGGGCCTTCGAAAGCGGCACATCGCATGGAGCCGACGTACCGCCCGACGCGATTCATCTGACCATGTTGCGTTCGTCGATTCAACAGGAACGGGTGGGAGCCGGGGCGTCCGGAGTTTTCGTCGAATTTCCGGCAGTGCGTGCGCCGGGGGACGCATGGGATGGCGCATCCGCCACCGCATCCGCCACTGATGGAAACGACCGGCTTGGGCTGTTACACTCCGGCCGCCGCCGCACCTGCGGTCTCAATCACCAATTTCTCAACGGAGGAGAGCTCATGGCCAAGACCAATTGTCCCGTGACCCGCGCCGAGTTCCACGAACAAGCCCAGCCGGTTGAAGTCGTGATCAATGGCAATCCCCAGATGGCCGAGGTCAAGGAATTCTCGACCGGCTCCCTGGGCTGGTACCTGAACGGCAAGACGAACATCAAGGTGGGGGACAAACTGGTCAGCGTCCAGATCGGACTGAATTTGACGATCGTGGGATCGAAGGAACTGCCGAAGGATTAAGGAAAGCGGAAAGCGGAAGGCAGTGGATGGTGGATGGTGGATGGTGGATAGGGGCGATCAGCCAAACACTTTTGAACTCTTTAACCATTTAACTTGAACCCCGCGGAACGGTCGTCGGGCTATGTTGCCAACTTCTGTCGGGGGCTGCTATCTTGCGGGTTTGCCCGTTTGACCGGGAAAAACCTGCCACAGTCAGGGGGCGTCCGTCGTGTCGATTCTCGTTCAGAAATTCGGCGGGAGCAGTGTGGCCACCCCCGAAAAAATTCTCGCCGCCGCACAGCGCGCGGTCAGCGCCAAGCGGGCCGGGCATCAGGTCGTGGTCGTCGTCAGCGCCCGCGGGCACAAAACCGACGAACTGATCGAGCTGGCCCGCGAGATCACCGACACGCCCCCCGCCCGCGAGATGGACATGCTGCTCTCGACCGGCGAGCAGGAGTCGGTGGCGCTGATGGCGATGGCCGTGCAGAAGCTCGGCGAACAGTCGATCAGCCTCACGGGGGCCCAGATCGGCATCGTCACCGATTCGACCTACACCAAAGCGCGCATCCGTTCGATCTCGACCGTCCGCATGCGCAAAGCGCTCGAAGCCGGAAAAATCGTCATCGCCGCCGGCTTCCAGGGAGTCGACGACGATTTCAATATCACCACGCTGGGCCGCGGCGGAAGCGATACGACGGCCGTCGCGCTGGCGGCCGTCCTCAAGGCCAGCGTCTGCGAAATCTATACCGACGTCGAAGGGGTGTTCACCACCGACCCGCGGCTCGTCAAGGACGCGCGCAAGATTCCGCATATCGCCTACGACGATTTGCTCGAACTGGCCAGCCTCGGGGCGGGGGTCATGCACTCGCGATCGATCGAGTTCGCCAAGAAGTACCGCGTGCCGGTTCTCGTCCGCCCGGCCTACTCCGATGGTGAGGGGACGCTGATCGCCCCCGAAGGCAACGAGGCGAGCGTCGTCACCGGGGCAGCCCTCGCGAACGACGAGGTCCGCGTCAGCCTGTGGGATATTCCCGACCGGCCGGGGGTGATGAATCTGATCTTCACGCAAATGAGCCAGCGCAAAATTCCCATCGACATGGTCGTTCAGAATGTGGGGGCCAAGGGTCTGGCCAACGTCTCGTTCACCGTCCCGCAGGATGAACTGGCCGAAACGCTGACCGCCGCCCAACAGGCGGTCGAACAACTCGGCGCAGGCAGCGTGCAGCACGGTACGAACCTGGCGAAGGTCTCGGTGGTAGGCAGCGGCATGCAGACCCACACGGGGGTCGCCGCCCAGATGTTCTCGTCGCTGGCCGAGGCGGGGGTCAATATCGGCATGATCACCACCAGCGACATCAAAATCTCGGTACTGGTCGACCGCAATCAGGCGCAGACCGCGCTGGCGGCCGTCCACCGTGGGTTCGACCTGCACCGCGAGCAGCCGGCTCTGCCCCCCGTGGGAGTGACCCAGCTCGATGACGACGACGAATCGGACCGCGCGCGCGACGAACGAGCGCGGGACGTCGTCAGCCGGCTGGCCAATATGGAAGATATCGTCGTCAGCGAAGTGCAGTTCGACCGCGATCAGGCACTGGTCACCTTGCGAAATCTGCCCGATGTGCCGGGGGTGGCGGCGGTGGTTTTCGCCGAGAACGCCGAGGCGGGAGTGATGGTCGACATGATCGTCCAGAACGTGGGCCGCAGCGGACATTCACACATCTCGTTCACGGTGCCGCGCGAGACGCTCGAGCGCAGCCTGGCGGCGACGAGACAGGCGATCGTGCAGTGGCCCGACGTCGAACTGAGCCACGAGCGCGACATCGCCAAGCTGTCGGTGCGGGGGATCGGCCTGCGGACGCACACCGGCGTCGGCGAAAAGATGTTCCGGGCGCTGTCCGATGCGTCGATCAACGTGCGGATGATCAGCACCAGCGAAGTCTGCATTTCGACCGTCATCGAGCTGGACCGCGGAGACGAGGCGCATCGCTGCCTTGTGGCGGCGTTCGGGCTCGACCCCGGAGTTAGTAGTTCTACTGTCGATTGTACTTGACGAGTTGCAACCTGTTTTATAGAGACCCCTTGCGGGAAATGGATTTCCTTTAAGGAGATGCACGATGGAACGGCGATTCGAGCTCCGAAAGCAGCGGCTGTTGGCCGATGCGGAGGTTGGT
>SIAF01000164.1 GCA_009691905.1 Planctomycetaceae bacterium | reverse complement strand
GAGTCGAGGCTCTATTGCAACTGTCGGCTGACCTGCTGTCCGACTCCCGTCCACTGGATACGTTCTGGAGCCGCCGTGCTGCCCGAATGACCGGCTACCGCACGTACTCCCGTTCAGTCACGTAATTCACAAAGCGCGTCGCGCACCCGGTCTTCCGTCCCGCGCCGGCAGGAGGCAACGTAACATAAGCGTCCTCGCTTGTGATCCGTTTTTCGATCGGCGGACCGGCAAAGTAACAAGGCGGCGCTGTGTGCTCTATGAAGCTTCAGGGGGCTCACGCCCCCCGCTCGCCTGCTCAATTATTTCCGCGTGTCAACTTAGCGGCGACGCTCTTGCCGAGCGTCATCGTTTGTCGATAAACTAAGTGAGTCCCATAGCCGGTTCGGGTCCGCATCGCGATTGATCTGAAAAAACCACATGCCGCAACAAACAAACAGCAACGAACTCACCGCGGCCCAGCGCCGCGCCAGTTTCAGCCGGCGGCATTTCCTGCGGGGGTTGGGGGCCTGCCTGGCGCTCCCCGCATTCGAATCGCTACTTCCCACGCGGCTGCTGGCGGCACAGGAAGCGGCGGTCCCCCTCGCGACGACTGCGACCGGCGCGCCGCTGCGGATGGCGTTTGTTTACATCCCCAACGGTGTGATTCAACCAACCTGGTGGCCGACCGGCGAAGGGACCGAGTTCGAGTTCGGTCGGACGATGCAGCCGCTTGAGTCGCTCAAATCGCAGATTCAGGTTCTGGGTGGGATGGATCACGTTCACGCCACCGCCGGGCCGGATGGGCCGGGCGATCACGCCCGCGCCAATGGCACGTTTCTCACCGGCGTTCGAGTCAAGAAGACCGCCGGCTCCGATATTCATGCCGGCGTTTCGATCGACCAGGTCGTGGCCAACGAAGTCGGCCACCTGACGCGGTTTCCCTCGCTCGAACTCTCGTGCGATGCCGTGCGCAAATCGGGCAATTGCGATTCGGGCTACTCGTGCGCCTATCAGTTCAACCTCGCCTGGAAGTCTCCCACGACGCCGGTCTCCCCCGAGCCCAACCCGCGGCTCGTGTTCGAGCGACTGTTCGGCGCCGGGGCGCCGGGCGAACGCCGCGAGAACCTGAAGTCGCGCAGGGCGCAGCAGCGTTCGATTCTCGACTTCGTCCTCGACGACGCCCGTTCGCTCGAAAAGCAACTCGGCAGCCGCGACAAACTGAAGCTCGACGAGTATCTGGCCGGAGTGCGTGAAATCGAAACCCGGATCGAGCGTGCCGAGCGCTTCGGCGAAACCCCCGACCCGGCTCAGGCGACTCCCACCGGAGTCCCCGCCAGCTACGAAGAGCACGTGCAATTGATGTTCGGCATGATGCACCTGGCGTTCCAGACCGACTCGACCCGCGTGGCGACGCTGTTGCTCGCCCACGACGGCAGCAATCGCGCGTTCCCCGACATCAAAGTTCCCGAAGGGCATCACAACCTGTCGCATCATCAGGACAAGCAGGAGGTGATGGACAAAATCTCCGACATCGATCGCTGGTACGTCGGGCAGCTTGCCGCGTTCCTCAAAAAGCTCGACGAGACTAAAGACGTCGATGGCCGCTCGCTGCTCGACAATTCGATGATCGTCTACGGCGGCGGCAACGCCGACGGCAACCGCCACACGCACTCGAACCTGCCGGTCATTCTCGCCGGCGGCGGCGGGGCGAGCCTGAACCCCGGCCGCTTTTCAAAACTGGGTTCGCAGCCGATGAGCAACCTGTTTCTGAGCATGGCCGATCGAATGGGCGTACCGGAACTGCCCCGCTTCGGCGATTCGACGGCGCGTGCCGCCGGCATTTGACCACACAACGGCTGGTCGCTGGTGATGCTCGGCATGATGGCCCGCCGGCTTCCGCACCATTCGCCCGACACTCCCGGTGAGGCAGCCCGTTCCTGACGGTTGTTCCTCCGTTCTGACATGACACAGAAAGCTCGAGATGGCCAAGAAACGCACAAAGAAAAAAACAGTCGGTCGCATTGTCCTGCGGACCGGCGAAGCCCTGGTCGAAGCCGAACAGGGCTGGTCGGCCGCCGAACCCGAAGTCGTTATCGGCGAACTGGACGGCCCGGTGGGCTACGCCATTGCCAACCTGCTGGGAGACCAGACCAAGGGGCACTCGCGCGTCTTCGCGATTCTCAACTGTGACGTGCAGGTGCGGCCCGTCACGCTGATGGTCAGCAAGGTCACTGTCAGCGACACGCGGTACACCAATATCCTGATGGGCACGGTCCAGGCGGCAATCGCCAACGGCGTTCTCGATGCCGTGCGGGCCGGCGATATTCCCAAGGCCAGGGTCGACGAACTGGGAATTATCGTGTCGGTCTGGCTCGACCCCAGCGTGGTCGACGAGAAAGTCGATTTCAAGGTTTTGTTCGAAACGCACCGCGCGGCCACCTCGAAGGCCATTCACAAGGCGATGCACCACGAGCCGGGAATCGACTGGCTGCTGAAGAACCAGGACCAGATCACGCACTGCTTTCACCAGATGGCGCTCGATGCCAATAAGTGAACGGCGGATCGTGCCACGGCTATGAATCATCCCGGCGACGCTCGAAGGCGTTTGCCATCAGGCGAGACTCTGACCGCTGGCGATTGTCGGAATCAAATCGCGCGCCGGTGCCGCTGCAATCGGCTTCTGCCGGGCTTCGAGCGGATCGTGCAGCCGCTCCAAGTCGTTGAGCGCCTGCTCGATGCGTTCGCGGTACGACTCGACGTCTTCTCCCTCGCGCGGATACACCGGTTCGCCGAAATAGGCGTTGATCGTGGTGAACGGCTTGGGAATCTGCAGACGATCCCAGGTACCGCTCAAAATCCAGCGACGCGACGGCAAAGGAACGATATTGAGGACTGCGGCACCCGTCAACTGCGAGAGCAGCGCAATGCCTTTATGAATTCGGTTGCGCGGCCCGCGAGGACCATCGACCGCCAGATAGGCGGGCCGACCACAGCGGACGTGCCCGACCAGGGCATTGAACGCGGTCATGCCCCCTTTATCGTGCCCCTTCCGGCTGGACGAACCGCGAATCGGGACGATCCCCCGGGCCAGCAGGCTGGGGACGATCAAGCCGCCATCCTTCGAGCGCGAGACCATCGCCCCCGTTCCCCGTTCACCGTCGATGATCGCCGCGATCTGATGCGCGTGTAGAATCGAATACACATAGGGCCGCGACGCCAGACGCAACTCGGCGCGCGGGTCGCCGAATCGGCGATAGCGGCAGGTCAACCGCAACAGCACCACCACCAAAGCCGCCAACCAGGAAATGACCGGCAGAAGAACCTTCATCGCTCAATCACCCCCTCACGCGAGATGCCTGAGAGTCGAACCAAACAAACTGCGGGACCAACGCCCGGGACGTCGCGTCAAACCGCAATTTGCTTCAATGGCCACTCGTCGGCGGCGGGATTCTAGCAGCAACCCGCAAACGCAAATAGAGAACTTGTACCCGCGCAAAGCGACCGCTTTATATCCCGCGCGACAATGCGAGAGACGTTTTTGGCGAGCCCCGTGCCGTAGGGCCACCGATTTCGTGCGACGATCGAGAACCCTCAACTTTAAGTAGCATGCGGCTCGCAAATGTCTCATGCTGGGTCGCGTCATGTCTATGCGATTACCCTGTCAGTGCTCGTGGGCGTTCGCACTCATCACGCGGAGCGATGATGACTACATTAATGTAGGCCTCATCGCTCCGCGTGAGGCGTCTCGGAGCCATGCGTTGTGTATGTGGGTACTCGCAAAGTTTACGCCACTTGGTTCTCGGCAACTGGAGGCCGTACCTGATTCAGGTGGGTCAATTCGAGACCCCCCCGAAGTCAGCCGAACGGGTAACCTGTCGCATATCGCGATCCCCTGATACCCTGACCTGAGCGTCGCCAGGCCGGTCGTTCGTGATCGCCTTCGAGCAGGTACGGAACGACCCCTCGCGATGATCGTCTTTGATCGATGGGATCGAAATGCCTGAGTTTTTGATCGATTCGCCGCTCGACCCGCGACTCGATCCGTATCGCGACCTCAAACGGTCCGCCTCACTCCCTTCGACGATGTTCATTGCCGAAGGCGAAAAACTGGTGCGGCGGCTGCTCGAGAGCCCCTGCCGCGCCCAGTCCATTCTGTGCAATGCTGCGGGGCGGCAACGCCTCGTCGACGAACTGCCCGCCGCCTTGCCGATTTACATCACGTCGACGGCAGTGATCTCGGGACTGGTCGGCTTTCAGTTCCATCGCGGCCTGCTGGCGTGCGGCGCCCGGCCGCCGGAAACGAGCCTCGAAACGCTGCTGCAGGCGATGACGAAGCAGAAACGCGTGCTGCTGGTGCTGTGCCCCGAGATCCGCGATCCGGAGAACCTGGGGACGATCATCCGCACCGCCGCCGCGTTCGGCGCCGCAGGAATCGTCGTCGGCCGATCGGGCACCGATCCCTATTCCCGTCGCGTGCTGCGGACGTCGATGGGTTCGGTGCTGCAACTGCCTCTCGTCCAGACCGACGATTGGCATTCAGTTCTGGCAAGCCTCCACGAGCACGAGGTCGAAACCGTTGCCGCAGTCCTTGACCCTTGCGCCGAATCGCTGGTCTCAGCCAGATGCAGCACCGGCCCAATGGCATTGCTATTCGGCAACGAATCGGCGGGATTGCCGGCCGACCTGATTCGTCTGTGCCGGCGCCGCGTGACGCTCCCTATGGCTCAAGGGGTCGACTCGCTCAATGTGGCGGTCGCCGCCGGAATCGTTCTACATCATTTCGCCCAGCATCACTTCGAAACCGGGACACCAGGAACACCATGAACTCTGTCGACGACGCCGCGGCCCCCGCGCCGCTTGCCATCACCCCCGCAGCATCGCCGCGCTTGATGTCGCTGGATGCGCTGCGCGGCTTCGACATGTTCTGGATCATGGGGGGCGAAAACATCATCAAGGCCCTCGCTGAGCTGACCGGCTGGTCGGCGGCGGTGTGGGCTTCGCAGCAACTGGTTCACGTCAAGTGGGACGGGTTCGTGTTTTATGACCTGATTTTCCCCTTGTTCCTGTTCATGGCCGGGGTGGCGATGCCGTTCTCGCTGACCCGTCGCCGCGAACAGGGGGCCGACCGGAAACAACTTGTGCTGCAAGTCGTCCGCCGCGGACTGATTCTGGTCATGCTGGGAATCATCTACAACAACGGCCTGTTCCAGAAAAGCCTGGCCGAGACCCGGTTTCCCAGCGTCCTGGGGCGGATCGGGCTGGCCTCGATGTTTGCCGGCCTGATTGTGCTGCACACCCGGCTGCGCGGCCAGATCGTGTGGTTCGCGGGGCTGCTGCTGGTCTATTGGGCCGCGATGATGCTGATCCCCGTTCCCGGTTTCGGTGCGGGGAATCTCACCCAGGAGGGCAGTCTCGCGGGCTACGTCGACCGGCACCTGATTCCCGGCCGGCTGTACCTGGGAAACCACGACCCCGAGGGTTTGTTCTCGACGATTCCCGCGATCGCCACGGCCCTGTTGGGAGTGTTCGCCGGGACACTTTTGCGCAGCGATCGCCCCGGTTTGACGGGGTTCCGCAAAGGGTTGCTGCTGGCGGCAGGCGGGCTGGCGAGCCTCGCGGTCGGAACTTTGTGGGGCGAGGTTTTTCCTATCAACAAAAACTTGTGGACCAGCTCGTTCGCGCTCATCGCCGGTGGTTGGAGCCTTCTCCTTTTGGCGCTGTTCTACGTCGTGATCGACGTCTGGAACTTCAAGCGCTGGGCCTTCCCGTTCGTCGTGATCGGAGTGAATTCGATTCTGATCTATATGTCCGAAAAGTTCATCGACTTCGACTTCACGGCGAATTTTCTGATCGGCGGGCTGATCCAGCCGCTCGGTCCCCAGGTTCAGAAACTGTGGCTGGCGATCACCATCGTGGCCATCGAGTGGGGCTTTTTGTACTTCCTGTACCGCAAGCGCGTGTTTCTCAAGGTGTAGCGGGGTTGACAACCCGGCGCGGCCTTCGGCCGTAACCAAAGAAGAGAACCACGAATCTTACGAATCGAACGAATGAAGATTGACCGGCGAGTATCCGTCCAAAAGCGCGCTACTTTCCTTTATTCGTATGATTCGAGTTATTCGTGGTTGGCCTCTTCTTCGGTCATAAGAGAAACTCGCGTCGCCACATGCGTTTCAGCGCCGTCAGACTCGCACTCGCACAGCGATTTATGCGTCACCGCGTGAATTGGGGGCGCAAATCTCTCGCGGACACTGAAAGACTTAATCGTTTAAAGAACGGCCACGTCACTTGCCGCCGCCTGCTGCTCGCTTTTCGCGAGCGTCGCGGGCCTTGAGCAGCGTCGGGTAGAACTGTACCCAGACGCAATCGTCGTCGGCATGCTGCAAATGGCAGTCGTAACATTTGTTGTTCGGAAAGGCCTTCGCCGACGGTTCCTCCAGCCCGAAGTCGTAGTAGGCCCATTCGGTTTTAGAGCCATCGGGACGGGACTTGTTCTTGACTGCGACGGCAATACCCGAGGCCTTGCCGGGAAATCGTCCCTCGGCAACAACATCCTTCGGCTTACCCGCCTCGGCCTTGTAGATATCCAGCACGAACATCGTTCGATCGGGAAATTTTCCCGTTCGAACGTACGTTTCGTACGCTTCGGGGTTGATGTAAACGTTGTGAAAATTTCCGCTGTAAACCGGTTTAACGTCCGTCTTCTTTTCGGCCTCGGCCTTGGGCGGCGCCTCGGTTGCATCGTCGCGATATTCGATACCCAGATTGGCCCCCACGAACACCCAAGTCTCAAAATCGGTGGGGCGTTTCAAATCTCCCTGCTCGTTGTACTGCGGGGCGTTTGCCGCAACCGCCGTGGGCTTTCGAGCACCGAAAGCGACCTTCGGTTTTGCTTCGTCCGATTGAGACAGCGCCGCACGGCAGGTGATCGCCGCAACGGCCAGCATCAACAATGTGGCGAAGTACCGGCCACTCTTCGGAATGCGCACGTTGCCGTGGTTGGGGATTACGTTGGCGTCATTTGACTGCAACGGCATGTCGATCCTCCGAAAGTTCGGAACAACTCGTTCGGCTGTGAATTCGATCGTTTGGTTCTTACGCCCGATACCCGGTTCCCGCTCCCTGACCCGACGAGGGGGGCTCGCGCTTGAGCAACTGGTTCATTGCCTTACCCGCCTCGCGAAACCAGTTGAACAGCACGCTCACGTCGGTGCCGATGCAGAAGTGCTTGACCCCCATGTCGAAGTAGCGGGCGCACTCGTCGGGGTGCGAAATTTCGGCCCGCGGAGCAACCCCCATTTTGAGGGCGGTTTCGATGACGTACTTTTCGGCCTCGCGGACTTTGGGGTGGCTCCACTGGCCGGTCAGGCCAAGGCTCATCGAGTAGTCGGCGGGGCCGAACTGCACCATGTCGACCCCCTTCACCGACAGCAGCGACTCGAGGTTTTCGACTGCCGAGGCCTTTTCGATCATCAGCGCGATGACGGCATCGCCCAGCGCCTGCTCGAATGCCGGCGAACCGCATTCGAGCACAAACCCGACGTCGCGCCGCATGCCGACGCCGTGCCGCCCGCCCCCCTGCGGCGAGTCGGCCCGTACCGCCCGTACGCATTCTTCAACGTCGGCCTTCGTGCGGGGATCGGCAAACAGCACGTTCTGAATGCCCGAGCCGATCGAGCGGATCGTCCAGTACGTGCGCGGCTCCTGCTCGATTTTCATCATCGCCGTCATGTGCGGGAACAAATCGACCGCGCGGCCGATGTTTTCGAGAGCGTACAGGTCGTAGGGGGCGTATTCGCCGACGAATTCGACGTAGTCGAACATCCCCGAATGCCCGACCAGCTCGACGATCGACGGCCACGAGCTGTGAATGTGCGTCGCCAGGCTCGGTTGATCGGCAGACAGCAACTCCCGCAGACGATTGCGACGCATGAAGGCTCCAATTGGTTGTAGAAATCAGGTTCGTCGCCAGAGTATCGCGGCGGCAAAGTGGGATCAATGCCGGGCAAGACCCGTTATTTTCCCGTCACTTCCAACTGCACCCCCGGCGCGGCGCTCTTGTCGAGAAACAGCGCCCGTTTCCCCTGCGTTCCCTGATGGATTGCGGGGGCCACCGGCAGACCCAGTTGCGGCAGTTCGACGAAGGCCTGCCCCACGTCGTCGACGCGCAGACACAAGTGGTGCAGCCCGCTGCCGTTCTGCTTCAACCATGCCTGCAGCGGATGATCGGCCGTCAACGGCTCGACAAGCTGCAAGTGCGTATTTCCCAGGTCGAGATGCGTCAGCCGAGTCGTTCCGTTGTTCACGACTTCGCTGTACAGCACTTCCAGGCCGACCAGGTCGCGCCACACCGCCAGCGCCGCTTCGGTATCGGGGACGACGATGGCGACGTGATCGAGCGAACGGAAAACTGGATGGTTCATGGCAGGCCTTTTCTTGCAGACGACTCGCCTGCGGCTCGCGGCTAAACGGACGTTGCAAAACGCAATGGCTTCTATTGCAGGTTCAATAAGTGTTTTTGCGCGCCGGCTTCAAAATGGCATCCAGCACGACCAGCGGCTCGGTGCCGGTTTCCCGCAACGTGGCCGTCACCCCCGCCGGGATGCCGAAGTGATCGTGGGCCGAAATCTCCCGTTCTTCGCCCGCCATTGCCACCACGCCGCGGCCCCGAACGACCGAGACGGCGCAGAACCGATCGGGACGCAGTTCCAGCCCGCGCGACGTGACGCGGGCAATCGAGAGTTCCAACCCACCCACGCCATCGCGGTCGGTCGCCTCGGCTGGAATCAGCGGATAGCGCACCGCCGCGAATTTCGCGGCCGCTTTGCCGATTTCACGCACGAGATGGACCGTGTGGTTCATTTTGTGGCTGAAAACCGAGGTCGTTTCGAGGCGTTCCAATTCAATCGGCTGCGGCTCGACGTCGAGGAACACACCCCAGCCGCCGCAGGTCAGCGACCCGAAGATGAACGGGACATTGTGCGTCTGACTGCCGATGTTCGTGTAGCCGTGTCTCGTATTGGGCGGGATCGGCATCGCGTAGCCTTCGGTCAACTCGGCCTTCGCGTCGCCGAGCACGGTCCAGCCGTGCAGCGGTTCGAATCCCAGGTGAATTTCAACCCCCTCGCGATGCAGGTGGAAGGGGACATCTGAACGCTGTCCGTCCAGCCAGGCCAGGTTCCATGAGTGATGGTCGCCGTACACCAGCGGCACAATGGTAATCCCCAGACTGGGGACGACGAAACTCCCCTGCTCGGGCGCACCGGTATCGCGCGTCAGATGAATTCCGTTTTCGGCCGTGATCGCCTGCATGTGGCCGACAAACAGGTCGGTCACGCGAGTCAGTGAGGCCGATCGAGTCAGCGCGCACGCCGCATCGAGCGCGTCGACGACCCGCGCCACGTGGGTGCAATAATGGTGGAATGTCGAGATCAAGGCCCGCGCGTCGTCGCCGACCGAATCCATCGATCGATTGGCGAGGTCGGTCAGCAATTCTGTCGCGCGGGCGATGTGCGCCTGCGCCAGCGGATCGGTTGTTTGCTCGGCCTTCAGCGCCTCGCGCGTGGCGTGAAAGGCGCCGATCACCTGTCCGCGAAAGGCGTGACTGTACAGCCGGGCCAGCGTAATGTCGCGCTCGTCGATTCCGGCCGGGGCGCGCCCGCGGGCATGGCTCGAACAGGCCATGTCGGCCAACCGCTCATAGTGCGCGTGCATTACAAGTCGGCCGGTCTTGCAGATTTCGGTCATCGTCCGTAATGCCCTGGTTCGCGAACTCGGCAGGATGGTCCATCAGTGAAGGCTCAAGGTCGTGTACGGCGTAGTCATAAGAGGCAAGTCGCCGCGCGTCAATCGCCCGATCGGGCGTCGCCTCCCGCCGCGGTCGATCGGGTCGGCCCGCCTCACTCATTCGGCTGAAACGCCCTTTCGCCGAACTGCCATAGCATGAATGCCCAGACGTCAGCTTGCTCTTCGTGTCGCTGCTGTTTCGTCGAGCCGATCCCGTGACCGGCCTGGCGGTCGACGCGGAACAAAACCGGCCGGCCGCTGGCGGTTGCCGCCTGCAACCGAGCCGTTGCTTTGGCCGACTCCCACGGCTCGACGCGCGGATCGTTCACGCCATGCGTCAAAATGACTCCGGGATACTTTACGCCATCGTGAATCTGGTGAAACGTGCTCATCGCCAGCAGCCACCCGAACTCGTCGGCCTTCGTGACGGTCCCGAACTCGGGGATGTTGGGCGGACCGTTCATCGTCGTCTCGAACCGCAGCATGTCGGTGCAGCCCACGGCAATGTGGGCCGCAGCGAACAGGTCGGGCCGCTCGGTGATCGCCCGGCCGATGAGAATCCCGCCGGCACTCCCCCCCTCGCCCGCGAGCTTGGCCGGCGTGGTGTATTTTTCTTTCACGAGAAATTCGGCGCAGGCGATGAAGTCTTTCCAGGTGTTGGGCTTCGTCCGGCGGCGACCGGCGTGGTGCCACTCCTTGCCGAAGGCGCCGCTGCCGCGGACGTGCGCCGTCGCCAGCACCCCGCCCCGCTCGAGCCAGGCGAGGTCGGTCGGGTCAAAGTGCATTGAATCGGTGTGACCGTAGGCTCCGTAGCCGCTCAGCACGGTTGGGTTCGAACCGTCGCGCCGCAGATCCTTGCGGTAAACGATCGATAGCGGAACCTTGACGCGATCGTGGCTGGAGACCATCACCTCGGTCGACGTGAGCCAGTCGGGCGCATCGAACTTTCCGCGGGGGACCAGCCTCGTGTCGGAAAGCTGTTTTGTGACCGGGTCATATTCGTAAAGCCGCCCCTCCCTGGTCCACGAAAACGTGCGGACGAACAGTCCCGGCTGGTCGGCGCGAATCGCGCTGAAGCGACCCGACGGCTCGTCGGCCGGAAGCGACATCGCCTCAGGTTTGGCTGGCCCGGTGAACGGCACTCGCAGAATTTTGTTGCGGACTCCGTCGAGAATCCCGACGTACAGCGCATCCTGAGCCACCGCGAGCGACTCGACGACGTATCGGCCCGGCGGAACGACAACAGTTGACGAGCCGAAATCAGGCTTCGCCAGCGAGGTACGGACGACCTTGAACCGCGGCGCATCCTGTGCGGTGAGCAGATAAATATCATCGCCGCGAACGGCAAACGCCGTCACCTGATCGGAACGATCGCAAACTTTCGTCCATTGCACCCGTGACGTGCACAATGCCGCCAGCGTCTTGGCATAGATCGTGATGTCGGTCTCGTCGCCGTGTTTGATCTGACCAACGGCCCATTCCGACCCGATCGGCACGATCACCGCCGGAAAATCCATTTCGGCCATCGCCGGCGAACCACCGGCCCCTTCGGCAAAGACAATTGAGTCTTTGTCGACATCGGCCCCCAGTTCATGCCGGAAAGCCCGGGTGAATTTGTACCCGTCGGTTGCCGGCGCGTCGGCAGCGATTTGGCGCCGCCGCCCGTAGACGAACGATTCCCCGTCCGGCAGCCAATAGGGGGGTGCGTATTCGGCCTCGATGCGATCGATCGCCTCGGGCAAGTCGCGGTCCGTGGCCAGGTCGAACACCTTGAGCGTTGTCTGTTCTGACCCGGAGGCGGCAAAGCCGTAGATGACCTGTTGACCGTCGGGCGAGACGCGGTAGAAGCTCAAGGCAAAATGCTCGGCCGGATCGTGTTTGGGAAACGTGTCCGGGTCGATCAGCAGCCGTTCTTTACAGTTGGTACCGTCGCGGACGTAGACTTTCGCCACGTTTTCGGCCGCGAGCTGCTTCATGTAAAACAGACGGCCGTCAGGCAGTCGCGTCACGCCAAAAATCATATACGGCGCACCGGCATCGAGTTCGGCGATGCGCTTGAGAAACGCATCTCGCGACGGAATCGAACGCAGCCGCTGTGCCGCATACTCGGCCTGCCCGTCGACCCACTTTTGAACTTCTGGATCTTTGAAGTTCTCCATATAGCGATAAGGATCGACGACCGGCGTGCCGTGATAATCGTCGGTCACCGGCTTGACGGGCGCCACCGGCGGGTCGCCGGCCACGGCGAGCGGGGCAGTCATCAGGAACAGCGCCATGGCGAAAGGGAGCGGCACACAGGATTTCATGGAGACGAGTCCTCGATCTCAAAGGTCTGACGGCCGCAGTTTAGGATACGAATCCGGGACATTCAAACCCGGACCGCAGCCGCCGATTCACGGCCCTTGCGCGAACTCCCCTTCCCGACGACGATCGCACAGCGAAGAATCATGGCGTGACGCGTTGTGTTCGAGGCTGCCCCAGGAAAGGACTCTCAGCAATGAGCGGATCGGCACCGGCGCCGGCCGCCGTGCCAACCTGCGACTCGCATGAGCATGACCGCGCGTCAGTTCTGCCCTGCATCCAGTCGCACGAGCCAGATATTTCGGAATTCGACCGGCTGGCCGCCGTTCTCGAGAATCAGGCCCCCCGGCTCGGTCAGATCCTGAAGGGGCGCCCCCGGCGTCGGCTTCGAGACTTTCACACGATCGTGAATCAGTGCGCCGTTGTGCCGAACCGTCAAATACGCCGGCTCTTTGAGCTTGCCCGCGGCGTCGAGCTTTGCCGACTCAAACGTGATGTCGAACGCCTGCCATTCGCCGGGGGGGAAAGTCGCGTTCTCGCGTGGCGCGGTGTGCTTGAAAATCGCACCGGCCGAGTCGTCGTCGGCCAGTTCGCCGAAACTGTTGCGAACGCGCGGCTGACCGAAGCTATCGAGAATCTGAATTTCGTAACGCCCCTGTACGAACAGACCGCTGTTGCCCCGTTCGAGGCCCCGCGCAGCGGGCAGATACGGCGTGCGGTATTCGAGGTGGATTTGCGCATCGCGGAAATGCTCGCGACTGACGAGATTCGTCAGGACCGGTTTGCCGTCGACCATCTCAGAGTCAACCCGCACAACCCCATCGGCCGATTTCCAACGGGTCGGGCGGTTGCGCGGGGCCGACCACCGATCAAGATTGCTGCCGTCGAACAGGACGATCGCGCCGGGCAGGGGTTTGGTCCCGACCGCCTCATTCGACAGTTCGGTTCGTTTCAGCGTAAACCCGCCGGTGTAGTTCTTCTTGTTTGTGTAGCGTCCTACCAGCTTGCCCGCGTGGGCTTGGGCCTTCCAATCGAACGTCCCCAGTTTCTCTCCGAGGTTGATTGTTGTCGCAAACTCGACTTTGTCGTTGGCGGCCGCCGTGCCGCTGATCACAAAGCGAAACGTCTCGTTCTGCTGTTCGCTGCCATCGTAAGCCGTGAACGCCCCCTGATACTCGCCGTTCCCGAGAGCCACGATCTGGGCCGTCTGCTTGCCGCCGCCGCCGTCATCCAATTTCCAATCGCCGACCCAGTTTCCCTGAACGGCATCGACGGGTTCTGCGGCATGCGTCGCGGGCATTGTCGGCGCGAACTGCAAAATCGCCAGGCCGATGGCAATCAGGACGAACGGGAAACGCATGGCAGGCTCCTTTCCCTGAGGAACGCGGGTTATGCCGGATTGTTCACCCTGATGTAGGGTGGGACCAGCAGGCCGAGAACTACTATGGGCCTTCGTTTTCTGAAAACACTCTCGAACTAGACAACGCGTCGTGTCGCAATCGAGCGGCTTGCGCAGGCCCACCATGCGGGTTCCGATGCGGTGCGACCCGAATGGTGGGCCTGCGCACGCTGCGCGAGCTGGTCCCACCCTACGTGAAAAATCCGGGTTAGAACTCACCCGGGATGTCGCCGCTGGCGCGCGTGGTCAAGGCGTCGTAGGTGCCCACGTTCAGGTTCTCAGACAGAAAACGAACCGACCCGTCTCCCAGCAGATGGTGCGCCCCCCCCGTGTGGTTGCTCGAAGGTCCGTACTCCGATTTGATCGAGCCGAATTCCGAGGGATCGACCGCCGTGTAATCGAAGTACGGTTTGTAATTAATGGCGACGGTATTGCCCGAATAGGTCGGCGGAATCAATGCAAACCACCGCGAGCAGACCGCCGCGGTGGTGCCGTCCATCCACACCGACGACTTTTGTTCCTTGGTTTCGGCAAGCATCAGCGTATTGGACGAACCGTCGCGAATATCGGCAAACCGCGTTTTCGAGAGGGGATACATCGTCCCGTCGGCCCC
>SIAF01000163.1 GCA_009691905.1 Planctomycetaceae bacterium | reverse complement strand
CTGAAAGAAACCTCGCCAATTCACCACCCAAACTGCGGATCTGCTGCTCTGTCATCCTTGACTCTCCCCTGAGAAACCGTCGTCCAACGACGCTCACGGCAGAGTCATATCCCAAAACGATTTGTGCGCAAAGTGCGCTGTAGTGTTAGTTGGCGTGCGCTTGAAAGGCCCCGGCATGCACTGGACTGAGCACGGTGCCTTGGCCATCACCGCCCTACGGGCTCACGATCTCAACGGACGATGGCACTCCTTCTGGAATTCCTTGACTCTCGCCTCGTGACTACCCCCGCTTAACGGATGCACCCTGTCATCCCAGAATCCTTTTTTCGGAGATCTGTCCGAATCTTAACCGCAGTTCACAAAATCCAACGTTTTCAGTCCCTTGTGACCTTTGCTACCCGGCGGCCGTTGAGCGAGGGGGGCCGGATTGCGAATCGCCCCTCAAGGGCGAGCGCCCTTCGACGCAGATCCAGACGGTATCGACCGGCAGGTTGAAAAACGTCTGTTCTTCTCCAGACGGCCAGCGCAAAACGATCTCGTCGATGGTATCAGTCTCGCCGAGTCCGAAGACGAGCCGGCGCTGGTTGCTGACCTGGTTGCCGTCCCCCGCAACCAGTTGTCGGACGAACGTTCGGCCGGAGGCGACGATGCGGACCATCGCTCCAATCGCATCCCGATTCGAACGGACCCCGCGAAGCTCGAACGCCGCATAATGGCCCCGCGCAGCCGAGATGTTCGTCAGCAGCGCCGCGGGGGCGTCGAGGTGCGTGACGATCGCATCTTCCCGGCCGTCGAGGTTCCAATCGAGCCGCGCCACGCCGCGACCCAACAGCGCCTTATCGAAGAAGGGGCCCAACGCGTCGGCGGCGATTTCGTCGAATCGTCCATTGCCCAAGTTGCGGAAGAATTGCGCCGGCATCCGAAACGGCTTGCCCTGACGCCGCAAGTCGTTGACGTGGCCGTTGGTCAGCAGCAGGTCGGGAAAACCGTCAAGGTCGGCGTCGAGAAACTGCGCCCCCCAGCCGACGTATGGCTGCCGTTTGCGGTCGAGCCGCGAAGCCACCGTAAAGTCGACGAACTGCCCCGGTTGGGTCTGCCGGTACAGGGTATTGGTCTCTTCGTCGAAATTCGTGACGAACAGGTCGAGCAATCCGTCCCCGTCGGAATCTCCCGCAGCGACTCCCATGCTGGATTCGAACTGCCCGTTTCGATTCATCGCGACGCCGGCGGACAGGCCCTGTTCGAAAAATCGCGGACAGAGGCCGGAACGCGCCTGGTTGACGAACAGAAAATTCGGGCCGACGTCGTTGGCGACGAACACGCTGGGCCGTCCCGAACCGTCGGCGTCGAAGCCCACGACGCCCAGCCCCTTGCCGGCGACGCTGTCAATTCCCGATTCCGCCGAAACATCGTCAAAGTGACCATCGCCGCGGCTCAGGTAGAACTGGCTTTTCGCGGCATCGAACAGTTGCGGCAGGCACGAGCCTGCATAGCCCGTGGCGTCGCCGCAGACGCGGGTGAATAGGTCGTCTCCCTCGAGGTAGTTGACGGCGAAAATGTCGGGCCATGCGTCGCCGTTGACGTCGGCAATCAGCGCGCTCGTCGTGTAACGATTTCCGGCAGTTCCCGTCGCGCCTGTCGCGTCCCGAAACGTGCCATCGCCGTTGTTGATGAATAACCGGTTCCCCCCGATATTCGCGACGTAGAGATCCGGGAATCCGTCGCTGTCGAGGTCTCCCACGGCGGCTCCCTGTCCGAAGCCCGGCTCGACGATGCCGGCGAGCGCGGTGACGTTTTCGAAACCGAGACCATGCCGGTTTCGGAAGAGTTGATCGAGATGATCTCGCTGATCGTCGTCCGGCGGCCAATGCGAACCCTGGGGAAAGTAAACATCGGGGCATCCATCCTGGTCGAAGTCGAGAACCGCCGCGCCCCCTCCGACGACTTCGTACATCTTGACCAGTCCGTGCGACTGAGGATCACCCCCGTTGACGTAATCGAACGCGAGACCGGCGATGGACGCCTGATCGTCGAACCGGATGTGAGGCGTGGCCGTCGCGACCGGACCGGCAACGGCCGAAGACGCGGCCTCGAGCAACCCAGGCAAGGGGAAGCTCGACAGGTCGACTTCCTCGGCGGGGAGACCGCCGGACGCCGTGCGAGTGAGCGGCAGGCCCTCCAATCCAGGCCACAATCGAGCGGCCAAATCGGCAGCGTCGGCCAGGCGGTCGTCGAAGTCGCGGGCGGCGACGGCCCAGCCATGCGCTTCCCAAAGCAGGTTGAGAGTCGCGGCCTGCCGCGCCGCCTCGAGGCAACTGGCGCCGTCTTCGAGGCGGGAAGCGATCTGGGCCGTCTTGACGTAGGCCTCCAGCCGGCGCGAGCGTTCGAGAAAGAGCGCCGCGTCGGATTTCCGCCCAACCGCCGCGAGCGATTGCCCCAATTGGTAACACGCGCGCTGGTGATTGGGGTCGCAGCGCAATGTTTCCCATAGACAGCGAATGGCGACAGGGGTCTCGCCGTAGCGCAACGCCTGGACGGCCCGCGCGTACCAGATTCCCGGATGGTTTACCGCTCCGGGCGAGAGGCCGCGGCTCCAGGCATCGAACCGTTCACGATCGTCAAGCTCGACCAGAACCAGCCCCCAGCGTGCATTGGCTTCCATTCGTTCGGGATGACCTTGGGTGACCTGTGCGAGAAGTCGCTCGGCGGTCTTGAAATCCTTGAGTTCGTAAGCGACGCGGGCGACGGCCAGTTGCACACCGGGATCATCTGGTGACGCTTTCTGCATCTCGGCGATCAGTTCCGGGTTTTCGAGAGCATTGTCGGCGAGTGCCAGCGACATCAGGATGAGCGAGTTGGCATTTCCCGCATTTTCATATGAGGCATCTCCCTTTCGGGCGGCCAGGAGATGCAGGCGATGCGGGGCAGCCTCCCAATGACGCGACTGGAGCCCCAGCACGAAAGCCAGGGCTTCATGTGCCGGCACCGCGTCGGGCTGCATTTTCAGTGCGCGGCGAAGCTCTGTTTCGGTGGCTTCCAACTCCCGCCGCTCGTTGAGAAACAGATGGGCCGCCACGACTCGCGCCGCAACCGATTCACTCGAACCGTCGTCAGGGATGCGCTCCAGCAGTGCGAGCGCTTCGTCCACGCGGCCGGCCCCGACTTCCGCCTCCGCGGCAAGCAGCAGCGCCTCGACGGAGCGCGGGTCGCGGCTGAGCAGTCGCTCGGCGAATTGGCGGGCTTTGGTAAAGCGCTGTTGGGCCAACAATCTCCGGCCTTGGCTGATGACCGCGCCCGCAGGCGCTGGTCGCCAAAACCACGCGATCGCCGCCCCCAGCAGCAACAGAAACACCGTCCCAGAGAGCAGCCGACGGTACAACAAGGGCGCTTCCGGGCGGAGCGTGCTTCGTGTCTGCCTATCCGGTGGTTGGTCAGCCATGACGAGATTCCAGCATGCGAGCGGGGGAATTCAGCAAATTCCTCGCCGAATATTAAGAATTTCGGTTATGGAATCCCGGTTGGGATTAGCGCGGCTTTATTCGAAGATCGGCGCTCGATGCGCCGGATCGAGGACCGACCCGCTGATTCCCTATGGGCGACCGTCTCTGGTGCGGTTTCCTGCTTGAACGGCAAGGCGTTTGCAGATTAATGTAAACGCTATCCGACGAATTGCATCGCAGTCAATCGACCAGCCCCGAAGGGGTGACATGGTATTCTGCTGCGTGGTTGCGTCGAGATGGCCTTCGCCACATAATCGGGCAGGCGATATGAATTACACAGCACCGAGTCGCTTCCTTGGCATCGCACGAAGGTGATCGGGCCTGAAGGTTGAAAAGGTTTGCAATTTGGATTCAGCCGACGGGCCGGGAGTCATCGCCTTTCGATGTGGGGTCAAGTAGAATTCCGAAGGGGGGCAATCTGGATCTCGGTTGCCTTGGTGTGCGGTTGTGGCGGAGATCCTCCACCGACGGCGACCGAGCTTCCGTGGGAAGTCATAATGACCGGCGATGCGCTGCATTGGAGGATCTGCGACCCGGGACCGGATCGCAAGTTGGGAACGGATGACGATCTGAACCTCTCCCCACCGCTGCACCTCCCCTCGAACATCCAGGCCCGCATCATTCTCCACAGTCGCGACTATATCTACACGTTTGAATTGCCCGAGCAACATCTGAAGGAAATCGCCGTCCCTGAGCAAACGTATGTTATGGAGTTCAACTCAGGTCGGCCGCGCGTGGCCGCGTTTCGCGGCGATCAGTTCTGCGGCTATTCGCACCACGCGCTTTCAGGGAATATGGTTGTCGAGAAATGGCCCGATTATCGACGCTGGCAGCGAGAGGCGCGACGAACCGGCAGGTGAATCGCCGTCTCGACGAATTGAGCCTCGCGGTTCGAAAGTGAGGAGCAGATGCGTTCAGAGCGGTCAACGCCGATTCGAGTCGCCCATCTTTCGCCATGGGGCGTGGGGCGATTCGCGCGCTGGCTCGTTGGGCCGAGTCTGATGTGGCTGGCCGGCTGCGGGGAACAGCCGACGACACCCAAGTCGTCGCCGCCCGGCACGACCACCGCAAAGACGTCGCCGAGACTGACGGCCGATTCAGAAGGCCGACTGCCGGTTCTGGGGCGAATGCCGGAATTCGTCGGTACCGCATCCGACGGCAAGGCGTTCAGCAGCCTCGAACTGGATGGGTTTACCTGGATTGCCTGCTTCGTGCCGAATGCACCCGTGGCCGCGGGACAGGTCGGCCGGCTGGCACAACTGTCTGCGACGCTCGAGCGGCTCCCCGAACGACGAGAAGTGCGGCTGGTTTGTATTCGGGAAGAAGCCAGGCCCTCGGTCCCGCGGATTCCCATCGCGCTGGGGAGCTTGTGGCAGTCTGTGTCGGTGTCGGACGAGCCGTTGCGACGGCTTCGAGAGCAGGTCCTGGCGTCGCCGTCGGCGGGCGATGCGGCGCATTCACAGGGCGGCGCTGCGACGATGACGATGGTTCTGGTGGATGCTGCCGGGCGCGTCCGCGGCCGGAATTACGACTTGACGAACGAAGGGATCGAAACGCTGACCCACGACGTCGGGCAAACGTTCGACGAGCGGAAATCGGTCCCGCCGGAAGCGGTCAACCCCACCTGGCTCGCAGAGCGCCAAGCAGCGCAACTGTCGGCGGCACGCGACTACGGCGTCTTCCACGATTTCGGGTTCGTCGATCGCCGCATCGAGAGCGGCATCCGATTTCGAAACAAGATCGTCGACGATGCCGGGAAGCACTACGAGGCCGGGCATTACGATCATGGCAACGGCCTTGCGATTGCCGACGTCGACCTCGACGGCCGCGAGGACTTGTATTTCGTTAACCAGGTCGGCGGGAACGAATTGTGGCGCAATCTTGGAGAGGGCCGATTTGAAAACGTCACGGCGCGAGCGCGCGTGTCGCTTGCCGATCGTATTGGCGTGGCAGCGTCATTCGCCGACATTGACAATGACGGCGATCCGGATCTTTACGTGACAACGGTTCGCGGCGGCAACGCCCTGTTCGAGAACGACGGGACCGGCAGGTTCTCGGACATTTCGGAGTCGTCCCAAACCAATTATGCGGGGCACTCTTCGGGCGCCGTATTCTTCGATTTCGATCGCGACGGGAAGCTCGATCTGTTCGTTGCCAATGTGGGACGCTACACCACCGACGAACAGAAGCTGGTCACGATGGAACCTTTGCGCGGCGAGCCGCAGGGCAGTTACATGTATTACGACGGCGTCAAGGATGCGTTCGCCGGCCATCTCAAGCCTGAGCGCGCCGAGCAAAACCGGCTGTACCGTAATCTTGGCGGGAACGTCTTCGAAGACGTGACCCAGGCGATGGGGCTGGTCGACGAGAGCTGGTGCGGCGATGCCAGCCCGCTGGATAGGAACTCTGACGGATGGCCCGACCTGTACCTCGTCAACATGCAGGGGCAGGACGAGTATTATGAGAACGACCGGGGCGAGCGATTCATACGCAGAAGCCGCGAAGTCTTTCCCCGTACGCCGTGGGGCTCGATGTGCGTCAAGTCGTTCGATTACGACAACGACGGCGACTTCGACCTGTTCATCACCGATATGCATTCCGACATGAGCGAACCGGTGGGGCCTGACAGGGAAAAACTCAAGTCGGACATGAAGTTTCCCGAGAGCTTTTTAAAAACGGAAGGCAACAGCATCTTCGGTAACGCGTTCTTTCGCAACGACGGCGATGGAAACATGAATGAGGTTTCGGACGAGCTGGGGGCCGAGAATTACTGGCCGTGGGGCTTCAGCACGGGAGACATCAACGGCGACGGATTCGAAGATGTGTTCATCACCGCGAGCATGAACTTGCCATTCCGCTACGGAGTCAATTCGCTGCTGCTCAACGACCACGGCCGTCGATTTCTTGACAGTGAATTTGTTCTGGGGGTCGAACCAAGGCGCGGCGGAAGAACCGCCATTCCGTGGTACGAGATCGATTGCGCCACGGTTGATGCCGGCCACCTCGACTGCGAGGGTCGCGGCGGGCGGGTCGTGGTCTGGGCCGCCCTCGGCTCGCGCTCGTCGGTGATCTTCGATCTCGACCTCGATGGCGACCTCGACATCGTGACCAACGATTTCAATTCCGAGCCACTGGTGCTCGTCAGCGACTTGGCCGAGCGTCGCCCAAAGCTACAATACCTCAAGGTGCGTCTGGAGGGGACCTCGTCCAATCGCCAGGGACTGGGCGCAGTCATTCGCGTCAAAGCCGGCGACCGGACATGGACGAAAGCACACGACGGGAAATCGGGCTACCTGTCGCAAAGCGCCCAATTGTTGTATTTCGGTCTTGATGAGGCGTCGCAGGTCGACACGCTCGAGGTGCGATGGCCTTCCGGCAAAACGCAAACGGTGGCAGGTCCGATTGAAGCCAATACCCTCGTCATCGTGAGAGAAGAGCCATGATGCGTCCGCCATTGAAACCAGCCGGTTCAATACCTCGCGCGGGCCGGCGCCACACGGCGTTAAGTGTGCTGTTGTGTCTGGCGGTCGGTGTGCCGTGCGTCGGGTGCGGAAAGGCGGCGGATCATTCACCCGCTCAGGCGCCAGAAGGCGAGGCATTGCCCGAACCGATTGCGGTGAAAGAGGCGCCCACGATCGTCGATTTGCCTCGAAGCGTGAATTCAGCCGGCATCGAGCTCGTCGAGCTTCCCGCGGGAGAGTTCGAGATGGGTGCCCCGGATTCGGATCCGATGGCAAATCCGGACGAAAAACCGCTGCACCGTGCCGTCATCGAACGTCCCTTCTCGATCGCGATTCACGAGACGACGGTGGGACAATTCCGCCGATTCGTCGAGGCAACCGAATACAAAACGGCGGCCGAACGCACCGGCGAGGGGGGCTTCTCGTTCAATCCCCAGACGCGCCGCCTTGAACCGAGCCCGCAGGCCGACTGGCGGAATACCGGCTTTCCTCAGGATGACTCGCATCCGGTCGTGAACGTCAATTGGGACGATGCCTGGGCCTTCTGCAACTGGCTGAGCCAGGTCGAATCGGTCCGCTACCGGCTTCCCACTGAAACCGAGTGGGAATACGCCTGCCGCGCCGGCACCGGTTCGCCCTGGTTCTTCGGCGACACCGAAGCGGCGATGTCGGGGGCGGGCAATATTTGCGATTCGTCGCTCCGAAAAGCCTATCCGTTCGCCGAATGGTCGATGACATGGAATGACGGCTACCCCTTCACCGCCCCGGTGGGAAGCTTTCCCCCCAATGCGTTCGGGGTGTTCGACATGCACGGCAACGTCTTCGAGTGGTGCGACAGCGATTGGAACGGAGCTGATTACGCAGGAAAGATAATTCCCGATCCGACCGTGACAGACCTTGAGAGGATGAAGGTTTTGCGAGGCGGATCGTACCTGAGTCTGATGGTCTTTACCCGATCGTCGGACCGGGTGGCCTTGAAATGGTTTCAGCGGAACGCAATCACGGGATTCCGCGTCGTCCACAACTGACCCAATCCCCCACTTCAACACTGGAGTTCCAACCCGATGATCACCGCCAGCGACCCCCCCGCGCCGGTTCCCTCCGATTCGACTCCCCTGCCCCCGAAATCTTCGTCTTCCAGCCTAACCGGCTTGGAGACCAAAACAGTACCCTCCGTTTCAAAGGGGGTTGCCGCGCTGTTGTTGTTGTGCGCCGCATTGCTGGCGGCGGGGGCCTCATGGCCGTTCGTCGATCGGTTCGCGGACGCGTTTCCGAATCCCGGACTCGACGAAGACATGACCAACCGCATTCGTGCCGACCGCAACGATGCAATCGCCTGGGCTAAAGACCGGGAATTGCGGTTGATGTCGCTGTCGCGCAACGCAGGCCTGAACTATGGTTTCTTCGGTCTCTGCCTGGGATCGTGCCTGGGGCTGACCGCATCATGTTCGATGGCCGCCGGCGTCGGGGGCGCGTTGCGGGGGGCGGCGTTGGGAGCGCTTCTGGGTGCGATCAGCGGCGTCGGCGGCGGCTTGATCTCGGGCTGGGTGGCGCTGCAAGTGGATCATCCCGGAGGTTTGGACACCGCGGTTCGCTCAGTGTTGATGCACGCGGCGGGATGGGCGCCGATCGGCTTGGCCTGCGGCGCTATTGTGGCGCTTAGACTGGGGCACAGTCGCGGCCCGCTTATGGCGGGCGGACTGCTCGGGGGAGCGTTCGCCGCGGCCATCTATGAGCAGTCGGCCGCGATCGTGTGTCAACTCGATCGTTCGGACGTCCCGGTGCCCGAAGGCGCGGCAAACAAGCTGCTGTTTCTCGTTTGCACCGGGCTCTCGATCGCCGGGGTGCTGGCCGCGCTGAATTCGAGGCCAGGGCAAACCCTGCAGAGCGCAGCGCCGAGTCCGACCAACGGAGCGTGACGGTCATGAGTGCCGCGACTCCGAAACAAGTTGCCTCGATTCCCCGATCGGGCAGGTACGCGCCGACCGTCGGGCCGCGGTTGCGTCGATTGATGGTGGCGGTATTTGTTCTGGCCGCTTTACTGGGGCTCAATTCCGCATACCTGGCGTGCGTCACGGGATTGGAATGGTGGAGCGCGTTACGCGGGGTCGGCAAGGTCTACCAGGACTATTTCTACCTGTGGATGATCCTGGTCCACCTGATTCTGGGCTTGGCGCTGGTGACGCCGTTCCTCGTCTTCGCTTTGTTGCATCTGCGTTCGGCCAGCAGTCGCCCGAACCGAACCGCCGTTCGAATCGGTTATGCGCTGTTCGCCGTTTGCCTGGTGGTGCTGGTGACGGGCCTGTTGCTGATGCGGGTGGGGTTCGTCGAGCTGAAGCAACCGCTGTTACGAGGAGCCGTGTACATTTTGCACGTCGCCGCCCCATTATTGGTTGTGTGGCTGTACTGGCTGCATCGAATGGCGGGGCCGGCGATCAGGTGGCGGGCAGGGCTGGCTTATGCCGCGGTAGTTCTGTGCTCCGCCGGCGGCATGATGCTGTGGCATGCCCAGGATCCGCGGCGGTGGAACGCCGTCGGCCCGTCCGAGGGGGACGCCTACTTTCAGCCTTCGCTGGCGCGCACGAACACCGGCGATTTCATTCCGGCCCAGACGTTGATGATGGACCAGTACTGCCTCAAGTGCCATGCCGACGCATACCAGGGATGGTTCCACAGCGCCCATCACTTCAGTTCGTTCAACAACCCGATGTACCTGGCGAGCGTCCGCGAGACGCGGGAAGTCGCTTTGAAGCGTGACGGCTCGGTACAGGCGGCCCGCTGGTGCGCCGGCTGCCACGACCCGGTGCCGCTGTTCAGCGGGGCGTTCGACGACCCCAAGTTCGACGACGTGGGGCACGCGACGGCGGGCGCGGGCATTACCTGCACGGCCTGCCACGCGATCACGCACGTCAACAGCCTGCGGGGAAATGCCGACTACACGATCGAAGAGCCATTACACTATCCGTTCGCCGGCAGTCAGAACAAGTGGCTTCAGGCCGTCAACGAGCAACTCGTCAAAGCCAAGCCGGCCTTTCACAAGAAGACATTTCTGAAGCCGCTGCACCGGTCGGCGGAGTTCTGCTCCACCTGCCACAAGGTGCACTTGCCTTACGAGCTCAATCATTACCGCGATTTTCTGCGCGGGCAAAATCACTACGACCCGTTCGTGCTGAGCGGCGCTTCAGGGCGCGGGGCGCGCAGTAATTATTATGGAATGCGAGCGGCAGAGAACTGCGCCTCGTGCCACATGCCGGCGCAGACCTCGTTCGACTTCGGCGCCAGGCTGTTGCCGAGCGCCGATCAACTGAGTATCCACAATCACCTGTTCCTGGGCTCCAATACCGCGCTTCCCCATCTCCGCGACGAGCCCGAGATCGTCGCCGCCCATCAGAAATTTCTGCAAACGGCGGCTCGCGTCGACCTGTTCGGAATCAAGGACGGGGGAACAATCGATGGCGCGCTCACCGGCCCCTTGCGGCCCGACCTCCCCGAACTGCGACCCGGAGCGACCTATCTTTTCGAGACCGTCATCCGGAATCTCAAAACCGGACACCATTTGACCCAGGGGACCGTTGACTCCAACGAACTGTGGCTTGAAATCACGGTGACCTCAGGCGACAAGACTCTCGCACGCAGCGGCGCGATCAACGACGGGGGCACGGTCGATCCCGCGGCCCATTTCGTCAACGTCTACATGCTCGATCGCGAAGGCCGGCGGATCGATCGCCGCAATCCCCAGGACATCTTCACACCGCTCTACAACCACCAGATCCCCCCGGGGTCGTCGCAGGTCGTGCATTACCGGCTGACGTTGCCGGAGTCTCTCGACGATCTGGTCACAATCGAGGCGCGCTTGTTGTACCGCAAGTTTGACCAGGCCTACATGGATTTCGTGACGCGGACCGCGCGGCCGGGAGATTCGCCCATTCGCGGCCATATTCGGGGAGAGCCGTACCGCAATTCACTTCCGGTCAGCGTCGTGGCTCAAGACCGGGTCACGCTGCCGGTCGCCGGCGTGCCGAAATCGGCGCCCGAGCAGGAATACAAGATCTCGCGCGATTACAAATACCAGCGCTGGAACGACTATGGCCTGGCGCTTCTGGGCGAAGGAAACGGGCTCGAGCTCCAGGGAATGCGCGCCGCCGAGCTGAAGCAGGCCGAGGAGATTTTTCAGTACATCATCGATCGGTCGACGTTCGTCGATGCCCGCGTCAATCTCGCGAGGGTCCGCTTCGCTGAGGGCCGGTTTGCCGACGCCATCGCCGCGATCAATCTGGCCGCGGAGACGCTCAAACCTTACTTTCTGACGGAACCGGTCTACGCGCCCTGGACGATCAATTGGCTCAGCGGACTCATGAACCGGCAACTTGGCGAATTCGACGCGTCGATCGCGAATCTGCGGAGCGTTCTCACCGAATCGACCGACGCCATGCGCGGCCGCGGGTTCGAGTTCAGTCGCGATTACGTCGTCCGCAACGAGCTGGGCCAGGTTCTGTTCGAGCGCGCACGCCAGGAGGCAGACGCGGCTCGCCGCCAGCAGTTTTTCCGGGACGCGGTTGCCGAGTTCAACACCGTGCTCGAACTCGACCCCGAGAATGCCGTCGCGCACTTCAACCTCGGTCTGCTTTACGCACGTCTCGACGACGAACCCCGCGCCGCGCTTCACCGTGAATTCCACGCTCGCTTCAAGATCGATGAGACAGCTCCGGCAATTCCTCAACAACGCGCGCGGTGGGCAAATCGATCGGCCAATCGTGCGGCCGAAGGAATCGTCATTTATCCCCTGATTCTTGTTGACGAAACAGGGACCCCTGCGCCTGCACGAGAAGCAGCCTCCCCATTGGACGCCGCGCCTTGATGCCTGACCATCCCCCGGAGGAATCGCGAGAAGTTGCCGGCGACGAGGCGCGCATCGGTCGGGCTTTACGCTGGTCGCTTTGGGCATCGGCCGCAACCGGTCTCGTGGCGGCGTGCGCATGGTTTTACGTTGTGTGGATCCTTCCACAGAAGCGAGCAGCCGTGATTCGCCTGCCACTCGCCCCGCCTGCCGCGCTCCATCCCGTGCCGGATGAGCCGATTCCGTTTGTCTTTACTGACGTGACGGACCGGTCCGGTTTCAGCTGGCCGGTACCTAACGGCTCTACAGGAGAGAAGCTTCTTCCCGAGACGATGTCGGGCGGATGCGCGGTGTTCGATTACGACGACGATGGCGACCCCGACGTGCTTCTCGTCGGCAACATCCCCTGGGAGGGGGACGAACTGTCTGAGGCCAGCCTGCGTCTCTATCGGAACGACGGCAGCGGCAACTTCTTGGATGTCACGCTCGAGGCCGGGCTTAATCTGCCTCTGCACGGCATGGGCGCCGCGGCCGCCGACTATGACGGCAACGGCTCGATCGACCTGTTCGTAACGGCCGTGGGGGGGAATCTTCTGCTGAAAAACAGCGCCGGCCGGTTCGAAGACGTCACCGGGGAAGCCGGCGTGGCGGGCGATCCCAGCGCCTGGAGCACCAGTTGCGGCTGGTTCGACTACGATCGCGACGGCGACCTCGACCTGTTCGTCGCCAACTATGTGGAGTGGTCTCCGGAACTCGACCGGCGACTCGACTGCACGCTGACCGGATCGCTGCGCGGCTTCTGCCGTCCGGAGTTGTTCGCCGGCTCGCATCCGTGGCTGTACCGCAACGACGGGAACGGTCGTTTCACCGAATTCTCAGATTCGGCCGGCCTCAGAGTCCGCGACCGGTACACCGGTGCGCTCGCGGGAAAGTCGCTGGCATTCGCGCTGCTCGATCTCGAATTCGACGGGTGGCTTGACATCGTCGTCTCGAACGACGGAACTCCCAATTTCCTGTTCCAAAATCAGCGCGACGGGACTTTCCGTGAGATCGGGTCGAGCTCCGGACTGGGCTTCGATTCCTCGGGCAGCGCCCGGCGGCAATTCGGAACCGATGCGGCCTGGATGCCAGAGTCAGGCGCCTGGGGCGTCGCCTGCGGCACGGTGACCGGCGAGCCGCTGGTTTTCTTTCGTTCGGCGGTCCGTCCGCTGCAATTCAACGATGATTCGTTGTTGCTGGGCTTCGGCCCCGATTCGCGGCTGTCACAGAAGGTGTCGCCGTTGTTTTGCGACTTCGACCTCGACGGCCGACTCGATATGCTGATGGCCAACGGGCATTGGGAGCCGGGAATCGAGCAACTGCGGGCCAGCCAGAGCTATGCACAAAGTCCCGATCTGTTCTGGAACACCGGCCAGCCCGGCGCGGAACACTTCGTGCACGTCTCTCAGGACCGGTTGGGACCGGGCTTTTCGACGCCTCTAGCCGCGCGCGGTGCGGCGCTGGCGGATTTCGACGGCGATGGCGACCCGGATATTCTCCTTATTGCCAACGGAGGGCCGCCTCGCCTTCTGCGGAACGATCAGCAGGCGGGCCATCAGTGGCTTCGCGTGAGATTGCAGGGACCTCGCGCGGTGGGGGCTCGAGTGGAGTTGACGGCAGGCGCAATTCGTCAAACGTGGCTGGCCGTTCCCCACCGCGGATATCTTTCGCAATCGGAACTGGCCGTGACGTTCGGGTTAGGACAGGCCAATGTCGTCGAACGGCTCGCAGTGTACTGGCCCGACGCCGACGTCTGGGAAGAAAGCAACCTCCCCGCCGGCACATCCCGGGTCATCACGCCTGGCTCGAAATAGTGGAAGGACGCCTTGCCAAAATTTTAAGCACAGCCTGCGCGTTTTATCGTTGAGAAAGGCATCGCGAGGCGGCCGTCGTCAGAAGAGCGCTACCGCAGCGGGGCAAATCGAAGGTCAAATAAGCCCGATTTGATGCTTGACTTGTGTTGATCGAAAGGGTAGTTTGCAGGCCGTGACTCTTCGGAGGCTGGCCGATACGCACTGGATTTTCACACCGCGTTGTAAAAGGTGGTGGCGTAGAATCGGCGCGCTGTTGGCGTGCCCGTTGTTTTTATCTCTTCACTTTCGGAGCCACTGTCATGCAACGGAAAATGGGCAGATGTATCAGAGGAGTTGCCGGCTTTACATTGATTGAGCTGCTGGTGGTGATTGCCATCATTGCCGTTCTTATCGCGTTGCTGCTGCCGGCCGTGCAGCAGGCTCGCGAGGCGGCGCGCCGAA
>SIAF01000162.1 GCA_009691905.1 Planctomycetaceae bacterium | reverse complement strand
CCCTTCTCCGGACACCCCGGTGAGATCGCCCTGGCTGCATACCCCCGCCGCGTGCGGGCAAGGTTCGAGCGGAGATTTCTGTACGAGTACGGACTCGCACAGGTAGGCTTCAGCGTTGTGTTTGTCCTCCTTTCATCGCTTCACCGTTTGTTCATTGGTAGACTGAGCCTGAATCCACTGCGGCTCACGCACCCCAACGGGGTTTATCTCCCAAAGCCCAGGGTCGCGCAGCGCACCCTGGGTCGCTGCCCGGGCACTCACTTCTGCCCGACCGTGTACGAAACGTCATCCCAGTACACGTCCTGGCTGTTGCCGTCGATCCACGAAGTGACGATTCCGAACCGGTCGAACGTCGTCCCGCGTTGCTTGTCGCCGGCGTTGAAGTCGAACGTGTTCGACCGTCCGTCGAGCGTGAGCGTAATTCGGCCCTTCCCCTCCGCGCCCTCCGGGTCGTAGTCCATGCTCCAGTCGTGGCTCTTCCCGTCAGGCCAAATCGACGGAAACTCGCGTGGCGTGCCGAACCGGCCCCCGCCCCCTTTGGTCCGCAGCACGGGATAAAACAGAAACCCTTCGCTGCTGGGCCCTTCGATGTGAATCCCCACGACGCTCTCGGGGAGTCCGTCGCTCTGCGACGCATTGGGCTGCATGCTCTCGTTCGAGTTGTAGAACCCGAACAGCGTCGTGCTGTCGCTCACGCCTCGTCGCATCGCGATCCTGCCCGAGGCCCTCAGCGGCTTGTCGAGCGTCAGGGGACCGATCCGGTCTCCATAGCAGGCCATCTTCTCCGGGTATCGACAATCCCCTCGGAAGACCTGTCCTCCCAGTTCTCCCGGCGCCGTTCCTCCGGCGAAATTCGTGTCGCTGAAACCAAAATCGAACCGCGGACGGACGATCCGCGTTTCACGCGTCCCCCGATTGTTTCGGGCGTCCCACTTCGGATCCCGGGAGAATGTCTCCGCCTGGCTCCCATTGATGGAGACATTGTCAAACCAGACTTCCGAGCCGCTGTCGGCGCTCTTCATGACGTTCATGATGCCGAAGTGTGTGAACGTCGCGCCGTCCTGCTTGTGCGAACCGTCCAGATTGCAGAGAGCCATGTGCTCGCCGATCGTCGCCGTCACCACCCCCTTGCCGTCGTTCCCGTGCGGATCGTAGTTCAGAGTCCACCGGAAACTCGGATTGCACGGAAACCCCAGCATGCTCCAGCGGCCGGTGGCCGGGTCGGTCACCGAAGGAAACGGCGTTGTGTCTCCTCCGGCTCGCCATTTCGACGTGCAGTATTCCACGTAGGCGAAAAAGTCCTCGCCGCGGCCATTGAGCCGGATGGCGACGGTATTGGGCGTCCGCCACTCGTTCACGCTCGCGGAGTTGAAGAACCCCAGCAGCAGGTGCGTCCCCCCCGGAGCGATGCTCATCGTCCCCGATGCGCCCAGCGGCTGGTCAAACGACAGCGGCTCGATGGCTTTCCCATAGAACGCGACCTCGCCGGCCGGCGTCATGAAGCCCCCCATCTCTCCCTTTTCTTTCGACCGTCCGTCGCCGGCATGCGCGGTGTCAGGGCTGAATCCGAAGTCCTGGCGGATTTTCACTGGCTCGATCGTCCTGGCCGAGAAATTGTTGACCCCCACCCAGCCCGGATCGCGATCGAACGATTCTGTTTTCATCATGCCCGGCCCTGACGCGATCTTCGCAACCGCTGGAGGAGCCTCGGCCCGATTCGGATCAATCGTGAATGAATACAGCGCACCACCGGCGCCCACCGTGAATCGCAACTGGGCGACGCCATCGGACGCCACGTCGCGCAACGATCGCTTTCCGTCGAACACGACCTGATGGCTCAGCGAATCTCCGACGATCGTCGCTTCCGCGATGGTCGTGAAGCGATTTTCCGAGGGAGTGACCACTTCGACTTTGATCGGCCCCGTCCCGTTGATCGATAGCTCTCGCCCGTCGAACTTCATCCGCCGGGTGACCAGCGTCCCCCGATCAACCGAGACGAAACCATCCGGCCGCAATCGGGCCCGGAAGATCCCTCCGCCGCTCACGCGAAACGGCCTCGGCTGGTTTTTTCCCCTGGAAGAACTCCCGTAGTAGTAAATCAGTTCGTCGCCGATCCGCAGGGGGGCATTCGAGAATTCCGTCATGTACCCACCGTCATTGTGAGCGTCGTTGCCTCCTTCGGGTCCGTTGGGAATGAAGACTTCGGGAATCCCGTCGTCATTCCTGAACGGCACTTTCTTCCAGTTCAGCCCGTCGCGGCTGACAACCAGCTTCAGGAACGCGCTGCCGCTGGCGGAATACGGGTAATCATCCCGGCTGTGCCAGATCCGCAGTCCTCCCAGCCACAACGACCCATACCTCCACGCCGTGGAGGAATAGTATTCGTCCGTCGGCATGTCGCCGTTCCGCTGGGCCCCTTCGGGAATCAGGCTCAGCCGCGTGACCTGCTTCAGATCGATCGGCCGGTCAAGCCGATCGGAAAAGAGAAATCCCCGAGAGCGCAAGCGGTTCGTGTTCTCGACGTTGGTAATGCTCGCCCATCGCAGGCAACCCAGAAAACGGCCCGTCGGCCGGTCGTGATAAAATGTCGTGACGTCGCCGGTGCCGTTCATCGAACGGCCATCCTGCTCGACCGTCCGCGAAGCTGCCGTCAGGATTTGCGCCCCGCGCTTCCAGCGGATGCCATCCGGCGATTCCACGTAGTACGTTCCCTCGCGTCCTGCCCCCCAGTTGGCAAAAAACAGCCACCCCTTGTAAGGGCTGTCGGGGTCGGTCTCGTCGTACATGCAGGAAAACAGATCGACGTTCGTCGCGCTCGTCTTGCTCACGGGATCGTACAGATCCATGGCAACGCGCTGCGGTGTTCCGTCATCCCCCTTGACCCAGTGCATGGCGTCGGGAGACGTGAAGCGATAGATCCGTACGCGGTCAGCCGACTCGCCCGGCCAGTTGGATGCAAAGGCCAGCGTGTACATCACCCATTTCTTGAGTTGCGGGTCGTAAACGATCGTCCCGTTGGCTTCGAGCGTCGACCTGGTCTGGCCGAACTCATCCTCGATCGCGATGACCGGCTCGTTTCCCCCGTGATCCTTGTTCGGCTGCCGCAATGTCCGTTGCAGGTCGGATTGCCAGGCGATCAGGTCGTCATCGACAAAGAGCTGCGCCTCTCCGCTCGTGAGCGTCACCGATGGCAATGACGGATCTCTGCTTTGCGCAAACGCCCCCTGGGTACCCATCCCCATCGCGACGACGACACACAGAAAACAGCGCATTCGAGTCTCCCTGCTTGAGGAAGGAATCGATCGACCCGGCTCATACACCGTAGCGCCTTCGCGCAATCCTCCCCGTTCCGAATTGAACAGCCTGCTTTACTCGATTGCAACTCACACACTTACAAACTCGACGCCCGACACCAGCTTGAGCACACGGTCGTCTCCCGATAACATCGACGATGCCGTGTGCATCACAAGATGCGTCGGGAGTTCTCGCCTTCGTCACCCCCTGCCCCGCGCCTGGATCGATTCATGCCTTCACCTGCCAATCGCCGCCGGCTGATGTTCGCCGCGGTTGTGTTGGTAACAACGTGCGGCCGGGTGAGTGCCGCGTCGGCTGATGAGCCTGTGGCTCCGACGGCTGCTGACTTCGAATTCTTCGAAGCGAAGATCCGCCCGCTGCTGGTGGCGCGGTGTTTCGAGTGTCACTCTCAGCAGGGAAAGACCATCAAGGGTGGGCTGCGGCTCGATGCGCGTGCCGAAGTTCTGGCAGGTGGCGACAGCGGGCCGGCGGTTGTTCCCGAGAAGCCGGACGAGAGCCTGCTGATCGAAGCGGTCAACTACACACAAGATTCGGTGCAGATGCCGCCGCGCGGCAAGTTGCCGCAGGCTGAAATCGACTTGCTTGCCGAATGGGTCCGACGGGGGGTGCCGTTTCCTGAAAGTTCGGAGTCGACTGATTCAGTCAAAAAGCGAACCGGCATCGACTTCGAAGCGGGTCGCAAATTCTGGTCGTTCCAGCCGGTTGCCGAGCAAGTCGTCCCCCCTGTCACGAACGGGGTCACGAACAGCGAATGGGCCGACGGTCGGATTGACGCTTTCGTCCTCAACAAACTGACGACCGCCGGGTTGAGTCCCAATCGGCCTGCCGACCGCCGCACGCTGCTGCGGCGGTTGTCGTTCGACCTGATCGGACTGCCGCCAGCAATTACCGAGTCGGACGCATTCGTGAACGACGACTCGCCCGAAGCGTACAGCCGACAGGTCGAGCGATTGCTGGCTTCCCCCCACTACGGCGAGCGATGGGGGCGATTCTGGCTCGATCTCGTTCGGTTCTGCGACATTCCCGAACAGTGGGCCATCGAAAAAGCGGCGCAGGCGTGGTTGTATCGCGACTGGGTCGTCGCGGCACTGAACGACGACTTGACCTTCGATCGGTTTCTCGAAATGCAATTGGCGGCCGACCTCGTCCCCGAGGCGCGGCCCAACGACATGGCCGCCCTTGGTTTTCTGGGGCTCAGCCCCACCTATTGGAAAGAACTCAAACTCGATCAGGCGGTAATCAAATCGGTTGTCGCCGAAGAATGGGAAGAGCGAATTCACACACTCGCCGGATCGGTTCTGGGGTTGACCGTCGCCTGCGCCCGCTGCCACGACCACAAGCAGGATCCGATCAGTCAGGAAGATTACTATGCCCTGGCCGGCGTCCTGGCCAGCACGAAACTGACCCCCCGATCGATCCTGCCGCCGCCGGAAGCGCAGGTCGTCGCTGAGGCCCGCGCGAAAATTCAGGCGTGGCAGAAGACCCGCGACGAATTGCTCGCGCAGAAACCTGAGCCGTCAGAGGAAGCGAAAGAGCAGGCCGCACAGCTCGCCCGACAGATCGCCGAACTCGAACAAGCGACGCCGAACTATTCTGTGCCGATGGCGTATGCGGCAGAAGATGCCAGCCTGTACGTGCTTCCCGACGGACCCGACCGCACCTGGCTTGAATATAAACCGGGTGAGGCGCAAAACGTCGCACTGCAGATTCGCGGCAGCGCCGCAAATCCAGGTCCCGTCGTGCCTCGACGCTTCTTGACGGTTCTGAGCCCTGCTGCGCCGGCCCCGTTTCAGCAGGGCAGCGGTCGCCGTGAGCTGTCACGCGCGTTCGTCACACAGGCTGCGCCGCTCACCGCACGAGTCATCGTCAATCGCATCTGGCAGCAGCATTTCGGCCAGGGGTTGGTCGACAGCCCGAGCAACTTCGGCGCAATGGGTTCGCGTCCGTCGCATCCGGAACTGCTCGATGATCTGGCGGCCCGGTTGATTGCGCACGGCTGGTCGTTGAAATGGCTCCATCGCGAACTGGTGCTGTCGGCGACTTACCGGCACTCAAGCGCCTTCGATGCCGCGAAGTACGCCATCGACCCCGATAATCGCCTGTTGTGGAGAGCAAACCGACGCCGCCTCGACGTCGAAGCGTGGCGCGACGCAATGCTCGCGGCGACCGATCGGCTCAATTACCAAATGGGAGGCGCCGACCGCAATCTCGATGATCCCGCCAACGATCGGCGGACGCTGTACGCCACGATCAAGCGCCGCGATTTGCATCCGATGCTCAGGCTGAACGATTTTCCCGACCCGACGACGCACAACGCGACGCGCGACCTGACCACGACGCCGCTGCAGCAGTTGTTCGTGCTCAACAGTCCGTTCATGATCGATCAGGCGACCGTGTTGGCCGAGCGGGTCGTGCAGGCGGCGCGTGGCGATATCGATGCGCAAGTTCTCTGCGCGTACCGGATGCTCTTCGGACGTGCCCCGACCGACAGACAAGCCGCCATTGCGCGTGAATTCCTGGCGGCCGGCTCGGGCGACCAGGCCGCGCTCGACGAACTGTGGAAGCAGTACGCTCAATCGCTGCTGGGGAGCAACGAGTTCGCGTTTGTGGATTGAGGGTCTCTGATCGCAGGGGGGGGGGACTTTCGTCCGCCGGTTTGAGGCATCGTGAACGACCCGCTTGCGGGTTCAATCGCGGCAAGACTACGATCGAAGGTGGTAAGTTCAGCGAGGTTCGATATGAGCAGTCTGATAGCGCCAGAGCGACTGAGCCGGTCGAAGGCCGTTCCCGAATTGTACAGCGGCGACCAATTGTCGCAGCGCGAGTTTCATCGCCGCTATGAAGCGTACCCGGAAGATACTCGATTCGAACTCGTCGAAGGAACAGTCGTGATGTCGTCACCCGTGGGAAACGTTCACTCCCGATACCACATCCGCCTGTCTCAGGTTATCGCTACGTTTGAAATGGTGACCGAGGGCGTTGCGTCGGCAAGTGACGGCACCGTGATTCTCAGCGACTCAAGCGAGGTCCAGCCCGACATCAGTCTATATCTCCTGCCGGAATTTGGCGGTCAGACATCGCTCACCCGCAAGGGACAATACGTGCAAGGCGCACCGGAATGGGTCGGTGAAGTCTCGCCCAGCAGCGTGTCGATCGACTTGCACCAGAAGAAAGACGCCTATCAGCGGGCTGGCGTTCATGAGTATTTCGTGCTGTCCGTCGCCGAGCCGAAGATTCACTGGTTCAGTTTCAAATCACGACGGCAGATTGTGCCGGATTCGCACGGGGTCTACCGCTCGCGCGCGTTTCCCGGTTTGTGGATCGACGGCCCGGCCCTGTTAGCCCACGACGGCAAGCGGCTGATTCGCACGCTGGAAGCCGGACTGGCATCGCGTGAGCATGCCGAGTTTGTCCAACGCTTGCAGTCGGCGCGGAAGGGAAAGTAACCGCAACGTGACTTCATCCGCGATTCAAAACCTTTTCAGTCGCCGTTCGTGGCTCCAGACTGCCGGCGGCGGGCTGGCTTCGCTCGGTCTTGCGAACCTGCTGTCGGCGTCCGATCGCCGGGGCCACGGGCCGCTCTTTGCTCCGCGGGCCAAACGGGTCATTCACCTGTTCATGAACGGCGGGCCGTTTCAGGCCGATCTGTTTGATCCCAAACCGAAAATCAACGAGTACGCCGGCCAGCGCCCCGAAGCGGTTCAGCTTCGGACCGAGAACGCCACCGGCGGGCTGATGGCGGTCCCGTACGCCTTCCAACCGCGTGGACAAAGCGGGCTGGAGATCAGCGAGCTGTTGCCCAAGCTGGCCGGGCACGCCGACGAGCTGTGCGTCATCCGCTCGATGCACACCGACAACCCGAATCATGGCCCGGCGTTGTTCATGATGAACAACGGCACGATTGCGCCGATCCGCCCCAGCATGGGGTCGTGGTTTCTGTACGGACTGGGGAGCGACAACGAAAACCTTCCGGGCTATGTCGTCCTCTGCCCCGGCCGGCCGGTTCGCTTCTCGGAGCTTTGGACCAACGGGTTTTTGCCCGGCGAACATCAGGGAACGTACATCAACCACGCCGACCTCTCGCCGGCGAAAATGCTGCCCTACCTGAAGAATCCGACCCTTGATGCGACGGCTCAGCGCCGGCAATTGAACCTGTTGCGGGAATTGAACGACGACCATCTTGCCGCGCGCGGCACCGACCGGGCGCTGGAGGCCCGCATCCAGTCGATGGAGACTGCGTTTCGAATGCAGTTCGCCGCCACCGATGCCTTCGACATCAGCCGCGAGCCTGCGGCGGTTCGCGAAGAGTACGGAACGAGTCATTTTGCCAACGCCTGTCTGCTGTCACGGCGATTGGCTGAGCGCGGCGTACGATTCACGCAGATTTATTACGGCGACGGCCAGCCGTGGGACACGCATCGCCAGCACGACGATCTGACGCGAAAACTGTGCGCCGACATCGATCAGCCGATCGCCGCGCTACTGAGCGATCTTAAACGCACCGGCCTGCTTGAAGACACGCTGGTCATCTGGGGGGGTGAATTCGGTCGCACGCCGACCAGTGAAAGCAACGACGGCCGCGACCACAATCACCTCGGCTTCACGATGTGGCTGGCGGGGGGCGGCGTGAAAGGCGGGTTCGCCTACGGTGCGACCGACGAATTCGGCTTCCGCGCGGTTGCCGATAAGGTGCATGTTCACGACCTGCACGCGACGATTCTGCATCTCATGGGACTCGATCACGAGCACCTGACCTACCGCCACGCCGGCCGCGATTATCGACTGACCGACGTGTACGGCCACGTCGTTGACGACGTGTTGGCGTAAGTCGGCGAAGGCGTGATGCAAGCCGGTAAGCCCTGGTTGTCGCTGAAGGTCTACGAGGGAGCCTGTGCCGCCCGACGGTACAATGACTTTGCCGCGGCTATTCCTGACGCGGCCCAAGATGAGACATCAGCGAGCCGCTTGCCGTAAGGCTGCGGGTTCTTGATCGTCGCACGAAACCCGTGGCCTTACGGCACACGGCTCGCCAAGAACCTTCGTTCGAAACGCCTCGCCTTCAAAACTGCCAACCCGTGTACAGTTTCGATTGGAAGTCGGCCCATTCTTCGCGGTGGCTCGTATCCTGCTGTACGTGTTCGGCGACCCACTCGTCCATCTTCCTTAGCCGCTCGATCAGCCCGCCCATGGTATTGAACGCCAGTTTGTAGGCGGCGAACGAGCCGACGCGCAGCAGCATGTCGTACCGCGCGCGAGAGAGCGAGATGGTCTCGACGGCGGTCACAGCCCGCACCGATGCCGAATGCGGGGCGGGGTGAAAAAACGACATCTCGCCGAACGTGCCGAACGGCTCGAGCAGCGACAGCTCGTGCTCGGTCCCCGACTTCGATTTTTTCGTGACGCGACATTGGCCCGAAAGCAAAATCCACATTCGCTGAATCGAATCTCCCTCGGCGAGAATCAGGTCGCCGGGATTATGGCTCGACTGGTCGAGCAGACCCGCCAGCTCCTGCCTTTCGGGATGGGTCATTCCCCGGAACAGCGGGCATTTGGCCAGCGTCGCATCAGAAACAACCTCAGCCATCAGATCCCTCCCAAAACGGTGGCCCGGCCGACGCGGCCGATTCCGAGGATGTACGCCGCCGTCCGCAACGACACGTGTTTTTCCTGGGCGATCTGCCAGACACGATCGAAGCTGTCGACCATCACGCGGTCGAGTTCCTTGCGGACGCGGGCCAGATCCCAGCGAAAGTGCTGCCGGTTCTGGACCCATTCGAAATAGCTGACGGTAACTCCGCCGGCGTTGGCCAGAATATCAGGGACGATCACGACCTCGCGTCGGTGCAGAAGTTCGTCGGCTGCGGGCTTGGTGGGGTTGTTCGCCGCCTCGATGATGATCCTGGCTTTCACCTCTTTGGCGACCTCTTCCGTCAAGACGCCCCCCAGTGCCGCAGGGATGAGAATATCGACGTCGGACCTCAATAACTGGTCGTTCGTCAGCGGATCGGCCCCCGCGAAACCGGCAAGTCCCTTGTGCTTTTCAGTCCATCGCGAAAGGGCTTCGACGTCGATCCCTGCGGGATTCCAAACGCCCCCTGCCACGTCGGTGATTCCGACGACTTTGGCCCCGGCTTCATCCAGAAATTTGGCGGCAAAGCTGCCGACGTTGCCGTAGCCCTGCAGCGCCACCGAGCAACCGGCCAGCGGCCTGTTCAACTTTTTGAGGACCGCCTCGGTCACAATCACCACGCCGCGCCCCGTCGCTTCTTCACGCCCCTCCGAACCGTGCAATTCCAGGGGCTTGCCGGTGATGCAGGCCGGGCTGAAGCCGTGGAACTTTTCGTACTGATTGAGTGCCCAGGCCATGACCTGCGCGTTGGTGCCCATATCGGGGGCGGGAATGTCCTTGTCGGGCCCGATCATGTCGTGAATGGCATCGATGAAGCCTCGGGTAATTTTCTCGAGCTCGCCGCGGCTGAGGCTCTTGGGATCGACGGCGATTCCCCCTTTGGCCCCGCCATAAGGAATGTTGACGACGGCGGTTTTCCAGGTCATGAGCTGCGCCAATGTCACGACTTCGTCGGCGTCGACTTCGGGGTGATACCTGAGGCCCCCCTTCATGGGACCGCGGGCGCTGTCGTGTTGCACGCGGTAGCCGATAAACGTCCCGATGTCGCCGTTGTCCATCTCCATCCCGATCTGGACTTTGACCTCGCGCTCGGGGGTCAACAGCAGCTTGCGCATGTTGGCCGACAGTCCCATCAGGTCGGCGGCCTGGTTGAAATACCAGCGTGCGGCTTCAATCGCGTTCATGAATTCCTCAAGCTGCGAATCAGAATCGTGCCGGCGTCATCATAGCGGGTCGGCCCAATTATATAAGCAGCGTTCGCGGCCAGCTTGGTTAACGACTGCGCTCACCGATTCGGGTGATCGCCGGTCACCGTCACCGCGACGGCGGCCGCGTCTCGGGCACTTCAGTAAATTCGGACGGAATGTCGTCGGGGTCGGTAGAGGGCGTGGCCCCAGCGCGCCAATCGCGCTCGAGAAACCTCGCCAACTGCTGGGAGTAAAGCGCGTGCCCGGCCGGCGATAAAACGGCTGCGTTTTTCAAAAACAATCGCTCCGGACGATCGGATTGCTGAAACGCCCCGGACACGTCGCACAACGCCAGATCGTATTTGCGACAGAAATCGCCGATGGCCTCGAACGGCCGGCGGCTGCGGTACAAGGCGTTCTCTTCGACGCCCGCCTGCTCGCGGACTCCTTCGCCGCGGCTGGCGTCGGCTGAAACCTGCCACGGGGCGGGACTGCAAACCACAACGACCCGTGCGCCGAGGCTGCCCGCCAGATCGCCAAGGTGGGCCAGGGGGGCCAGCGCGTGCTCGACATGCAGCGACCAGTCGGGAGGCTGGTCTTCGAGCCACCGGTAGCGACCCTGGGGTGCGTCGATCGACCGCGGTTGATCGCCCAAGGTCTGCTTCGCGAACAGGCTCGTCAGCTTATGGCGGCACCACAGCGGCAGCAAAAGCACGTCGTCCGCCGACTTCTTATCAGTCGCTCCTGCCGGTCGCGCGATTTCCAGAGAAGGGTGCGTGCAACTGAGCGGCACGCCGCCGGCCGCCATCACGACTTGCCGCCGAATCCGATAGTCGTCGGCGACGTCACCCATTTCGAAATTGACAATCACCAGATCGGGGGCGAGCGACAGCAACTGGTGTTTGAGTTGCAGGTACGACAGCAGTGGACAGTAATCGGGAATGCCGGCGTTGATGACTTCGACCCGCCGCCCGTCGGGAGCCGCCAGCTCCGCTTGCAGCCGCGCACAGAAAGTCTCTGACTCGGGCGTCTGCGGAGCCAGCGTGATTTCGTCACCCAGACACAAGACGCGGTACACGTCGGGCGGCTTGGGAACCACCGGTTCTGGCCCGCGCAGCCCGAGGGCATTGATCACAACCCGCACGCGCTCGTCGCTGTCGGGGTCCTTGACCGAAAACGTGCGCGAGGGCTTGAGGGCATGATGCACCGACCACGATTTGCAAACCATGCCCCGGTCATAAAGTTCGCGGCGCGTCACCTGGCCGGTTGCCGAATCGTAGACGCGCAGGCCGATCTCCGTGAGGCACAGCACCAGCGCCAGCACGATCACTGCGTACAGCAGGTTTCTGCACCAGGAAACACACGAGCGAATCATCCCTGATTCTCGCGAGACGTAACGAGAGCCCACGACAGCGGTTTTCGAGATAACACCATCGCACCTTGACGACCGGCGATGGCTCGCAAGCGGCGGGATCGTAACCGAGCTCCGGAATCTTCACAAGGCGACTTATTCTGACGCAAGTCGCAATCCCGTAAGCACTCTGCGTCGATTCGGCAGCCGCCGAATCCGCTTGACAGGATTGGGCCGGCCTGTTACGTTCCGTGTTCGCCCCTCGGGGCGTCCCGGGGGATTAGCTCAGCTGGGAGAGCGTCAGGCTGGCAGTCTGAAGGTCAGGGGTTCGAACCCCCTATCCTCCAATTTTTAAAGTTTGGCTGAGTCGCGAGTTGCGGCTACCTGTCGACCGGCAGTGCAGCGAGAAACGTGGTTACTACCACTTTTCTACCACAATGAGTGGAGGCTGCGATGTCGGCAACGAAACGTCCGTCTTATCTTTTGCACCGCCCTACGGGGCAGGCTCGCGTGAGAATCCGCGGCCGAGATCACTATCTCGGCAAGTACGGTTCCGCGGAATCCAAGCAACGTTACGAACAGATCGTCGGCGATTGGCTCGCCGGTCAAGACCCGAAGCGTTCACTTCTTACCGTCGACGATTTGGCGCTCGCGTTCTGTGACTGGGGCAAAGAATACTACCGTCGGTCGGACGGTACCCCCAGCGGTGAACTACGGAACATCCGCGAGGCGCTAGAGCCCCTAGCCAAACTTTGGGGCAATACACTCATTCGCGACTTTGGGCCGTTACGACTCAAAGAAGTTCGCGAAGAAATGATTTCCCGAGGATGGTGTCGTTCGCACGTAAACCGAAACGTCGGACGGATCAAGCGGGTATTCGGCTGGGGGACTGAAAACGAGATCGTGCCCCCCGTCGTCAATCAAGGTATCCGAGCCGTGGCGGCACTTCGGTCCGGACGAACCAAGGCCCGCGAAACTGAACCGATCGGACCGATTGATGAGGCAATCGTCCTCGCGACTTTGCCGCACCTGACGAGCGTGCTTTCCGCGATGGTGCGGTTGCAACTTCTCTGCGGAATGCGGCCCGGTGAAGTTTGCGCTATCCGTCCCTGTGACATCACAATGCGAACCGATGGTGTCTGGACTTTTCGACCCCCGCAGCACAAAACTGCACATTGCGGAAAGAACCGAGTCATCTTCGTTGGGCCTGAGGGACAGGACGTGCTCCGTCCATTTCTGCAGCGTGCGTCGGAGTCGAGGTGCTTTGTGCCAGCGGAGAGCGAAGCCGAACGGAAAGTTAAACTCCGTTTGAATCGCGTCACGCCAATGACGCCTTCACAGGCGAATCGAATCCGCATCGAGAGGGAGTACACGGACGCTTATCGAACTGAAAGTTACGGAAAAGCGATTCGCCGGGCTTGCGCACATCGGATGCCACCTCACTTGAAAGCACCTCGCGAGCGGAAGGAATCGAAAGCGGAGAAAGAGATCCGTCTGCAACAGAGAATGGAATGGGAAAAGGCGAATGTCTGGAGTCCGAATCGGCTGCGCCACCTGCGTGGGACAATGGTACGCGAGCGATTTGGTCTCGAGGTGGCAAGCTGCGTTCTAGGCCATAGCGGCCTGAAAGTAACCGAGGTCTATGCGCAGAAAAATGAGAAAGCCGCAGCCGAAGCCATGCGGTTGATCGGTTAAACTTTGGCAGCCTTTCCGGGCGAGGGTAGCTCCCTCACGGCCGTCGGCACATGCGGCGCATCACCCGCATGCGTCGCTGGCCAGCCCGGTCTAATTTAGGAGGTGATGACATGGCAAAACGTAAGGAAACGTCGAACTCAATCGAGAATAAGAATACGAACAATCTGGACGTCGCGAAGAATGGCGACGAATCAATGCCGTCGGCGAACCTGGCTCCGGTCAGTGCTGACGCGCTGGCCGATCTAGTCGTCGAAGTGCAGGCCGTCTTGACGGCGCTGACGATGGATGTCGATTACGGGTCAATATGGACGAACGCCGGCGTCCCAATTTTCGAAGATTTTGACGTCATTAATCGGCTTCTGTGCGATGTCGAAGGCATACCGCCGGAAGAACTCGCCGATGGGTGGGGTGCCAAATGGAATCCGAATATCACGTCCCGACCTCCGTCGACGGCGAGCGAACGACTTTGGCTCGCAAACAACAACTTCGCTCGATTTCAATCCGCTTTGGAAAATGGCATCAGTCTGTCCGCCGGCCTCGCTGCAAACCCTCTGGTGCTGGACGCTCATGTCTGTTTGAAGGCAATCTCTCTTTTCATCCATTGGAACAGCGATTTTCTAATGATCACCGGTTTCATCGAAGGCAGCGGACCCGACCGCGAATCAGAAGAATTGAAATGTTTGATCAACGGAATGAATCAGCTTCGCAATGCGTTGTTTTCACCTCTAATTCTCGCATTTGCAAAGCTTTCGATAGCCGCCAGCGGCACATTGCCGAAAAAGGAATGGTCGATCTATCGATCGCCGAAACAATGGCGGATCATCTTCATGAAGCTCAACAAACTGTCGAAGCCGAAACCACACTCAACATTTAAGCGGCATATGGATCGAAGCAACATCGAAATGCTTACTTCGAAAC
>SIAF01000161.1 GCA_009691905.1 Planctomycetaceae bacterium | reverse complement strand
TCCAAACGCGCCCGATACCGCCCGCCCAACCCTGACAAGAAACCACTGGGCGATCCCACAATCCGCAAACTCAGCGCACGGGAAAAGAAAAAGCTTGATGCCCTAACCCCAAACAGATCCACGGCTTAAAATCCTTCACGGCGTTGCCTTTCAGGGCTGGCCTTGATGGTGGCTCGCGACCCGGGGCGGCGCTTCGCGGCTATCGCCGCTGCACTCTGCCCCGGGCTGATTTGTGACTGCCCCTGTCGGGGCGGACGAAGACCACGTGTCGCGTCGAATCGGCTGCTGCACACAATCTTGATCCTACCGCCTCATTCCTTCACAATCACCCTCAAAGGCCGCGACTTTGGGGCATGCCGCGAAGCCATCGCTCGACCGTATTGCCATTCAGGCTTTGTGTCGGAAAAATTTCGGTCCGGCGGTTACGCAGCAGCAAGCATCAACTCGTCAGCGACTGCTTCGAGATGCGCGGCCGAGACGATTGACGACTCTTCAGAGAAACCGACGAGCAGCGCCATGTCGCACAGGTGGTTGATGCGCCGCGGGACGCCTGCCGAAAGTTCATAGAGCGCTTCCCAGGCCGAATCGTCAAACAGCATTCGATTGGCGCCGGCGGCCGCCAGGCGACACGAAACATAATCGGCAATCTCTTCGGCCGACAACGGCTGCAACAGGCATCGCACCTCCAGCCGCTCGTCGAGTGCCCTGATCCGGCCGACGATCGGTAACAGCTCGGGTCGCCCGATGAAGATCAACGAAAATTGCGGCCGTTGGTTCCGGTGGAAGTTGAGCAATAGCCGCAGTGCCTGAAAGACCTCGACATCGTCGATCAGATCGGCTTCATCGACCAGAATCACGGGGTGCCGGTCCTGCTCGCCGTATGCGGTCAGGAGACGTTCGATGGAGTGCAATGTCCGGTCGAGACCGCCGGTTTCACTGCCGACAGATTGCCGATCGGCCCCGAGTTCAACGGCAAGCCAGGCCAGCAGTTCGTGGGCAGCCATCCGCGGGTAAACCACGTGGACGCACGGCCCGCTGGCATCGTCGAGTTGCCGGGCCAGGATCCGGGTGAGGTATGTTTTTCCCAACCCGTGAGCACCGGCGAGAAGCCCCGCACCTTTGCGGTTCTCGATCAAATAGCGCAATTTGAGCAACGCCGACTGATGTGAGGCGCTTTGATAGTATGCCTGCGGGTGCGAGTCGTTGGCGAAGGGATTGCAATCCAGTTGCCAGTAGCGTTCGTACATTGTTGCGTTCTCCGCGTGACGAGAGTCACCGACGTATCAATGGGTGGCCTTGCTCTCCACCCGCGCCGGGCCGGTCTTGCCCGGCAGCATGGTTGGAGATGGTTCGCGAACCGGAGGTGCAAACGTCTCGACAACACCCAAAACGTCAATCCCCGCAGCAGCCGTCCCTGCCGGCGACGATCGTTCGAATCCCTCTGTTTCACTTCGTTGAATCCAAACGCAGGCATCAGCGATCGAGACCTGGCGCAGCACCGGCGGCAAAGCGCGCCACGGTCCGGCATCGATCAATACGACATCGAAGGCCTCACGGCATTGATGCAACAGTCCGGCAATCGCCGCCGCGTGAAGGGGCGTGACAGCATCGGCGGTTAACGGGTCGCGAAGCGGCAATAGCGTCAGCCGTTCAGGGAACAGCGGGACGAGTGCGTCAGACGTCGCGATCAGTCCGCAGGCCGCCTGCCACAGTCCCCCCTTCGGAGCGGCCGAAAGCAGCGAGGCCAACTCGGGGTGTTCGCAATCCAGGTCGATCAGCAACATGCGGAGCGACGTCTGTTCGATCAACACTCGTGCGACTGTCAGCAAAAGCGAAGTGCGTCCTGCCGATCGATCTGGCCCGGTGAAAGCCAGACTTCGCAGGGAGCGGTTTTTCAATAGCTGTGAGAGCCGGCCGGCCAACTCGCGAATCCCGGGCCCAGTCGGCGCGTCGAGCAACCGATTGCAGATCGGCGGACCGTGCCATGCGGCTGATATCGGAGGGACAGTCTCAGGAGGCGTGGGAGGCGACTGGGGGCTGGGATCGACACGATAGACCTTCCCGCGGTCGTCGTCACCGGGTGCAATCTTGATGGGTTGCAGCTCGGCCGTCGCGCCGGCAGGTTGCGCATTCGACGCGCTCAGATCGGCAGCGTGCGATGTCGGTTCCCTCGCAGCTCCGGTCGAACCGTCGACGGTAGTCACCGGAGTGCGCAATTTGGGAACCCATCCACGGTTGACCGCCGATGTAGAATCAGATCGAACCGACTCACGGGCGACGGTTGGTTTACGGGCATAGGCTTTCTGCAGCGCTCGATCCAGAGGTGTCATGACATCCATTCAACCAGAGGCTGCCAACAACGGGGGACGACTCAGGTGCCCCTCAGGAAAATTGCCGACATTCAAGTTTTGCGCGGCCGTGTCGCCTTGCGTTCGAGTCGCACTCAGGGTTCGTCAGAATCGTCGATACCCTCCAGCCACACACCACTGCTCGGGGTCGATTGCATCGTCTGGTACACGGCCGATTCGACGGCCGAGCCGCGCGGGCGTTCGCCGCCGGCCGGGACGGTTCGCGACGCAGCAATTTGCGGCCGGTTTGCCGCAGCAGCCGGGGTTGCCGACGACGACGGCGAACTGAAATCGCGGGCTTCTTCGGGTAGGTCGGCGTTGAAGTCTGAGACTTCGACGGCAAAATCGTCGTCGAATGTCAGTCCCAGGGCGAGAGTCAGGCACGAAAGACACGTCAGACAAAGGGCAACGATCCCCAGACGCTTTTGCCACCGCCGCAGACGTCGGCGTGGTTTCCTTTGCCGCGGAAGGCGATTGAGAATTCGATTCAAAACCTGCATGCCGCGAGGCAACTCGCCACTGGCCATCGTCGGAGGCGGCGCCAAGGGGGTCGCCGGTGGATCGTCCGTCGCGATCGTCGGCAGCCGCAGGTGGAATGCAGGCCGCCGATCGGCGTCGCGGCGAGAGTCGACGGCAGCTTGGGCAGGCATGACCGGCATGGACTATCCCGGAGCGTCGGACGAAAGGAATCGGATCACAATCGAACCCCGCGCGGCGCAGAGTCGAACGAGGGGACGCCGCCAAACGCGGCGTCTCTATCGACTATCGGCTGCCGGTTATGCCGATCTTGAGCAATCCGGGGACTTTGCCGGTTCCGACGAGTTTTCGGGCATAGCAGCCTGTTGAAATTCGTCGTCATTCGGGCTGGGCGCCCGCCGTGCGTTCGGATTCGCTGTCGGGCAGCTCGACCGGCTTCACGTAGAACTTCGAAAGATCGAGACCCCCCTTGAGTTCCGACTCGACCAGTTGCAGTCGCTTTTCAAGCTGGGCCAGCTTGGCCTGCAGCGCGGGAATTTCCTTCTCGGCCCCGAATGCCGGCCGGACGCGCGGCACGACGGGATACCCCAGGTGCCGCTGCAGCGCCGAAAACATGTACAACGGGTCCTTGCCGCGGTTGGCCTTCGCAATCCGTCCTTCCTTGGCTCCGAACAAAATGGGCTGCGGAGGCTGATAGTTCGGGTCGCCCAGTTGGCGCCGGCGTGCGAGCACGAATTCTTCAGAATGCAAATGGACGAGATCGGCGAAATCAATCGCCCCGAGGTGCAACCTTGCCCGCAGGATCCAGTCGCGCCACGCCTCATCGTATAGAGGATCCCCAGCGATCGCCTCCAGGCCGCGATCGTAACCGAGTCGGTTGCGGCTGATCGATTCGAATTGGTAGATGAACAGCCCGGCGGTGGTCGGAGTCCCCGAGCGGTATTGCGCTTCGAATTGCAGAACTTCCAGCGCGGTGCGCTGATCGAAGCGCGAGCGGTCTTCTTCCGACTGCGAAAATACGAACGTCTGAAAGGGCGTGAAGTAATGCGCCAGATGGGCCATTCCCAGGCTGATCCGGCCATTGTGAAGAATTTCTCCCTTGAGAAACTCAATCGCCACCGGCAGCTTCGTAGTCGAGAGGATTTCTTCGTGAATCGTGGCGAGAATTTCCTGCGCCGGGACGTTCGCCGCCAATCGCTCGCGAAACATCCGAAAGAAGTACGCCTGTTCGACATACTCTTCGCGATCGAGAACAGTTCCTGGCATGATGGAGCGAATGACTCGGGACTGATGAATTTTCGACTTAGGGCATTATAGCCGACGACACGCCGCGCTTCTTTCAAGTCGCAGGAAGCCATGTCAATTCCTTCTGCACAGGGACCGGCGTCTCTTCGCCGTGCCGATTGCGACGCCGCCGGACTTCAATTAAATTGCAGGTGCGTCCGGATTGCGTATTTGTCCTTGTTTCGGAAGTCGTTTCCAATGCAGAGTTTCCTACGGCCCGGGTGTTCCTTGCGATCGGCGGGCCGCCGATCGCGGTTCCTCGGCCTTTCGATCGCCGTCGCGTTCGCGTGGCATGCTGCCGGCGGTGCTGTCGGCGCGGCCGAATACGCGACCGGCGTCCCGGCAATGCTGGCGGCGGGCGAGAGTTCGGTGCCGTTGTTATTGACGGTCTATTGCGTGCTGATCGCCGCCTCTTCGCTGTTTGGCGGAATGCTGCCGTCGCTGATCAAGTTGACGCACGTGCGGATGCAGCTTTTGATCAGTCTGACGGGAGGACTGATGCTGGGGGTCGGGCTGCTGCACCAACTGCCGCATGCGCTGCTGGCGCTTCCCGTAGATCATGCGGCGAGCAGCGTCGATTGGTGTCTGGGTTGGATGCTGGGAGGCGTGCTACTGACGTTTGTTCTGCTGCGAATGTTTCACTTTCATTCGCACGAGACGTTCGATGCCGACGCGGCGGGGGGCGATCACTCGGCGGACCACGACCATTCACACGACCACGACCACGCGGCACACGGGCACACGCAGCACCATCACGAGCCGTCCGTTGGCGGCAGCAAAGGAAGCTGGCTGGGGATCTTCTTCGGGCTCTCTCTGCACAGTCTACTGGACGGCGTGGCACTCGCAGCCCACGTCGATGCCGACGCTTTGCACGGGCACGGCGGGTCGGCCGCCTGGCTGCTGGGTGTCTCGACGTTTTTGGGAGTCTTTTTGCATAAACCTCTCGATTCGCTGTCGATCACGTCGTTGATGACGCTCAGGGGCTGGTCACCGGCATGGCGGCAGGTAATCAATGGCGCGTATGCCCTGATGTGCCCGCTGGGGGCGTTGTTATTTCATTTCGGCCTGTTGCGGCTGGCCCCCAACCAGGAGGTGATGGTTTCAGCGGCGCTGGCGATGTCAGCCGGTGTTTTTGTGTGCATTGCCTTGAGCGACCTGTTGCCCGAAGTTCAGTTTCACTCGCACAATCGCCTGGCTCTGTCAGGAGCGCTGTTTCTGGGAGTGGCGCTCGCCTGGGGTATGGGCTTTCTCGAACCCGAGCACGCCCACCATCCGCCGGCCGCGAATGATCTCTCGCGTGACGCTCACCGGCGTTAGCCCGGATGATTCACGCTGATGTAGGGTGGGACCAGCAAGCCGAGAACTACCACCAGCCTTCACTTTCTGAGAACTCATCCGAGCCAAACAGCACATTGTTTCGCCACTGAGCGGCTTGCGCAGGCCCACCATCCGGGTTCCGATGCGGTGCGACCCGAATGGTGGGCCGGCGCACGCTGCGCGAGCTGGTCCCACCCTACAGGAATAAAGCGGGTTTAGGCCATCGCACAGAGCCGGTCACGTCACTGCCAGAAACCGTGCCAGCAACTGGGCCGGTACGAGCAGCAGGACGACGGCGAAGGCATACATCCGATTCTCATTGATGAAAAACACGACTGAGGCATCGAGCATCACCAGCGACATCAGCAGCGTGCGAATCGACGCCTGAACTTTGGCGGGAATCGGGTTGAACAAGGCGTTCATCAGGCGGCGATTGATGATCACACCGATCGCCGCCAGGATCAGGGCCGCATTCCAACTGCGAACGACCGTCGCCGGATCGGGCCAGTGCAGCACAAAAGCCACCAGCCCAATCAGGCCGAGATTGATCACGCCCAAGGCACCCGCGAGTTGAAACCGACTGCTGATCGTCGCCTCTCGGCGCGCGAACCAGGTCACGCCGACGATGTACACGCCCAAAGCCAGGGCGACGTGCAACTGAGGCAACGCCCAGACCGACGCGACTGTCGGCACTCCTGCCGCCGGATCGATCGACGTACTGGCCCCCAGCATCACATTCAGAAACCGGCAGGCCCCCATCGCCAATGGTCCCGGCAGCGTCGATTTCAGCAGGCCGTCGTAGAGAAAGATCGCCATGACCAACAGCGCTGCAACAAATGCGCTTTGCAATCCGACGAGCGCGGCCGCGCCGACACCGATCATCATCAGCACGCCGCCGAACGTCACCGCCGCGTTCAGCGACACCCGCCCCGACGGGATCGGCCGATTGGGCCGTTCGCTCGCATCAACCTGCCGATCGAACACGTCATTGAACACCATCCCCGCCAGGTACAACCCCGACGACGCGGTCAACAGCAGCCCGAAGTCGCGGCCCGGCGACAACTCCGGCTTCGTCAGGAGAAAGCCGAGAAAGATATCGGCCATCGCGGTGAAGACGGCTGCAAGGCGACAGAGTTGCAGGTAGGTGAGAAGTTTTTGCATGCCGCGATGATAGCGACAACGCGACTCGCACCCCAAGCCGACCGCTATGGGGTCGGTTGCAACCGCACAGCGGTCGGCTTGGGACGGCTGAAGCGGCGTCTAGGCAGGAGTTACGGGCTCACCCCGCCGCCCAGACCTGCTGGACCCAGGCAGAAAGGGCGTTTTGAAATCCGCGGAGTCGGGCTTCGGTTTGGGTTTTGATGTCTCCCAGCGCTTCGGGAGCGGGACAGGCTGTTTTGGCGAAAAAATAGAACTTGATTTTCGGCTCGGTCCCAGACGGACGGGCCGCGAAGCCGATCTCGGAATCTCCCTTTGCCGACTCGAAAAACATCAGGTCTCCCTGGGGTTCGGGCAAATCCGCCTGCTTCCAGTTCTCAGGCAAGGTGCGGATTTCGTGATGACGGTAATCGCGAACGCGCACCAGTTCGACACCGGCCAGCGACGTCGGCGGGCGGCTGGTCAATTCGTCCATCAATCTGGCAATCAGCGCTTTGCCCTTGGGGCCCTGACAGGCCTCTGATCGCTGGGCTTCCAGGTGATATCCGTGTTCGAGATACATTTCGTCCAGGCGGTCGAGCAGCGTCTTCTGCTGCTTGGCCAGCTCGGCGGCAAACTCGCACAGATACAGCGCGGCGATCGCGGCGTCTTTATCGCGGCAGTAACTGCCCGCCAGGTATCCCAGCGATTCTTCTGCACCGAACACAAACCGCTCGGGACCGTCGCGATCCATCACCTGCGCGATGTATTTGAAGCCGACCAGCAGATTGTCGGTTGCCCGAATCTTGTACGATTTGGCAATGGATGCAATCAGGGGCGACGTGACCAGCGTCTCAACAACGAAATGCTGCGGACCGAGCGTCCCGGCTGCCCTCCGCTTGCGGCAGATATAATCGGCGAGGAGTGCGCCGATGCGGTTCCCCGAGAGATGCACGTACTCGCCGCGGCTGTCGCGAACGACGACCCCCAGCCGGTCGGCGTCGGGGTCGCTGGCGAGAATCAGAGCCGCTTTCGATTTCTTCGCCTGTACGATCGCCGGGCCGAACACCGCCGGCAATTCGGGATTGGGAAGCTGGTTGGGAACATTGGTGAAATTTCCGTCCGGTGCCCGTTGCGGCTCGAAAATCGCGACCCGCCCGAAGCCCGCATCCTCCAAAACCCGATAGACCGACGTTTCTCCAACACCGTGCAGCGGAGTAAACAGCACCGAAATCTCCCGCGCCGACGACAGGTGCAGCATCCGCACGACGCGAATGTACGAATCGTCGACCGCCTCGCCGATCAGCTCGATCTTGCCGTCGGCGACCGCCTGATCGAAATCGATCTGCGGAATCTCATTCGATTCATAGACGCAGTCGATGATTCCTTTGTCATGCGGGGGCAGGACTTGCGCGCCGGTTGACCAATAGGCTTTGACGCCATTGTCGGCCGGAGGGTTGTGCGAGGCCGAAATCATCAGTCCCACGTCGCAGCGCAGGTGGCGGACGGCGAACGACAATTCGGGGGTCGAGCGATGCGAGTCGAACAGAAAGACCTTCAGCCCGTGTGCCGCGAGGACGCGGGCCGACAGCTCGGCGAACTCGCGCGAACGATTACGCGTGTCGTGCGCGATCACCGCTTTGCCCCCTGGCTGTCCTTTGGCCTTCTGCAAATAGACCGCCAGACCGTTGGCCGATTCGGCAACGGTGCGTTCATTCATCGTGGCCGAACCGAAGTCGGACATCGGTCCGCGTCGACCGCCGGTTCCGAATGGGAGAACTTCCCAGAACAGAGCGTCGAGTTCGTCGAAGCGGCCGGCAACAATCAGCGCCTGGATGCGTGCCGCATATGGGGCATATCCCGACTCGGCGAGCCAGCGCTTGATGTTGAAGGCAGCCGTATCCGACAGTTTCCCGGCAGCCACGGCGGCTTCGAGAGCGCCAACAAAATGCGGGACGGGTGCAGTAGCGAGAGTCTCACTCATAAAGGTGGTGTGCTTTCGTGATGCCTAGCCGGTGCGGGCGTCCATTCCCCCCAGTGCGGGTTGCCCGAGCGCACAACTTTAGCAACTCACGGGCGCAGGTTCGAGGGTGAAAGAGGCCGTAGCAGCGCGAGCGCGTGGCCGGAGATCCTGGCAGAGGCAACCTGATGAAGACTCGGTGTTCGGATCGCGCAATATCCTGACGAGTCTCCACTTTTGTCACTGCCATTTTGGCATAACTTGAGGCCGACTGGACTTTAATCCATTTTGGCAGTTTGTGATGCGGTATTGGTTATGACTGCCGCACAGGTTGTGCGACCGGCGGATTACTTTTCTGCGAATGATCAGTCTTTTCGACAGAGGTTAAGCCAACCGGACACCCGGCAAATTCCGATGGAACGTGTTGCGAACGGTCTCGCGCCAAGGAATGACCAGGGATGGATACTCGGTTTGCAGGTTCGCACCGGCTGGGGGAGCGCCGCCGCCGCCGGCTGGCGGTCGAGTCGGACGATGCGCCCAGCGAATCGCCAGCGCCGGTGGAGCTGCCGGCGACCGAAGGAATGACGCGGGTCGCGCATGCCCCACCGCACGAGCCCCACCGCGAGGTGGTCGCGCTACCCCTCGGTGGTCTGGTTCCGGCTCAATGGTGGGCCTATCTGCTGGGTGGCGCAGTCGGCCTGCTGATCGGCGCCGGGATCATCGCCGCCGGCTGGAGCCAGTCGATCGGTTCGACAACGGCCGGCGGGCTGCCCCGGCTGTTTTCGTTGCCCGACGCTCCCGTGGCCGCCTGGTACTCTGGACTGCTGCTGTCTCTCTCGTCACAACTTTCACTGCTGATCTGGTGGGGGCGATCGCGGAGCCTGAAAGATTTCGACGGCCGCTATCGCGTCTGGAAGCGCGCGGCCGGTGTCTGGTTGTTTTTCAGTTTCTGTATCGTGACCGGAGCGCATCAGGCACTTGCCGACACCCTGCTGCAGCGACTGCCGCTGGAATGCTGGCGGATCGATGTCGTGGTTTGGCTCGTCCCGGCCGCCGGGGCGGGGCTGGTTTTGCTGTTGGCCTTGAATCGCGAAATGGCCGATTGCCGGGCCAGTCGCGTCGCGCTGTTCTTCTCGGCAAACTGCTATGTTGTCGCCGGGGCACTGCGGCTGAAGATCGAAATTCCCTTGACAGTGCCGCTGCAAAACCTGCTGCTCGCCGGATCGGCCCTGCTCGGACACCTGAGTCTGTTCTTCTCGATGTGGCTGCATGCCCGGCACGTGCTGCACTGCACGCATGACCCCAGCCGCGTTTCGCGCCGCCGGTTGTCTATTCCCCGGCCGCATTTCCGAATTCCGAAACTGGCCGGCTGGAGCAAGTCGACGACAGCGGCGCTTGGCGACGAGCCGTCGGGATCCGACAGCCTCGCGCTGCCGGCATGCCGGTCGCGGAAGCCGGTTGACCTCCAGCCACCGGTCGAAGCGGCATCGCCGAAGGAATCGTCCCCGGTGGCAAACGAGGCCGCCCGCCCGCAACGCAGGATTGACGCCCCCCCCCGACGACCCGCCGCCGGACCGCGTGAAAACGTCGCGCCCCCGATCGTTGCACGCCACGTAGAGCGAATTCCCGCCGCTTTGCCGCCACCGAAATCGCTGGCACGGCCCTCTTGGGACGACGACGAGCGGCCGACGCACAACGGTCTCGCCGATCGTGCCGCCCAGACGTCGTCGGCCTTGGACGCCACGTCCGCCGACGAAGAGGCTGCCGCGGCTGATTCCGAGGAGGACGGGTGGACCGAATCGTTTCCCAAACCCGACATGCGCGGGATGAGCAAGAAGCAGCGCCGCCGGCTGATGGCCGAACTGCACGAAAAAGCGCGAGCGGCCCACCGCGACGAGTAAAGGCGCATCCCTACCCACATTGGCCTCGCCGGTGTATCGTAAGTGCCGGTTTGCGGGTCATGATACTTTTCCCATGGGAACACCGAGCATGTCGATGCAGGAAGACTTTCAGGATCCGGCCAAACCCAAAGCCGGCAGAAGCACCGGGGTGAAAATTCTGCTGGTGCTGGGGGTGATTGGCGGCGTGATGGGCCTTATCTGCTGCGGGATCGGGGGGTTCGTTTACTGGAAGTTCAAAGACGCCATGAGTACTGATCCGGTCGTCGTCCAGGCGAAAACCCAGGAGATTCTCAAGCTCCAGATACCGGCTGGTTTCAAGCCGATGATGTCGATGAGCTTCATGGGCGTGAAAATGGTCATGTACCAGGGGGATCCGCCGAATGAGTCGATGCTGATGCTTATGGAAATGCCCGCCGGCATGGGCAACGCCGATCCCGAACAGCAGCGCGATGCGATGCTCAATCAAATGCGGCAGCAATCCGGCGGTATGGGGGGCGGCAATGCCAATCTCCAAATCGACGAACGCGAGACCCGCAATTACACGATCAACGGCAAGAAAGTGCCGTTCATTTTTGCCAAAGGCAAAGGCCAGGGCGGCAAAGCCATGCGGCAGGTCACCGCGTCCGTTCCCACTGCATCCAGTGCGGCAATCCTGATGTTGATGGTTCCCGAAGAAAAATACGATGAAAGCGCCGTCGACGCGATGATCAGCTCGATGGGGGGCGTCCGGGCGCCTGATGACGCGCCGACTGTCGTTCCGAACGAACACAAGACGGAAGTCGAGATCGAAATTGAAAACGGCAGCACCAAACCCGAGACGGACGTCGAGATCGAAGTCGAAAGCGGCAGGAAGTCTCCTGAGTAACGAGACTTTGCGCAGACCTGCATGTTCCTGTCACCCCCCGCGAGCAGCGGGCGTTAGCCCGGGGGGTTGGAACGCAATGACGCAGTCCGTACTGGTCCGTCTACGCCTAATCGTCCGGCATTTGGTGCCGCGAGCCACACGATACAAATGAGCAACCCGAATGGTTGCCAGACATTAGCCGGGGGTTAAGTCCTGATGGACGACACCCCCGTTACGACGAGCCCAATCACTTCACGGAACGGGTAGTCCCGCGTGACCTGCCGGCACCACCTTCCTCCGATCATCCACACTGGTCGCGGCTTCAATCTCGTTGTCTTCCAGAGTGACTTCGCCGGCGGATTCTTCGATGCGTATGCCGACCGCCTGTTTGCGCGATTCGGGCCGGCGGGTGTCGCGGATGATGTTTTTCCGGAAGACGAGGTTTCTGGTCTCGCCGCGAATGCGGATCCCCGCCGCGTCCCCTTTGACTCCGTTGTTTTCGATCACGTTGTTTTCGAGACGATTACGGTGCCCGGCCATGCCGAGCGTCTCGTTGCGGAACAGCACGCCGTCCTCGTGGTTCAAGCGAACCTCGTTCTCGCGCAGCAAGTTGTCAGAATCCTTGTGGCCGATCGAGATGCCGTAACGTCCGTTGTCTTCCAGAATGTTTCTTTCGAACAGCCCATGCCGCACGCGCCAGCAGAGGAACAGCCCGTCCTCGCCGTTGCGCCGGCCGGCACACTCGCGGACCACCGGTCGCTGGGAACCGCTGCCGGGATGCAGGCCCAGTCCGGCGTTGTCTTCGCAAGTGCAGCCTTGCACGAGAACGTCGTTGGATTGCTGGAAGCTGATGCCGTCGCCGTGGAAATTCCGCACGATGCAGTTCTCGATGACGGCGCCGAAGCCGCGGCGGAGATAGATTCCGGCGCCGCGGCAGCCGTTGAGAGCGACGTTCTGGGCCTTGTTTCCGTCGATGATGAGGTTTGCCACACGCGCGCCTTCCACCTGGCAGCCGCTGACGACGGGAAAGACGGTCGCGGCCTGCGCGGTTTCGGTCAGCATGCAGTCGGCGTTCAGCGGCATGTCGATCGAAAACGTGTTGCCGTGCTGCCCGGTGATGCGGGCCACCGTGGTGTGGAACCCCCCGGCACGGTTGTCCCAGATGGCGACGCCGTAACCCGTTTTGAACCCCTTGGGGTCGACCAGAGAGATCTGCTCTTCGCCGAAATCGCCGTCGAGCGCAAGCGGCGACGTGGCGGCTTTCGCCTTGCGGAGTATCGTCTTGCCCCTCGTCCCGGTCACGGTGACGAACGAACGCAAATGCAGCGAATCGTACATCGTGAATTCGCCCGCGCCGATTTCGACGGTGCCGCCCCCCAGGCCGGCGATGTAATCGACGGCTGCCTGCAAGGCGCGGTTGTCGGCACCGTTGATGTCGGCGCCCATCAGTCCGACGGTGATCGTCGGGCGGTCCTTCATTTCCGAGTGCATCGCCCTCGGAACCTGCCGCTCATCCGTTCGCGGCGAGAAGTCCCGCTTATCGGCCCCCGCCAAACCGGCACAGGCCAGGAAGACACATGGAAGCAAGACGCGTCCCCCGGAACTCCGCTTTCGGCTTTCCGCTTTCCGCTTTTTTGACATGTGACATTCCTTCCCTATGAGGCCGTCGGCTGATGCCCGATGCAATTCACTCGTTCCCACGCTCCCGCGTGAGGACGCCCGTCTCGACGTTCTGCGTCATGCAGTGTGAAGAATGTACCGAATCAACGCAACAACATCGTCTGAGGCTTGAGGGGCGAGATGTCCGCCTCGTGCGGATCGGTGAAGGAGACTTCCGCTGCGTGTGCGAGACGCACTTTGCACGTGAATGAACCTGAATTAAGGCGTCGGCTGAGGAACTCGAGCCGGCTCCTCACGCCGGGCGCCTCGCGAAAATCCCAATGGTGCGAGCATTTCCCGGCGTTTTGCAGGCGATTCGCGATTTCGAAATTCCATAAATTCCCCGTTTGTGTGTTTTTTCGAATTCTCCTGCCGCTGAGATTTTTACGCTCGCCAGTGGCTGGACTGTCAATGGCATCGGGGCCGTCACGACCAACCCCAACGCCTTTCTGGCAGCAAGCGTAAGTACCAAGTGTCTCATTGGTCGTTTGACCGCTTGTGGGCGGCAATGGTATTCAGCTTCGAGTTTTGTCTTGAGGGGCCTTGGCGATCTCTTCGGGCGCGCATTCGTCTGCGTTAAGGTAGATCTGGTCGGCCGCAAGGCCAAACTGTCGCGATTCATCAAGTCGAATTGGGAGCACGAAGTCTGCGCTTCGTTTTCTTGCTTCGCGCTTCGCCGTCCCAAATTCCCATTGCGCCCATTCACGTTGCACGTAGTGCTTTGAGATGAACGGCACGACGAAAGCAGATTCGGGCCCGTAAATGCGCTCATACTCCGTGCGATTCTTGCCCCACAGGTGTGCACGATGGTCCTTGTCGTAAAAGACTCGCAGGCCAAGCGATTGCATCGCGCGCGCAACAACTACGACTCGCGGTCGATCCTGGCCCGCGAATGACAATGCTGCGTCAAATCGAAATCGGTTTTTCTCTTTCTTTGCCATGGAAGAATTGTAATGGCCCTAAGTGACGCGAAACATGTCAAAACGACTCATACGCCTTGTTTTCCTGCCGGCAACCGTCAGGGGCGAATGTGGCATTTTACGGACATTGCTGGAGTCTCAGACCTCCTGATCTGGCGGAATTTGCTTTGGCACCGAGTTTGGATTGGCGGGCGGTGCTAAGGAGGTGAAATGGAGCTGCAGCTTGGTCCCCGGATACGCGAAAGCAGCGTCATTGAGGGTGCCGATCAGATGTTGAATCGC
>SIAF01000160.1 GCA_009691905.1 Planctomycetaceae bacterium | reverse complement strand
TCCATGCAGTCGTTCGTCGATCACTCGTCAGAATTCGAAGAATTTGCCCTGAAAACGCGTTCCACTGAATACGAAACCGATCTCAAGCCGCCGGCTGATCAAGGCGCTTTCCCAAACTGCCTAACCTTCCGGAACGCCGGTTACGCCCCTTCGATAACACCTTCCATATTCTCCAATACTTCTCCATTCCAATACCGCAAGACCCGATATCCCTGAGATTCGAGCCACGCGGTGCGCGACGCATCCTTTTCCTGTTGCTGTTGATGAAACGCGCCATCAACTTCAATGATCAGCCGCCGTTCGTGACAGACAAAATCGACGATGTAGTCGCCCAATGAAACCTGTCGGCGAAAGCGGCACCCGTCGAGCCGACGATTGCTGATCCGGTCCCAAAGCGCTCGTTCCGGTATCGTGGCCTCGTTGCGGAGTTGTCGAGCGAAGTCCTGTTGCTTCATGGTCGGTCTCGAAATCAATGTCGCGCGACGTGCATCCCCCCCATCCCCAGCCCTTCCCCCGTCGAGGGGGAAGGGAGAAGGCCGTCGAGGTGGAAGCGCGAAGACCATTGGACGTGCTCGTCGCTTTGCCCTTCTTCCAAGCCGCATTGACATCAAACCGCGATTGCTACGATAGTGGAACCGGGAGAATCTGCGGAAATCCATCGAAGTCGACCGATGTCCACGATCAGCGAAATGACCGATGTCGCCGCCTATGCCGCGCAAGTTGCTCGCGCGGCAAAGGATGCGTCGCGCCGCCTCGCGGTCGCCTCGGGGCAACAGAAAGACCAGTGGCTGTGCCGCGCGGCCGAGTTGATTCGGGCCCGGGGCGGCGAAGTGCTGGCTGCCAACCAGCGCGATCTGGAAGCGGCCCCCGGATACGGGCTATCGACGGCGGCCATCGATCGCTTGCGGCTCAGCATTGCCCGGCTCGAAAGCGTCGCATCCGCCCTGGAAGAAATTGCCCGGCTTCCGAATCCCGTCGGCGAAATTATCGACGGCAGCGTCCGCCCCAACGGGCTGGAAGTCTCGCGCGTCCGCGTGCCGCTGGGGGTCGTGTTCTTCATCTACGAGTCCCGCCCCAACGTGACCGCCGATGCGGCTGCGATCTGCGTCAAAAGCGGCAATGCGGTGATTCTGCGGGGAGGCAAAGAAGCGTTGCACAGCAATCGGGCGCTGCATACGCTGCTGGCCCTCGCACTCGACGAGGTCGGGCTGCCGGCGGCTGCCGTGCAACTGGTCGAGACGACCGACCGTTCGGCCGTCGGGCATTTTCTGAGAATGAACGAATACATCGACGTCACGATTCCGCGCGGCGGCAAGTCGCTGATCGAGCGGGTCATGGCCGAGGCCACGATGCCGGTCATCAAACACTACGATGGGATCTGCCACGTCTACGTCGATCGTGCCGCCGATCTGGAAATGGCCCGCGCGATCGTCGTCAATTCGAAGTGCCAGCGGCCGGGGGTTTGCAATGCGGCCGAGTCGCTGCTGGTGCATGCTGCGATCGCCGAACGGTTTCTGCCCGACATGGCGCGCGAACTCAAAGCGCGTGGCGTCGAGCTGCGCTGTTGCGAAAGGTCGCGACGGCTGATGCCGGGGAGTCGCGCCGCCACCGACGACGATTATCGTACCGAGTTTCTTGACCTGATTCTGTCGGTCCGCGTCGTTGACGATCTCGAACAGGCGCTGGAGCACATCGACAGCTATGGCTCGCACCATACCGACGCGATCGTGACCAATGACTTGCAGGCGGCACAGCAGTTCGCGGCGATCGTCGATTCGGCGGCGGTGATGGTCAACGCCAGCACGCGGTTCAACGATGGCGGAGCGTTCGGGTTGGGGGCCGAGATCGGCATCAGCACCGACAAGTTTCATGCGCGCGGTCCCTGCGGACTGCGCGAGCTGACCAGTTACAAATATGTGGCGCGTGGATCGGGCCAGGTGCGCGAGTGAGGCTGAGCGTCGCAACAAATCACCCTAACCCCGCCCCCTCCCCCGTCGAGGGGGGGAGAAGAAATGATTCTGTCAGCCTGGAAAGGCTGACCTACACAGGAGGCCAGGGATGGCGAGTATTTTGAGTCAGTCGGAGGTGACGTCGCTTCTGGCGGCGCTTGACCCGGCCCGTAGCGGACGGCAGGCACGAGACCGCGCCGGTGCCGCGCCGGGTGCCTGCCTCGGAAAGAATTCGCTCAGTCTCTCACCGGCTGCGATTGCCGCCCTGAAGGGCCTGCACGAACGATTCGCTCACGAATTGTCCCAGTCTTTCAGCCGGCTGATACGCGGTGAAGTGGCGGTGACGCTGATCGGCAGCGAGCGGTCGACGTGCGGCGACTTCGCGCTGCGCCTCGAAAGCCCGACCTGTCTTCATCGGCTGGAGGGCTCGGGGCTGCTCGGGTCGCTGCTTTTGGATTTGAGCCCGTCGATCGTATTTCCCCTCGCCGATCGGCTGCTGGGGGGTGGGGGCGCCATTCCCTTATTTCTGCCGCAACGTTCGCTGACGGAAATCGAATTGCGACTGCTGGCACGAATTGTCGATGTGGCACTGGCCAGCCTGCAGGCCGCGTGGAGCGCTGTGTGCCCACTCAAGCTGCACGTGGCCCAGGTGGTCAACTCGTCGCAGCAGTTGACCGACATGTCACATGAGGCATCGGCGATGTTAGCAAGCTTCGAAGTCTCGATAGGGGAGGCGCGAGGGATTTTGAGCCTATGTCTTCCGGAAAGCGCACTGGGACGTGTGGCCGCGAAACTCGAAAGCACTGATCGCGTGTCGCCGGTTGCGGCTCAGTTCGAGCCTGGCGACGGTGTCGATTTTGAGGAAGGTTCGACACTGACGCGGCTCGTCGTCTACCTTGCTTCGGCGCGATTGACTGCCGACGAAATCGAAAACCTCGCCGAAGGAGATGTGATCGTCACCGAGCGTCGATGCGATGGATCGGCGGTGATTTGTGTGGACGGTCAACCGCGATTCGAGGGTTCGGCGGGGGTGTCGCAGGGGCAGAAGGCAGTGCGAATCACGGCCGAGATCGGCTAGGTGATTGACGAGGCGGGCGGCTGCGGATACAAAGTAGGCTCCGCGGAAAGCCGTGATAACGGTACTCATACAGAAGGGTTGCAGCGATCGAAGCGACGCATCGGATCAACGAACAGATTCGCATTTCACCGGTTCGAGTTGTAGTGCAGGGTGGCGGGTTAATGGGTCCGCTGCCCACGTCTGAGGCCTTGGAAATGGCCCGGCAGTCGGGGATGGATCTGGTGGAGGTGGCCGCCGACGAGCGGCCGCCCGTTTGCCGGATCATGGACTACGGCAAATTCAAGTACGAGCAGAAGCGAAAGCAGGCCAAAAGCGCGAAGACCCACCAGGTGCAGATCAAAGAAATCCGTCTACGACCCAAGACGGGCGAGCACGACGTCGATTTCAAGGTCAAGCAGGCCCGGGGTTTTCTGTCTGAGCGCGACAAGGTCAAAGTCACGATCATGTTCAAAGGTCGCGAAATGGCGCACGTCGATCGAGGTCGCGAGATGATCCTCGGCGTGATCGCGTCGTTGGAGGACATCGCCAAAATCGAAAAGCCTCCCTCGATGGAAGGCCGGAACATGACGGCGGTGCTGACTCCGAAGTAAACGAGCGGCATTTGCACCGAAAACCGAGAAAAGACGACCGAAATAATCGCGGCGCTTCGCAGATCAGGATGCCTGGAGTTTTGAACACGAGCAACTGGCGCGGCCTTTGGCCGCAACGACAGAAGGGAACCACGAATCGTACGAATTAAGCGAATGAGAGGACTGATCGACTGTTTTTCTTATTCGTCTAATTCGTAAGATTCGTGGTTGAAGACTTCTTCGGTCAGAAGTCGCGACCCACATGCGTTGCCGTGCGACCGACCTGTCTGGTTGCATCCGAATGCCGCGCCTGGCTCTACGCATCGTCCGTTTTTGGGGATACAGGATTCCTCGGGGCCAACCTCTTTACGGAATTCGCGAGTTTTCCATCCTGATCGGCTGGAAAACTGGCGAGCGGGCTGGAAAACTCGGCCTGCTTCCCGATATACTCTCCCTTTCCGCTTTTTGGGACCGACGAGTCGAGAACTGGATTGCCATGCCGAAGCAAAAGACGCACAAAGGAATGAAGAAGCGGTACAAGCTGACCGCCTCGGGCAAGGTCAAGCACCGCAAGCGGGGCCGCGGGCATTTGCTGTCTGGAAAAACCTCCGGTCGTAAGCGTCATTTGCGGCAGGATGGGGTCGTGGGCGGCGTCTGGGCCGACCATATCCTTGAGGGATTGCGGCCAGGATTGTAAGTTATCGAGGCGAATTCGTGACCCGGGTATGGACGTGTCCTTGCCGGGGAAATCGAATTCTGTCACGCCGCGTTAAGACACACTTTCACCGTTCAGGTTGTTGCCATGAGAGCCAGAAAAACCACTGCCCGTCGCCGTGCCCGCAAACGCCTGATGCGCGACGTTAAGGGAAATTGGGGCAAACGCGGGAAGCTGGTCAAAATGGCGACCGAGACGTTGGTCCGCGCTCGAGCGTTCGCGTTTCGCGACCGCCGCGCGAAGAAGCGCAGTTTCCGAGCGCTGTGGATTACACGCCTGACCGCCGCCTGCCGGGCGCGGGGCCTGCGCTATTCGCAATTCATCCACGGCTTGATGCTGGCCAAAGTCGGCCTCAATCGCAAATCATTGAGCGAACTGGCCATCCACAGCCCCGAGTTGTTCGACGAACTGGTGAATATCGCGAAAGACCATCTGCCGGCGACTGTGACGGCAACCGCCGCGGCCTGACGCGAATTACGAATCGACGCCGAGTGGTTGCACAATCGGCGGCTCGTCGCTCGCGCGTCGATCAATCGGGCTGACTGCCTGACAGCACGCCGGCTCGACGAGCCGGTTTACGATTGTCCGATCGTTCATGGACCTGATCGCACAACTTGACGAGTTCGAAGCGCAGGCGCTGGCCGCGATTGCAGCGGCTGCCGACCTCGCGGCGCTTGAAGCCGTTCGCATTCAATTCCTGGGTGCCAAGCAGGGCAAACTTCGCGACTTGCAGGGCTTGCTGGGACAGGCAACCAAAGACCTGAAGCCGCTGTGGGGGAAGCGTTTCAACGAAGTCAAGAATCGGGTCTCGGCCGCGCTCGATGCCCGCCAACGCGAGCTGGCCCGGCCGGCCGTCGCGGTGGGAGGCCTCGACGTCACCATGCCGGGCGTCGTGCCGCGGCTTGGCCGGCGACACCCGTTGACGCAGACGATTCTCGAATTCAAGGACATCATGGGGCGGTTCGGGTTTACCGTGGCCGACGGTCCCGAGATTGAAGACGACTATCACAACTTCGAGGCACTGAATATTCCCGCCGATCATCCGGCGCGCGACCCCTTGGACAACTTTTACCTCGCCAGCGCCGTCGTCGGCGCGGGGTTGAAGAATTCGGGCGGCGGTTCGGAGGCACGACTGCTGCGGAGCCAGACGTCGACCGTGCAAATCCGGGTGATGGAGAAAACGAAGCCCCCCGTGCGCATCATTTCAGTTGGTCGCGTCTATCGACCCGACACGATCGACGCGACGCACTCGTGCATGTTCCACCAGATGGAGGGGTTGATGATCGGGCCGTCGGTGACGATGGCCCATCTCAAAACGGTGTTGCGGCTGTTCGCCCACGCGTATCTGGGGCACGACGTGCATATTCGCTTCCGGCCGTCGTTTTTCCCGTTCACCGAACCCTCGGTCGAAGTCGACATGAGCTGGAACGAACCAGGCAAGCCCTGGCTGGAGATCGGCGGGGCGGGAATGGTCGATCCGAATGTTCTCAAGGCGGTCGGCTACGACCCCGATCAGGTCAGCGGCTTCGCATTCGGCCTGGGGGTTGAGAGGTTCTGCATGCGCCGCCATGGCATTCCCGACATCCGTTTGTTTACCAGCAACGACGTGCGGTTTCTAAGCCAGTTTTAAGTCGAGTTTTCTGCCGCCGCGCTGAGCGTCAGCCGATGCAAATCGACCAGCCCGGCGTGGCTCAGGCAGGGGCCGACGTAGCCGCCGGCCAGAACGAAGGCGATCGGCAAATGTCGAGCCCGGCACCAGTGAAAGACCATTTGCTCGCGGCGATCGAGAATGTCGCGAGTCATTCCCGCCAGGCCCCCGGTCAGGCAATCCTCGAACGGATCCATGCCGGCATTATACAGGCACAGGTCGAATGGAATCCTGAGATGATCGAGGTCGTGCAGTCGCTGCTCGATCGTCGGCAGATAGTTGGTTGCGTCATCGACCAGATCGAGCCAAGCACGATCGGCCCGGTCATATCGGTCGAAGCCGTTGACTGCCACGTCGACGTGCCAGATGCGACGGTCGTCACGAATCAACGAACGTGTTCCGCCGCCGCAATGTGCGTCGAGGTCCAGTATCAGCACGTTCGACAACCCGGCGGCAAGTGCTTCGCGGGCTGCAATTGCCAGTCCGTTAAATGTGCAATATCCCGAACCGCGAGCGCGCCGCGCATGATGCAGGCCGCTGGAAAGCGATCCGGCGACCCCCACTTCGAGCGCGGCCGACCCGGCTGCGACCGCGCCGCCGTTAGAGGCCAGCACCATCGGCCACAGACCGGGATCCCAGGCAAAGCCCTGCGATTGGGCCAGGCTGAGCGGTTCTCCCGTTTTGACGGCCCGCACGTAGGCCGCGTCGTGGACCTGCATCACCTGACTTTCACTGATCGACGGCGGTGCGACCAGCGCAATTCCCGCAATGGGCGATTCTCCAAGCGAGTCGGCGACCCACCCGGCCTTGCGAGTTGTGTCGAAGGCAAACCCCGCGCCGACATACGCTGGGGAATAAAAAACTGGCAGCATGGTTGTCGCGCCGCTTACTTCGCGACCTGGAGCCGCCCCGTGCACGCTTTGCAGGCAACGTTGATGCCGACGTACTTTAGCGCCATCCGCAGTCGGTCGTTGCAGTGCGGGCAGTAGACGTAGATTCCCACCGGCTGCAGTTGAGGGAGGTCGAGATCCAGCATGAACTTGCCGTCACACTGCTTGCAGGTCACCGGTTTTCCCGAGAATCGTGCGTTGACACGCAGTTCGCGACTGCAGTGCGGGCAATTGAGATAGTATCCGCGAATCGGCAGCTCGACGACTGGCTCGATTTCCTTGAGCGGGATGAACTCAGGGATTTCAACACTGTCGGGCTCGAGATCGGTATTCAGCAGCGCGCGGCAGCTGTAACAATGGATCAACCGCTCGGGCATGACTTCGCCGCAGGCAGGGCATGGTCCACCGAGCCATGGAGGCATAACGTCTTCTTCCTATGAATCGCAGTCAAAGGGGGGAACAAGCCCCTTCGTGTTGTGCCGCAAAAACCGGCGTTCGTCACATTGAGTGTCGCTGGAAAAGCGGCGTTGCCTGATACCGTTCTCGAAATTTTCACGTCCAACCGACCGAATTCGCTGGCGCGGTCGACGGTCGTCCGCCGGCAGCAAATGGAACCCGGACGGAACCCATCGGCAAATTACCTACTCTAGAATGACGCGGTGCCGGGGCCATTGCAAGAGCATTACCCGCACCGGGGGTTACAGCGGCACAGAGGCAGGCCGGGAGAGCGTGATACCCAAAATGCGGGTTCGGGGCAGAATTTCCATTATCTCGACCTTGTTCAACCCTTTGTAAGATTCAGTTTTTCGAGACAATGCGCTATAATGCAGGAACATCAAACGGCTGCGTGATAAGCAGGGGGGATTGGGGTGGGTCAAATCGTTCCACGTGACGCCCGGTTGAAATGATCGCGTACTTGGTCGTTCGTGAAGGAAGTAAATGGCGGGACGTCTATCGCCTGACCCCCGGGCAGGTGATGACGATTGGTCGCGCCCCCACAAATCGTATCGTTCTGCACGACGAGGTGTGCAGCCGCTACCATTGCGAGGTGTTCCAGACCGGAACACTTTGGAAAATTCGCGATCTGCAAAGTCGCAACGGGACGCTGGTGAATGGCCAGGAAGTCGGCGGCGAGACAGAGTTGAAGGCCGGCCAGGTGATTGAGATCGGGCCTTGCGAACTGGCCTTCACTTACGATCTGTCGCAGGCGTTTCCCAAGTCTGACGTTGAAGAACCGACTGAGGGTGAAGCCGGTCATATCACCGCCGACGTGCTCGATTCCCTCCCGATCGCAGGCGAGCCGACGATCATTCATCGTGAGCGTGAGAACCCGTTTCTGGTGGGGCGTCGGTCGGCGATGCTCGAATCCGACCGCAACAGCCGCGAACTCGGTCAGCTGTACCGCCTGGCGCTGGACATGGGCAGTGCCGCAAATTCCAAGCAACTGGCCGAGATCGTCCTCAACGGGCTGACTGCCGGAACGGCCGCCGATATCGGGGCGCTGTTGCTGCTGCCCGCTCCGGTCTCATCGGAAGATGAGGCGGGTGAAATGAGCCTTGTCGCGTATCGATCGGCCGGTGATCGACCATATCAGAAGGTTTCGGAATATCTTTCGAGCACGGTCCTCAACAGTCGCGAAGCGATTCTGGCACGGGACGTTTCCGACGACAGCCTGCTCGTCAACCGCGACAGCCTGGGCGAAATCCAGGCCAAGAGCGTGATTTGCGCACCGATTCGCATGGGTCGCAAGATTTATGGTCTGATCCACCTGTATTCGACCGACCCGGAAAACAAACTCGAACCTGACGATCTCGAATACACTCTGGCAGTGGCCGACCAGTGTGCCGGGGGACTCGACAACCTGTTGCGGCAGGAAAAGCAAGCCGAAGAACTGGTCGATCTACGCAACGAAAAGGAAAAGCTCAAACAGAAACTGGGGATCGAGAACGAAATGGTCGGCAACAGCCCGAGCCTTCAGGATCTCAAGACCAGGATCGTCCGCATTGCCCCCACGGACGCGACGGCCTTGATCCGCGGCGAAAGCGGTGTCGGCAAAGAACTGGTGGCCCGCGCCATTCATTTCAACAGCCGTCGCCGCAACGGTCCGTTTGTGTGCATGAACTGCGCTGCACTGACCGAAAGTCTGCTGGAGAGCGAGCTGTTCGGTCACGAAAAAGGATCGTTTACCGGGGCGACAGCCCGCAAGATCGGCAAATTCGAACAGGCCCACAAGGGGACATTGTTTCTGGATGAGGTGGGGGAAATGGGGCCCACGATTCAGGCAAAGTTTTTGCGGGTTCTGGAAGGGCATCCCTTCGAGCGCGTGGGGGGCAGCACTCCCATCCAGGTCGATGTGCGGGTCGTCGCGGCGACGAATCGCGACCTCGAAAAGGCGGTGGAAGAGGGGGTGTTCCGCAAAGACTTGTATTTTCGCCTGCATGTGGTGGAAATGGTTGTTCAGCCTCTCCGCGAGCATCTGAGCGACGTGCCGGAACTGGCCAAGTACTTTCTCGAGCGCTTCGCCGGTGAGACGGGTCGCGCGGTGCGCGACTTCACTCCTGCGGCAATCGACAAACTCTCGGCCTACGATTGGCCGGGGAACGTGCGCGAATTGCAGAATGCGGTCGAGCGTGCGGTGATTTTGTGTACGGGCGAACTGGTGGGGGTCGGCGACGTGCAGTTATCGTCCCTGGGTGGAGGCGACGAGCACCGTTTGATCGGGTTGGGCGCCGCAGCCGCGTTCGGCGATGTCACTCTCGAAGCCGTCGAGCAACAGCACATCATGACCGTCCTCGACCGGACCAACTGGAATAAGTCGCAGGCGGCGCAGATTTTGGGGATTGAGCGGTCGACATTGGATCGTAAACTCAAGCGGTATCAGGTTTCGCGACCGCGGTAGCCGCCGCCGCAACAAAGAATTCTCAGGAAGTTTTGCAAATCGGGAATTTTTTTGTTGACATTTGGGCTGAATCTTCAAAAAATCTACTCATTAGATGATTGACCTGCCGGCTGTTTCCCGCCCCCCACGAAATGTGGGTTGAAGCCCCTGTCGCGACGAGAATCTGAAACCAAACCGCCCAGAGGCGGGCCCCTCTGACGGGTGAAGACGCAACCGTCTCTCAGGATCGTTGGATCAGGCTGACAATGCAAAGACACGCTGACGGTCACGTTACAACATTTGAACATCGGTTTTTCAGGGGAGTTGAGTAATGCCAATGGACGTTGATGAGGACATCGACGACGAGATGCTGGAGAATCAGGACTACGATCTGGACAAAAACGACGCGACCTTCGAAATTGAGGAATTCAAAGCTATGGGCATCAATCCGTTCCGGGGTACGCACGCCAGGCCCGGCTCCGAAGAAAAAGTAACGATGCTGTCGGCTCGTTACGCGGCCGGACTCCCCTTGTGGCACGACTCTGATTGCTATGATCACGGTCCGCTGGAGTCTGACCTGATGGGGGCTCTCGACGACTCCGCTCCAGAATTGATCGTTCAGTCGGAAGTTGAAGAAGAGGAGTGATTTTCGGCAGCCGCCGGTGAAATCCCAGCGGCTGATCGAGGTCGCCATCGGACCTAAGTTGATCGCCGCGGTGGGTTTTCAGTTCTTCCTGGCCGTCTCGACCCGCGCCAGGTGCCCTGCCGATCTCAGGAACAGGGCACCGTCACTGATGGCGTATGAGGCGAGCGCTCGCTCTCCCAGTGTATTGCGGTCGACTTCGACATACCGACCAGGGTCGGACTGAAAAACCACTCCTTCGCCTTCTTCGCTTTGCGCGTAGATCTTTCCGCCGGCATGCACCGGTGACGCTGAGTAATTGCCACCCACTCGATGGTTCCAATGTTCCTGCCCGGTGGTCGCGTCGAGGCAGGTCGCCACTCCCCCGTCCGAAACGAGATACAACGCCTGGCCGACCAGCAATGGGGACGGATTCGCGGGAACCCCTTTTTTGACTTTCCAAGCCACGTGCGATTCGGTCACGTCGCCCGAAGCCCCTTCCGGTCGAATGGCCAGCAGCGAAGGGACGTTGTAGCCGGTGCAGATAAACAGCAGTCCCTCACCGAAAACCGGTCGGGGCACGACGGAGAACCCGCCGGGATAATTCACCTTCCAGATTTCACTGCCATCGGCGGGGTCGTACGCGAAAACCGCGTCGGAACCCGCACTGATCAACTGCTTGCGGCCCCCGACGTCGATGACCAGCGGGGTCCCGAATGAAAAACCCTTCTCGGGTTGGGTCGAGCGCGGCCGTTTCCAGCGTAACTGGCCCGAGGCCTGATCGAGGGCGGCGACGAACTGTAAATCGGTGCCGTCGCAGCTTACGACCAGCAGGCCATCGACGAGGACGGGCGAGCCCCCATTGCCGTGTTGCGGGCTGTATTTGAGCTCGTGATTGCGCCACAGCACATGGCCGTCGAGATCGAGCGCCGCCGTGCCGTGCGTTCCGAAATGCACATAGACGCGCTGGCCGTCTGTGATCGGCGTGGCACTGGCGTGACTGTTTTTTTGGTGCAGTTGCGCCCCCGAGGGTTGTTCGAAAACTTCGATGTCCCAGTCGATTGTGCCGGTTCGAGCATTGAGGCAAACAGCGCGCAGCGACTGCGTTGCCGAACCCTCATCCCCCACGGGGACGGCGGTGGTCAGGTAAACGCGGCCCTTGGACACGATCGGCGACGACCACCCCTTGCCGGGAATCGCCTGCCGCCAGGTCACGTTTTTGGTTTCGGTCCAGTGAACGGGTAGTCCGCTCGCCTGAGCATGCCCCTGACCGGTCGGGCCGCGGAACTCGACCCAGTCGTCGGCCAGGGTGGCCCGAAACGCCGCCGAACACAGCAAGAGGATGACAAGCGTAGATGCGTTTCGCATGCAGACTTCCTTTTTCGAGGGGCAGACGGCGAGGGAGCGCGGCCAGGCGCTGCAGGTGGGGGATGACGACGGGGGGTATCGGTCGAACTCCGTCGGAAATAATAGCGGCTGATCAAGGCCGATGGCATTCAATCGTTCGGCGGAGGCCCGGCCGATGGTTGCAGTGGTTGCCGCTTATTCAACTGTCGGCGATCGCGACGATTTCCATGCGGCGCGAGCCCTTGGGAAGCGGCACATCGACCTGGTCGCCCGGCTTCTTGCCGAGCATCGCTTTGGCCAAGGGACTGCTGGTCAGAATCTTGAGGACGTCGCCGGAGTAGTCTTCTTCGCCAGCGCCGACGAATTCGTATTTCTCTTCGACGCCGTCGGTCATGTCGCGGACCGTCACGATACAGCCGAAGGCGACGATCCCCTTGGGGATCGCGGCCTTGTCGATGATGTACGAACTGTTGAGCTTGTCTTTCAAGCGGTTGATCCGCGCCTGCAGCAGGCCCTGGGCCTCGCGCTGCCCATGATACTCGGCGTTTTCGCTGAGGTCTCCCTCAGCGCGGGCGTCGGCAATCTTCTGCGCGATTTTGGGCATTTCGACATCGTCCAGATGGCGAATCTCTTCGCGCAGTTTGTCGAAACCCTCTCGGGTTGTGGGGATACGGTCCATAATACTCGATGCGATTCACGTACCGACGGAGCCCCGCAGCGACCTGATGTCGCGATAGCTCCCACCGAAAACACAAGAACTGACGGATTGTCGCCCGGAGATTCCCCGTCGGATTCACCGCCAGCCACACTCGAAGATTATGGCGGTTTTTTCGACCGGAGAAAAGGGAATCGGTGAAGCTGACGACGAATGGAAGCCCAAATGTCGAAATCCGAATGTCTAATCAATGACGAAATCCGAAGCTCGAATTCGAACGCGAATCATCGAACCGCGAATTCGGGCTTCGACATTCGGACTTCATTCGACATTGGAGCTTCGACATTCGTCATTTCCGAAACGATTAGAAATTCGGATTTCGACATTCGTCATTTGCAGGACCGCTATTTGACCTTCGCCCACTGCTTGCTTTTCGCGCTCGCGAGCACCGCATCGCAGACTTTCTGCGTCTCCAAAGCCGAGCGAAACGTCGGTTCGGCCGGTTTGCCTGTCTCGAGGCCTTTCAAAAAGTCGGCGACCTGGTGAACGAACGAGTGTTCGTACCCGATCTGCAGGCCGGGCACCCACCAGTGGTCCATATAGGGCTGAGAGCCGTCATGGTCTGAGACATGAATCGAGCGCCAACCCCGCAGCCGCCCCTCGTCGCGATGATCGAAGTACTGCAGGCGGTGCAGGTCGTGCAGGTCCCACTTGATCGACGCCTTCTCGCCATTGATTTCAAAGGTATACAGGGCCTTGTGGCCGCGCGCATACCGGGTCGATTCGAACGTGGCCAGCGACCCGTTTTCGAAGCGTCCGAGGAAGGCGCAGGCATCGTCGATGGCGACCTTTTCGACCTTGCCGGTCAGCGTGTGCTTTCGCTCTTTGATGAAGGTTTCGGTCATCGCCGTGACAGACGTCATTTTGCCGTTAAGCCACAGTGCGGTATCGATACAGTGGGCCAGTAGATCGCCGGTGACTCCCGAGCCGGCCGCCTTGGCATCCAGCCGCCAGAGGGCGTTGCCCCCCTGCGGCAGGTCGGACGAAATCGTCCAGTCCTGCAAAAACACGGCGCGGTAGTGAAAAATACGGCCGAGTTTTCCCTCGTCGATCAATTGCTTGGCCATCGTCACCGCCGGCACGCGGCGGTAGTTGTACCAGACCATGTTCGGGACGCCGGCCTTTTCGACGGCGGCCACCATTTTTAGCCCCTCTTTGGTATCCATCGAGAGGGGCTTCTCGCAAAGCACCATCTTGCCCGCTTTCGCGGCGGCGACGGCGATGTCATGGTGCAGATTGTTCGGCACACAGATGTCGACCGCGTCGATATCTTTGCGAGCGACCAGCTTCTTCCATTCGGTCTCGATCGACTCGTAGCCCCAGGTGTCGGCGAACTTCTGTGCCGCAACGGCATCGCGGGCGCAAATTGCCTTGAGCACCGGATGATACTTGAGATCGAAGAAATTGTTGGCCCTGCGGTAGGCATTGGAGTGGGCCTTGCCCATGAAGCCGTAACCGATCAGGCCGATGTTCAGCGGTTTGGTCATCAATTGGTCCCTGGTTTCGGAATTATGCGTTTAACGCGAAAGAGCCGAGAGCGGAAAGCGGAAAGCCGATGGGTTCATTTCTTTGCCGATTGTTGAGTTTTGGTTTTCCGGATTGCTGTAACGATGATCCTCAAAAGTTCGTGGTTCCTCTCCGGAATTTGTGGGTGAATTCCGGTGAATCGCGTAAGGGTGTCGGAATGGTGCGTTCGTGATGGGGAGATTTGGTGTGCGTGGAGGGCCGCCCGGCTCGTTGTGGCCCCGCAGCCGCAATCCGGCCTGCCCACACCTC
>SIAF01000159.1 GCA_009691905.1 Planctomycetaceae bacterium | reverse complement strand
GCCAAGAATATTTCCAGCGCGGCGGGGCCTTATCCAACGGCCCGCGCCGCGCTGGCAGCTTATATCACCGATCCTTTGCTGATCGAGATGCTGCTGTGCCCGCTGATGTTCTATGGCAGCGCGACCCCCTACGACATGGAGTTCGCGCAGTTCGTGATCATGTTCCGCAGCATTTACCGCGAGGGATTCGGGCGTCCGTTCGACGGCGTGCGGCGGATCATGAAACACATCGTGCGGCAGTACAAAGAAACCGGCGGCGAACTCCGCTTGCGCGCAGGTGTCGGAAAAATTCGAACCGAAGGCCGCCGCGCCGTCGGGGTTGTTCTCGACGACGGCACCGAGCTCTCTGCCGACTGCATTCTCTCGTCGGCGGGGGCGGCCGAGACGTTTCGAATGTGCGCGCCGGCCGGCGGAGATGAAACGACATGTGATCAGAGAGTCGTTCCCGGCGATATTACATTCGTCGAGACGATCGCCATGCTCAACTGCCAGCCGGTCGATCTGGGGCATCGCGAGACGATCATCTTTTACAGCGAAACGCCCGATCTGAATTACGACAACCCCGCCGAAGCGTGCGACCTGCGCAGCGGCATCATCTGCTCGCCGAACAATTTCCAGTACGAACGCCCGTTGCCCGAAGGCGCCGTGCGCATCACAGCCCTCGCCAACCGCGACTACTGGATGGAACTGCCCGAACCCGAATACACCCAAGCCAAACAGACGTGGTACGACCGCATCGTCGCCGCCGCGATGCCGCACGTGCCCGATTTCAGGCCGGCCACGATCGAAACCGACACGTTCACGCCGCGAACGATCCGCAAATTCACCGGTCACATCCACGGATGCGTCTACGGCGCCCCGACCAAGCATTGGGATGGAAGGACCGGGATCGAGAACCTGTTCCTGTGCGGCACTGACCAGGGCTACCTGGGAATCGTGGGCTCGATGATCTCAGGCATCTCGATGGCCAATTTGCACGTTTTGCGCAAGTAGGGTGGCACAAAAGCCTGGTGCCCCCGGTCAACTCACGAACACGGCCAGGCACGTGATGTTGTCGCGAGAACCGGCCTGCTGTGCGGCGTCGACGACCGCCTGGGCGGCCTGTTGCGGATCGGTGTGCTGCGAAACGATTTCGGCCAGGGCCGACTCGCTCAAACCGTCGGTCGCTCCGTCGGAACACAACAGCAACCGGTCGCCGCTGTGAATATCGACCGCCACGGCATTGGCGCCGCTGCCCCCCTCTTTGGTCCCCAGGTAGCGATAGAGCACGTTGCGGTATCGATGCCGGGCCGCCTCTTCAATCGAGATCGTTCCCGCGTCCAGCAGGGCCTGGGTCAAAGAATGATCGGTCGTCAGCTTTCGTAACTGCCCCGCCTGCCACACGTAAACCCGACTGTCGCCGATGCCGGCGACGTAGAACCGATCGCCGGCGCGCACGGCCAGAGCGAGCGTCGTCCCCATGTTGTGGAATTCGGGATCGAGTTCGCTCAAGGCCATGATCTCGCCGTTGGCATGGGCCACGGCGTCGTCAATCGCATGAGCGACCCGGGGCCCCTGATCGGTCGAGAAATCGAGCAGTTGCACGAGACGTTGCGGAACCAGCTCGACCGCCATGGCGCTGGCCTTTTCGCCGGCGCATTGCCCCCCCATCCCATCGGCGACGATGAAGAATCGGCCCGAGGCATCGGCCAGACAACGATCTTCGTTGTTTTCGCGGAAATTCCCGGTGATGCTGACAGCGCCCCAGCGAGCTTCGAGAGCCACGATTCTTGAATGCCTTTCAAAGGGCCGGCCGCGCCGTGGCGAACGCAGCCGTCACGGACAGACCATTTTTACAAGGTCCTTCGCTCCCAGTGTACTCGAAGTCAGGAACAATTCACCAGCCTCGAACCCCGCGCTTCCGCCATAAAACCGATTCTGCGCCTCCAGCGTTTGAAACAGGCGGTCTTTTGCCGGCGGAAACTGCGTCGCATAGGCGCGAATCGCCTGCAGCTTGATCGCCAGCGTCTCGGTGATATCCACGATAAAGTGCCCCCCCGCCGGCGGAAGCTGCAAGCTCGAAAACCCCAGGGGAAACCACACCTGTCGGCGAATCGTATGCACCGGCAACCCGTCGAACTGCTCGTCCCATTTGCTCAATCTGGCATAAAATACCGCGGCGTCGGTGATCTGCACAGCCTGAAAATGGTCGGGGGAGGCCAGCGGGGTCTTGGCGGCCAGTCCGAGGACGATCGACGGGCGATAGCGCCGAAACACGCTCGCCAGTGCCAGCCGCGCCTCGTGCGAATCGAATAACCGCCGATTCGTCAACGGCAGAGTTTCCCGCACTTGGACCCCCAGGATCCGCGCCGCCTGGGCCGCCTCCTGCAAGCGAACTTCGGGACCGGAACTGCCGGGCGTCGGCTCGCCATCGGTCAAATCAACGATCCCGACCCGGTAACCCTGCCGCACGAGCTGCGCGAGAGTTCCGCCGCAGGCAATCTCGACGTCGTCGGGGTGTGCTCCGACGGCAATCACATCCAACGGTTCTGGTCGCTCGGCGGACATTTGGCTTCCCGAAGACTATTCGTGACTCGACTGAGAATCTTGCAAAATTGGGAATCTTGCAACGCAGAGCATCGAATCGGACGCTCCGGACCACAGGAACGCAACGCCCCCCCTGGGTCGTGATTCTACAGCATTCGATCGCGAATTTCCGCAGCAGACAGATCTGCCGCAGGCAGCCGATCGCCGAATCGTCACGCAATCGCCCGACTGCGCTGGGTCGCCGGCTGCCCCTGATGCAGGTTTTCGACCTGCGACAGCAGTCCTTCGAGTTGTTGAACGAGTTTGTGCTGGGTATCCAGCAGCGTGTCGCTCATCGCGGCGTAGCTCGAATCACGGTCGTGGCTGCGGCGCGAGCCTTCGCGCAGTTCCTGCGACAAGACTTCTAATTGCCGCCCCAGTTGTTCGAGTTCGTTTCGCAGCAGCGAGTCATCGGCCGACTTGCTCGGCGCGACCGAACCGCCGCTCGAGTCGAGAGGCTCGGCCGACTTTGGCGCTCGCTTGCCCAGAAAGTGTGGTGCCGGGACGACCCTGGCACGCATTGCGTCCTGTTGACGGTCAGCGCGGGCCTGTTGCGAGCGAGCCTGGACCGCTTCGCGCAGCGCTGTGACCCCCGTCGTTCGCCCGTCTTCGAATTGACTGATTTGCCGCTGCTCGGCTTCGATTCGCTCGATCAGCTCGAGGGCCGAAAATTCGGACAGAACGGTCACGGGGGCCGAGGGTTTGTTCGTCGTTTCGGATGCCTGAACCTGTGCCGGCCTTTTTGCGGGCGACACCCGCGCCAGCAGTTCGACTTCGCCAATGCCGATCACGTCGCCGTCATGCAGTTGGGTTTCGCGGACCGTCTGCCCGTTCACGCGAAGTGCGGGGAGCGGGGCAATCGCTTCGAGGCAGATCTTGAAGCCGTCGATGACGACGAGGCTGTGCAAAGCCGGCATCCCCTCACCGCCCAGCCGCAGATCACACGTCACGCTCGCTCCGATCAGAAATCGGCGGCTGGTCACAGGGCGGCGGCGGAATCGAGTCTGGCCGCGAGTCACTTCCAGCACGAGGCAGTTCGCCGCGGTCGCCGCATCCTGCGGAAAAGTTTCAGGCGCCTCTGAAGCGGCGGCAGCACCGGGGAAATCAAGCATACTGTCAACCTCGTGTCGGCAGAATCGACCGATGTCGCGTCACCCTGAAATGCCGTGGGGCAAAGCGATCTCCATTGATTTCGACCAATGCTTCAAACGTGCATGAACGAATCGGGATGCCGCAATCCGACTGCCGCAATCCGACCGCGATCGAAGCGGTGCCACGACCGCTGCCGCTTCTGACGGCTCTGTGGAACTTCGAGCGTGAGACGAACTCGTGGCAGTTTCGGCAGGCTGCGCAAAAGACTCGGATCAGTCAAAACCTTCCGGCGGCAACGCGGCGACGCCGTCGATGCGAGTTGACGACTTCCGATGAATTCAAGTCCGGCCACGGATGAACACGGACGAAACACGGAACAGAATACACCACATTTCCGTGTCCGTGTTTCATCCGTGTTTGTCTGTGGCTCATTCGTTCAATTCACCAGCGGTGGATCACCGGCGTCTAAACACGCACCGGGGGTTACCGCGGTTTGCGCGACAGCGCCAGCTTCTTGCGGGCCCGATACTGGTCGCTGGACTTGGCCGCGAATTCGACATCGCTGTGCGGAACGCGCTGCTGCGCCGCCTGGAGTTCGGCCTCGGCCTGGGACGCATTGAGCGAGCCGGCCACGACGGCGGCGTTCGTCAGTAACGAAACGACGCCCGATTTGACCTGCACGAAGCCGCCATCGATGAAGTAACTTCGCGTTGTCGATGGCGTGCGGATCAACAGTTCTCCCGTACCCAATCGACCCACCAGCGGCGCGCGGCCCGGCAGAATGCCGATCTGGCCGTCATAGAGCGGGAACTGCAGCGACTCGACCGCTTCGTCGAGCAGCGTCGTTTCGGGAGTGACCAGTACGAGTCGCAGTGGTTTGGGCATGTCAATCGGTCAATTCAAGCAAACTCAGAGTCATACAGCGACGCGACAGGGTTCCGGTTGCACGGCCAGCGTGCCTGGGGTTGTCGGCCGGACTCAACCACCGGCATCGCGTTTCGCCTGTTCGGCTGCTTCCTGCACGCCGCCGACATACATAAAGGCTGATTCCGAAAGGTGGTCCCATTTGCCGTCGCAGATTTCTTCAAAGCTCTGAATCGTCTCTTCGAGCGGAGTGATCTTCCCCGCCTTGCCGGTGAAGACCTCGGCGACCAGGAAGGGCTGCGACAGAAAGCGTTCGATGCGTCGGGCACGATGCACGACGAGCTTGTCGTCTTCGCTCAGCTCGTCGACCCCGAGAATCGCGATGATATCCTGAAGTTCGCGATACCGCTGCAGCGTCTGCTGGACGCGGCGGGCGACCTTGTAGTGCCGCTCGCCGACGTACTGCGGGTCGAGAATTCGGCTCGACGAGGCGAGCGGGTCGATCGCCGGATAGATCCCCTTTTCGGAAATCTTACGTTCGAGATAAATGAACGCATCCAGGTGCGAGAACGCGGTCGCCGGGGCGGGGTCGGTCGGGTCGTCGGCCGGAACATACACCGCCTGGACGCTGGTGATGGCGCCGTTCGTGGTCGAGGTGATTCGCTCCTGCAGTTCGCCCAGTTCGGTTCCCAGCGTGGGCTGGTAGCCGACGGCGCTGGGCATGCGCCCCAAAAGCGCCGACACTTCGCTGCCTGCCTGCGAAAAGCGGAAGATATTATCGATGAACAGCAGCGTGTCGGCGCCGGTGGCGTCGCGGAACCATTCGGCCATCGTCAGGGCCGACAGCGCAACCCGCAATCGGGCGCCCGGCGGCTCGTTCATCTGGCCGAACACCATACAGGTTTGCTCGAGCACGGCCCGGTCGGTCTTGCCGATTTTGGTCTCTTGCATTTCCAGCCACAAGTCGTTCCCTTCGCGCGTTCGCTCGCCGACACCCGCGAACACCGAAAAGCCGCCGTGTGCGCTGGCGATACGGGCAATCAGTTCCTGCAGGATGACCGTCTTGCCTAACCCGGCACCGCCGAACAAACCGGCTTTGCCGCCGCGAACGAAGGGGGTCAACAGGTCGATGACCTTGATCCCGGTGGCAAAGACTTCGACCTTCGAACTGAGTTTGTCGAGAGAGGGAGCATGCCGGTGGATCGGCCAGCGTTCTTCGCAATTGACCGGGCCGCGACCGTCGATCGGTTCGCCCAGCAGGTTGAACACCCGGCCGAGCGTCCCTTTGCCGACCGGGACCGACACCGGCCCCCCCGTATCGAGAACATCCATCCCGCGCACCAGCCCGTCGGTCGAGCCCAGGGCCACGCAGCGGACGCGGTTGCCTCCCAGGTGCTGCTGAACTTCGCCGGTCAGCTTGAGGTTCAGCCCCTTGACCGTGGCTTCGATTTTGACTGCGTTATAGATTTCGGGCAGGTGACCTTCGGCGAATTCCGCGTCAAAGGTCGAGCCGATGACTTGCGTAATGTGACCGATGTTGGTGGCGGTTGCCCCGTCTAAAGTTGCCGTCGTCATAAAATGGTCTCGACTTCAGGAATTGTAGGTCAGCCTTTCCAGGCTGACGGTGTCTCGTTGATTTCGAAGGATGAGGATATTGATACTCATTGATTGAAAAATCGTCAGGCTGGAAAGCCTGACCTACTTGAGTGCTTCGGCCCCGCCGATGATCTCGCTGAGCTCACTGGTGATTTGCGACTGGCGGGCGCGGTTGTAGACGCGGGACAGCGTCCCGATCATGTCGGCGGCGTTTTCGGTGGCCCCCTTCATGGCGACACGCCGGAAAATCTGCTCGCTGACGGCCGCGTCGAGAAAGCACTTGAACAGCCGCGCTTTGAAGGCCGCCGGAAGAATGTCTTCCAGAATGTCTGCCGCGGACGGCAGAAACTCGTACTCGATCGTCGGACCGGCAGCAGCCGCCGTCGCGGAAGTTCCGGCCGGCTTGGCCAACGGCAGCAGCGTCTCGACGATCGCCGTCTGCCTCGATGCCGAAACAAAACGCACGTAGGCGACATCGACCCAGTCGATTTTCTTCTCGACATACAGCTTGATGTAGCGGCCGGCGATCGCGTCGACATCTTCGAAACGCGGCTTGTCTTCGAATTTCGTGTATGCGACTTCGACCGCGATCTTCTGAAACTTCATGAAGTTGAGGCCGCGCTTCCCCGAAACTTCGAGCGTCAACGCCTGCCCCTGATCGCGCGCCTCGCGGATTTTCTGCAGCGCCAGCTTGAGAACGCCGGCATTATAGCCGCCGCACAAACCCCGGTTCGACGCCAGCACCAGCAACAGACCCGCTTTACGCTGTTCGCGAGCTTCCGTCAGCGGGTGGACCAGATCGGTGGCCGATTGCGCCAGATCAGAGGCCAACTCGGCAATCTTTCTCGTGTAAGCGGCGGCCTGCGTAGCGCGGTCCATGGCTTTCTTGAACCGCGCCGTCGCGATCAATTCCATCGTCCGCGTGATCTTGCGGATGTTTTTGACCGCCTTGAGGCGTTTCAGAACGGCACGGGCTTTGGCCATAGTACACTTTCGAACAAACCGATGATCGGCCGTTTACGGCAGACAGACTCGCATCCAAAGCGCGTCTGACGGGAGAGCCAACTCTACTTGTGGGCGCTCGCATACTGTCGCTTGAATTCTTCCAGCGCCGCACGCAATTCTTTTTCAATCTTGTCGTTGAGTTCTTTGGTCTCGATGATCTGATTCCGAACTTCCGATTTCTGCTCGCGCATGAATGCCAGCAGCTCTTTTTCGGCCTGGGCCACCTGATTCACCGGGACGGTATCGAGGTAACCTTGCGTCCCCGCGAAAATGCTGATCACCTGATCGGCAAAGTGCAAAGGCGCGAACTGCGGCTGTTTGAGCAGTTCGACCATGCGATAGCCGCGATCGAGGCGGCCCTGCGTTTCCTTATCGAGTTCGGTGCCCAACTGGGCAAACGCTTCCAGTTCGCGAAACGCCGCCAGGTCGAGGCGAAGACCGCCGGCGACGCGCTTGTTTTTCATGGCCTTGGTCTGGGCGTTGCCGCCGACGCGGGAGACGCTGATCCCGACGTTGATGGCGGGCCGCACACCGGCGAAAAACAAATCGGGCTCGAGATAAATCTGCCCATCGGTAATTGAAATCACGTTGGTGGGGATGTACGCCGAAACGTCACCCTGCAATGTTTCGATGACCGGCAGAGCCGTCATCGACCCGCCGCCCAGCTCATCCGAAAGCTTGGCCGAGCGTTCGAGCAGTCGGCTGTGACAGTAAAACACGTCGCCGGGAAACGCCTCGCGACCGGGCGGCCGCCGCATGAGCAGCGAAAGTTGCCGGTAGGCGATCGCCTGCTTTGACAGGTCGTCGTACACGACCAGCGTGTGTTTGCCCTGATACATGAAGTATTCGGCGATCGCGGCGCCGGCGTAGGGGGCGATGTATTGCAAGGGGGCCGGTTCGCTCGACGGAGCGCTGATGACGACTGTGTAGTCCATCGCGCCGTGGGCCCGAAGCGCCTCGACGACTCCGGCGACCGACGCCGACCGCTGACCGCAGGCCACGTACACGCAGATGACGTCCTGCCCCTTCTGATTGATGATCGTGTCGAGACAGACCGCCGTCTTGCCGGTCTTGCGGTCGCCGATGATCAACTCGCGCTGTCCGCGGCCGATCGGCGTCATGGCGTCGACCGCCTTGATGCCCGTTTGCAGCGGCTGTTTGACCGGCTGCCGGCCGGCGATGCCCGGTGCGACGCTCTCGAGCGGCCGGGTCTCAGTCGAGATGATCGGTCCCTTGCCATCGAGCGGATTGCCCAGGGGGTCGACGACGCGGCCGATGACTGCATTGCCGACCGGCACCGACAGCAATTGCCCGGTGCTTTTGACTTCGTCTCCCTCGGCGATTTTCAGATAGTCGCCGAGAATGATCACGCCCACCGAGTTCTCTTCCAGGTTGAACACCTGGCCGCGAACCCCGCTGGGAAATTCGACCATCTCACCAGCCATCGCGCCTGCCAGGCCGTAGACGCGGGCAATCCCGTCGCCGACTTCCAGCACCCGGCCGACTTCACTGGTCTCGATCTGGCCGCGAAAGTCTTCAATCTCTTTCTGAATGACTGAAGCGATCTCGTCCGCTTTGAATCTCATGAAGGCTCCTATCGCGCACGCGTAGCCGCAGTTGATTCAACCGGGCACGCAGCGAACCATCGTAAACCGTATCACCCACGCGAATCCTGAGGCCCCCCAGCAGGCTGGGGTCGACCGCTGGTTCGAGCACCGGCTGAAACGCGAACGCCGCGGCCAGCCGGGTTTCAATCTGTGTCAAAACTTCGGCCGAAAGCGGTGTCGCCGAGGCGACCTGGACGCGCTTTCGTCCCGTACGCAACTCGTACTGGACGCGGCAGTGCCCAAGTATGGCCGGCAGCAAATCCAGCCGTTCGTGGCGTGCCAGGACCCGCAAAAAATTAGTGAACAGTTCGCTGCCGCGCCCGGCAACGACGCGCTCGATCAATTTCAGTTTGTCATCGCGGCCGATGCGAGCCGAGGTCAACAACGTCTCGAATTCTTCGTTTTTCGCCAGCACTTCATCGACAAACGATTGAAATTCTTCAACCGCTTCCGCCGCCTGATCGGCCGGCAGCGCGTCGAGCAGCGACTGCGCGTACACTCGCGCTATGGCCCCGGAAGCGGGGTCTTCCATGACGCTTTCGATTCGAGTTTTCATCGTCGGCATGTCGGCCATAGTTCAACGTCCGCCGCACACGTTAGTTGTTCCGGTTTGTGACATTGTTCAGCGCTTCGGCGATCAACCGCTCGTGATCGGCGCCCGTCAGGCTGCGCCCGACCACCTGTTGGGTCGCCTGCTCGACCGACTTCGACATGAAGGCGAACAGGTCGTCCAGCGCCTGATCGCGGGCACGCCCGATTTCCTGAACGGCACGCTGCTTGGTGGCCTCGGCCTCTTTTTGAGCCAAAGCGACGATGTCGGCCTTCGTATGATCGGCGTCGCGCCGCGCCTCGGCAATCAATTCCCGAATCTCGTCCTGGGCCTTGTCGAGCTTCTCGGTATGGGCCGCAAGCATCTTCTCGGCGTTGAATCGCGCCGACTCGGCATCGGCGATATTTTGCAGGACTGACGATTCGCGCTTGTCGAGTCCTTCGATCATCGGGCCCCAAGCCAGCTTGCGGAGCACGAAAACGAAGACGATAAACGTGATCAGTGACCAGATCGCGAGATCGACGTCGCGCCTTGTCGCCGTCATCGGGCCGGGCTGCTCGTGAGCGACCCCCGGCGCCATGTGATCTCCGTCTGCGGCAGGTTGCTTTTCAGCCTCAGCCGGTGCGGCGTCGAAGGCCGAGGCCGTCGACGCGGTGATTCCTGAGAGAAAGCTCAGGCATAGCACTATGGCGATCATGCCGCGCCGCCATCTGGCGCGATCGCCGTCAATCGTATCGAACATAACACACCATCGCCTTTCGCGGAGGCGGATTGAGTGACGGACTACTTGGCCGCGTTCATGATGCACACGATCAGAGCGAAAAACGTCGCACCTTCGATCAGCGCCGCCGCGAGAATCATTGCGCCGCGGATCTCTCCCGCCGCTTCCGGCTGACGGGCCAGGCTCTCGACGGCCGCCGCCCCGATCTTGCCAATTCCCAGACCGGCCCCGATGATCACCAGTCCGGCGCCGAACGACGACGAAAACGAGAGCGTGCTCCCGCCGTCCTGCGCCATGGCCGGAACGGCCAACGCGAAAAACACCCCCAACGCCAGACCCAACATCCGAATGGCTTGACTCACAACTGTGTCTCCTCGAGTTTTAGTGCGGATGGACCGCGGATCCAATGAACAACGTGGCGAGAAACGCAAACACATAAGCCTGCAGGAACGCCACAAACAGCTCCAGCAAACCGATACCCACCTGGCCGAGCACGCTCGCCGGAGCAACCAGATAGTACAGCGAGCTGCCCGCCACTGCTTCGGCGGCGATGAAGCCCAGAATCACGGCAATCACCGTGTGCCCGGCCATGACATTGGCGAACAGACGCACGGCAAGCACGCCGTGCTTGATCAGCAGGCCGACAAATTCGATCACCCACAGCAGCGGCAGAATGAACAGCTTCATCGGGCCGGAGAGTTCCATCTGCGGGACGAGCGCCTTCCAGAACCCGATGTGGCCCAGTGCCGAAGTCCCGGTCCAGATGACATACGCCAGAGTCGAGACGGCCAGCACGCCGGTGACCCAGATGCTTCCGGTGGGCGACCCCAGAAAGGGAATCATGCCCAGCAGGTTGTTAAACAGAATGAAGAAGAAGACCGACCAGATGAAGGGGAGAAATCGGTCGGCCGGGTGGACCGTCGTGATTTTAGGCGCTTCGGTGTGATGCTCGTGGTCGTGCCCGCGCCCGCCGTGCCCCTGCGCAGCGTGGTGGTCGGCCGCGTCATGACCGTGGCCATGGCCTTGATCGTCGCCGATCAGGGGACGGACCAACTGGTCCCGCAGGAACAGGACGATCGCCTCCCAGAAATTCCAGAACCGACCGCGGACCGGTTCGCCCGTCGCCACCCGCCGCGCCAAGCCGTAAAAAATAACAACCGCCAAGACCAGCGCGACGACCTCGAGCAGCATGAATTTGGTGACGACGAAGTATTCGCCGAACGGTTGCGGGATGTGGATCTTGCCGCCGAGAAACTGCGGAACTTCGAAATAGTCCACGTCGCGGACGTGATGGAAAACGTCGTTACCGTGTTCGCCTGAAGCCATGGTGCCTGAATTGGAACAGAAAGGAACTCGTTTAACCGACGCCGTCAAACCACCGGTTCGAATCCGGCAGAACATTCGCTCAGCCTGATCGCACTCGCGCCGGCATAATCAAACACGTCTCCACAAGCAATGTCACGAGGTAAAAGATTGTGAGCCACACGACGTAATTCTTAGGAGCCAGCGCTAGTACATTGTGCATTACAAACGCCCCGGCCAAACCGGAGGCAACCCGCAAACCAGTCCCCAATACCACGGCGCGGACCTGGGCGTTCGGGGGCGATGCTGCGGCGACGAGCCAGAAGACGAGACACCCTGGAATCAGGCAGACCACGGCCGAGACAGTTGCCGCTCCGATCCCATCTGCGCCGAACCAATAAAAGGCGGGAACCAGTGCAAGCAGCCAGACACCCAAGGCGGCATAAGCCAGCCTGAGGCATCGTCCACCGCAGCTTTCCGCCTGAAATCGCATCATTTCAAGAAGTTTTATCGTGCCGGCCACTCGTCTTGTTTCGCTTCGCTCCATCGACCATCGCCATTAACAACATCATCCCCAAGATCAATCCTCCGCCAGCCCCCAACACGAGCAGCCACGGGCCGGTCCCGCAACGCTGATCCAACCAATAGCCTCCCCCGGCTGGCAACACCATCATGAGCGCGACCGTCGTAATCCGCGAGACCCACTCCATCGCGACGGCCATCGGCGGCCGCTTGTCGCCTCCCGAAGACCCCTCTTTTTCAACCAGTGGGGCCATGTCTTGCCTTACTTTGAAACCGAACCTGAAAGTTCGGCAAGGCGTCCCTTCTGCTGCCGGACGACTCTTCTGCGGGACGATCCTGCAAACGAGTCACCACGAACTGACGCCGTCAGAGCGACTTGCAGCCCACTCAACCGGCCACCCCGGTCATTTCTTACACATCCGTCTGGAATTTCGGGCTGAGTCTACAGGTCGGTACGGGGGATGTCAAAGTCCCGATCAAACGGATTCCTCGATTTCTCAAAGCTGGTTGTCTGCGTTCCCGGCCCTGAGGAAATCCGGCGGCAGCCAGCAATTCCTGGCGAGTCCGAATTCAACAAAATCACGCGGCAAACCAAGTATCCCGTCGAGCGCAACTCGAATCCGAGAACATGCCCTGCGACACCGCAAGTCAACTGCAAGTGGCACTCCTGCAATGCGATATGGCATTTTCTGCAAGTCACAAAAAGTAAGCCCCGCGCGGCGGCCATTGTATCCGGTCAGACAGCTTGTTACAAATTCACTATACGTTTGCTACGTTCGGCGTCGAAGAATGCGCTCGCGTTCTTAATCGTGAGAAACACCGAGGCGCGTCACGGACGACTTCAGCTTTTCTGCCGGATGCAGGCCTCGACCGCCGATTTCTGGTCGGAGTCGTAAGTCCATGACCTCAGAAGCACTCAAGGCCCGGTCGCGCAAGTCGCTGGCCGCTCTCGCGCGGAAGCACGGGATCGCCCGCTGCCACGATTTGACCAAAGACGAACTCGTCCGCGCCTTGTTGCGGGTTTCGCGCAGCAAAACTGCGGCACCTGTCGCCAAACGGATCAAGCCGGTCACCAATGGCGCCGGTCGTCACGGCCCGCCCAGCGCTAAGCTCAAAAAAACGGCGAGCGCTCCCCTGTACGGGCATGGTTCGATCGCCCGCAGTCGCGACTTGAGCACGACGGCCATCGACGATCTTCAGCCGTCGGGCCGCACGAATTTTCTGGATGCGACCGATTGCGACACGAATTGGATTCTCGCTAAATGGGATCTGACCCGCGACAGCATCCGCCGCGCCGAATCGCGTCTGGCGGCCGACTGGCATCGCGCTTTGCCTGTCATTCGATTGTTCGACGTCACCACCGAAGAGGCGGGTTCAGTCGCCGAGGCGTTCGTCAAGGATGTCGTGATCGAGGCCGGCGTGGACACCTGGTACGTCAACGTGCCTGCCCAAACGCGGACCTTTCGACTGCACATCGGGTATCGGACGACCGGTGGGAAATTCTTTGCGGTCGCCAAGTCGAACGTCTGCACGATGCCGCTGCTCAATGTCGACGTCGAGCAGGAAGAAACGCCTGACGGCAAAGCCAGCAACGGCAAAGCCAACGGGAAAACCAACGGCCACGGCCAGGCTGGTCTCGCGGACTCGCATCATGCAAATGGTCGGGGGACCGTCGGCGAGCGACAGGGGACGCGTCTGGGCCGCCCGCTGGGGTTTTCGAGCCTGTCGCATTTTGGTCCCGCAGCCACGCAGGAGCGGGAAAAAGCCGAGTTTTCGTTCAAACTCGACACCGAACTGATCGTTCACGGTTCGACTCGTCCCGGATCGCATCTGGCCGTGCAGGGAGATCCGGTCGACCTGCGGGACGACGGGTCGTTTACGATTCGCCTGAATCAGCCTGAGGGGCGACAGGTGATCGCCTTTACCGCGATCAGCCCGCGCGGGGGCGAACGGCGGATGATCGTCCTGGGAATCGAACGCAACACCAAAGAGCTCGAGCGGCAATATTTCGACGGCGGCCACCCCGAAGGCTACATCGAATAAATTCTTGTCAACGGGATAAGTTCTTGTCAACGGGCCGGCTCGCTGCTACGATTCGAGCGTTGAATCCTCAAGGTTCAACGTGCCTCTGCCATGTTCGTCACGGGTTTTTACTTGTTGACCCTATAACAATCCGCAGGGGGCCTTCACGTTCTCGGCCGCGTGTAAATCCGTTCCCCGCTTCGGCGGGTTCTCGGCTCACACAACCCGAGCGTCGGCTCCCACTTTGGAGCGCGGGTTCAAACAACCAAACCCGAACGGCATTACGGTGGAGGCATTTTTATCAACGGCCCGCTTTTGGGCTAAGAATGCTATTTTCTGAATCGACGGGGAGGGATAAGCTGCGCGCTTCCTTGGGGGGACACAAGGAAGTGAACCGATGCCTCATCGTTGGCCGGAAGGAACGGAGTTTGTGCGGCTGCAATTGGA
>SIAF01000158.1 GCA_009691905.1 Planctomycetaceae bacterium | reverse complement strand
CGCGTGATGCCCTCGCTGGCATCGGGCCAGTACGCTCCCACTCCCGGCATGACCACGCCCTCCTTGGCTGGTGTGTGTTATGCCGAGAAATATAGGAAAAGACGTTCATTGAGTCACGATCAAACCCGGTATCTTTGCTACAGTCTCTTTGTATTTCTGTTTCAGTTTCGCAGACTTATAGGTCATATCGAGTTCGAATTGAGCCTTGAAAGGGATTCCCTGTAATGCCAACTCCAGCTCGAGGCACTCCTGATAAATCGGTTCGGTGAAGCCGCAGCCCGCTTCATTATAAACCTCAAAACAGGCACCCATGATCGCATAACACTCATCTTTGAACAGCAGGTCCACGGTCGCTCAGCCCCTTCATTCATTCGTTCGATTCGTCAGATTCGTGGTTCCCTTTTTTTGTTCTTTCTACCGACCAGCCCGGCATCAGGACTTCCGTGTTACTGTTCGTAAACATACGTGATCGGCGCATCGATTTCTGGATGCAGGCTTTTATGCACCGGGCAGTGCAGCGCGGCGGCTTCCATTTTGGCGCGGTCGGCACTGCCGAGCCGGGCGGCCTTGTCGGCCGGCACGGTCACGGTGACGCGCAGCGCGCCGATCCGCCGCACCGGTTGCTGCACCATCTCTTTGACGACATGCACCTTCGTCCCGACGATGTCGAGCCCGCCGCGATCGGCGATGATTCCCATGAGCGTCATGACGCACGTCCCCAGGGCGGTCGCCACCAGGTCGGTGGGCGAGAAACTTTCGCCCTTCCCGTGATTGTCGAGCGGAGCGTCGGTGGTCAACCGTGTGCGCGACGGTCCGTGGGTGGCGCTGCACCGCAATTGCCCCTCGTACACCACATCAATTTCGACAGACATGCAAAGCCTCTTGATTCCGTAAAAAGATCGCCCCCTGTCACGGCCACAGCCTACCGAATCGGTGCGTCGCTTGAAACTCTGCTGCGAACGTTTGACAATGGGACCAGAGCCGCAGAAACATTCCGATCAACGGCAACACTGATCAACGGCAACCGGGAGCATTGTGGCACCGACTCGCAAACCTCAGTCGAATCTCGAAAGTCGCGAGCCGCCGCGCGTGCTGCTCAGCGCGTTTTCTGACGAAGCGGCAAACTCGAAGTCGGTGCATGAGCAGTTTGCCGTGCTGGCTGCCCTGGGGCTCGAATATTACAGTCCGCGCTTCCTCAACGTCTCCGGGGAAGTCAAAAACGTCATGAAGCTCGACAAAAGCGAGCTGCGAACCGTCAAGCAGTTGCAGGCCGATTACGGCCTGCAGGTGGCGAGCATCGGTTCGCCGATCGGCAAGGTCAAACTGCTCGACGTCGACGACGGGTCGAACAATCGCTTCGTGCCGTTTGCGAAGTACCTCAAAGAAGACGTGGCAATCGCCATCGATCGGGCGCAGGCCCTCGAGGCCCGCATGATTCGCGGGTTTTCGTTTTATCATCCGCGCGGCGCCGACCCGCGGCCCTATGTCCCGCAGGCGGTCGAACAGATTGGCGCGATTGCCGACAAGTTTCAGCAGGCCGGGCTGGTGTTCGCACTGGAGGTCGAGGCCAACTTGATCGGCCAGAACGGGCGGCTGATGGCCGAGCTGGCGCGCGGCGTCGATCGACCGAATCTGGTCTGCATTTTCGACGGCGGCAACATCTCGTCGCAAAACATCGACGCCGTGCATTGTCTGGCCGAGTTTCAGGCGATGCGAAAATACCTGGGTTACCTGCACATCAAAGACTACCGCATCGATCAATCGCTGGGATGGACCGGGGTGGTCGACGAAGAGCGTCTCAAGAATTTCGTGCCGGCCGACAGCGGCGACACGGGCCACGAGGCGATCTTCCGCGACTTGCGCGACAACCTGCCGGCGATTGAGCGGCGCATGAAACGGCTGGGCCTGCCCGGCGTGTTTCTGGAGCTGGAGCCGCACCTCAAGGGGGGCGGGCAGTTCGGCGGGTTCAGCGGCCCCGATGGTTTGGGGGTCGCCTGTCGCTCGTTGTGCCGGCTGCTCGGCTACGTGGGAATTACCTATCAGTTGCGCACGTTCGATCACATTCGGCAGGCGCGCGGGTTTTGAATCGACATGTCGGTCAGCCTTTCCAGGCTGACGGAACCCTTTGCGTCAGGCTCGAAAGCCTGACCTACGAACCGGTGAGCGATGTCGTTTGACTTGAAGCTGCTGGATGGAATTCTGGTCTGCACGAAGTGCCGCTCGGCGCTCGTCCGCGACGGAGATTTTCTCGTCTGCGTCCAACCCGAATGCCGCACGCAGTTTGTCGTCCGGGACGAGATTCCCAACATGTTGCTTGAAGATGCCGCGGCAGTGGCCGCGAGTGACTGGGGCCAGGTCATGCAGCGCGCCGGTCGCGATCTGACCAGTGGATCGAAACTCGCCGTGTCGTAACGGACCGACTACGAGGTGCCCATGCCTGCATTGTTGTCAAGTGACCTGGATGGCTGCGATCCGCACTTATTCGCGGCAAAAAGGGTGCCTGCCTGGGGCTGCGTTCTGGTTTGGGGTCTGTTGCTGTCTGGTTGCGATCGACCTCAACCGGCGGCACCCAAAGCTCCGGCGGTTCGGGCTGCGCATGAAACGTCCGACGTCGCCATCACCGTTCCGATCGCCGACGCCGAACCCGAATCGCTAAAGCCGTTTAACGATACGATCAGTCTGGACTTCACTGGAGGCCTCGTCGTCGAAGAGGAGACGACCAATGGTCCGGGCGGCGACGAAGTCGACGAGACCGATGGCGAACCTCGCCCCGTTCCTCCCAAACTCCCCGAAGAACAACCGGCGGTCGCCTACGAGTTCCGCGAGATCCACGACCCCGACGGGATCGGCAAGTTCTACATGGGGCGCGAGATTGCGCATGTGATGGGGTATGTCGCCGCCAACTGGCTCGAGCGCCCCGAACGCGAGAAGGAAGAAGGCACCAGCAAGTTGGTCAAGGCCCTCGATCTCAAACCGGGGATGGTCGTCGGCGACATCGGGGCCGGCTCGGGGGTGCTGACGTTGCCGATGGCGGGGCGGGTCGGCCCGAAAGGGAAGGTGATTGCCGTCGACGTGCAACAGGAAATGCTCGATTTGCTCTCGGTGAAATTGCGTGCCCGCCGGATTCGCAACGTCGAACTGGTGCTGGGCAACGAGAAGTCGCCTGAGTTGCCGGCCGAGTCGCTCGATTTGGCGCTGATGGTCGACGTCTACCACGAGTTCGCCTATCCCTATGAGATGATGCGCGCGCTGTCGAAGGCGATGAAGCCCGGCGGCCGCGTCGTGTTTGTCGAATTCCGGATGGAAGACCCGAAAGTCTTCATCAAACTGGTCCACAAGATGACCGAAGAGCAGGTCAAGCTGGAGATCGGCCAGCCCGAGTTCCGCCTGAAATGGAAGGAAACAATCGGCACGCTGCCGTGGCAGCATCTGATCGTGTTTGAGAAACAGGGGGCTGACGGGGACACGACCAGCGTCGACCCGTCGCCGCCGAAGGAGGCCCGTCCATGAATTCGATCGATTCGACGTTGATGGTCATGCTTCAGGTTCTGCAATGGCTGCACTTTTTCATTCTGATCGCCGGTTTGGTGGTGAGCCTGCGCTTTCGCCGGCTGTCTGGGCACATGCTGTTTGTCATCGCCGGATTTCTGGGACAGTGCGCTCAGAGTGGACTGTTTCTGTCGATTACCCTGCTGCAAGCCGACGACGGTTTTGATTCCAATTGGATTATGCCCGCGTATGTCCTGAGTGGCGTGGTGGGGCTGGCCTCCGGGATTTCACTCGTCGTCGGCCTGGCCCTCGTGTGGAAAGACTTGCGCGATCGCATCGAGTTTCTGGGGGTCATTCACGACGATCGGCACCAGCAATCGGGGGAAACTGCGCCATGATCAATCTCTCGTACATCGAAAGCCTCTGGGCACAGGAGTTGATTGGCTGGCTAGTCCTGGCGCTGTCCGCGGCCGGGCTCTACTTCTGTGTGCGTTACGTGCGCGTGTCGTCGTCGATGCCGTGGCTCGTGCTGGCGTTTGTCGGTCTGCTCGGGACCGGCCTGGCGACACGCATCTTCGCTTATGCCTCACGACTGAACCTGATTCCCGACGAACTGGCCAACGGGCTGTACGTGGTCACCGCTTTGATTCAATCGGCCGCCTGGGCGTCGCTGGTGTTCGGCCTGGGATTCGTGCTGCGGGACGTCCGCGAGCGCTTCCACTTGCTGCGGGATGCCGAAGAACGTTCCCGCGAAGACGAGTGGCAGAAAGAGGATGAAGCCTTCCGGGCCGGGCAGCGCACGACGAGTCGAAACCCCGCTCCCTGAATCCCTGACAGATTGTTGAAAATGGGGGCTGCCATCGACGCGAAGAGATAAATACTTGGAAACTCTGATGTGTTTCGGCATGGCTTGACGCATTTTTCAAAAGGCTGTCAACGCATCATCCCTCTCCTATTGCCACATTCCAAAATAGTAATGCAAACACGCTCATTGCGATTCACGCTTGTCGTTCTGGCGGCCCTGAGTGCGCCGCTCACATCGCTTCGCGCAGAGGAAAAACCGCCTTTCCCCGCCCCGCGGAACACGCAAGACCCCAAAGACCGGCTCTCGACGCCGCAGGAGGCCCTGGCCAGCATCAAGGTGCCCGAAGGCTTTAAGGTCTCGGTGTTCGCCGCCGAGCCGGATGTGCAGCAGCCGATCTCGCTGACGACTGACGAGCGCGGGCGGCTGTGGATCGCCGAGAATTACACCTATGCCGAGTCGCAGGTCAATTTCGCCAAAGACCTGCGAGACCGAATCGTGATTCTTGAAGATACCGACGGCGACGGACAGTTCGACAAGCGCAAAGTGTTCTGGGACGAGGCGCAGAAACTGACGAGCGTCGAAGTCGGCTTCGGCGGCGTCTGGGCGCTGTGTGCGCCGCAGTTGCTGTTCATTCCCGATCAGAATCGCGACGACGTTCCCGATGGCCCGCCGGTCGTCGTGCTCGATGGCTGGGACGACGCCGCGGTCAGGCACAACATCGTCAACGGCCTCAAGTGGGGACCCGACGGCTGGCTCTACGGTCGCCACGGGATCCTGGCGACGTCGGCGGTCGGCAAACCGGGAGCGTCTGATTCGCAGCGAGTGCAGATCAACACCGGCATCTGGCGCTATCACCCGACGCGCGAGGTGTTCGAAGCGGTGGCGCACGGCACGACCAATTCGTGGGGCTTCGACTATGACGATTATGGTGAGATGTTTTTCATCAACACAGTCATCGGGCACCTGTGGCATGTCGTGCCGGGCGCTCACTATCGGCGGATGTACGGCAGCGATTTCAACGCCAATCTGTACCAGTTGATTGAGCAGACCGCCGACCATTTTCACTGGGACACCGGCGAAGCGTGGAGCGACATTCGCAAGATCGGCGTCAGCCCCACTACCGATCAGGCCGGCGGCGGCCACGCCCATTCGGGGATGATGATCTACCTGGGCGACAACTGGCCGGCTCGATACCGCAACAAGATGCTCACAGTCAATCTGCATGGGCATCGCCTCAACAGCGACCGTCTCGAACGAAAAGGGAGCGGTTACGTCGGTCACCATGACACCGACGTCCTGTTTATCGACGATCCCTGGTTCCGCGGGATCGACCTGATCTACGGTCCCGACGGGGGCGTCTACATCGCCGACTGGACCGACGTCGGCGAGTGCCACGAGAACGACGGGGTGCATCGCAGCTCGGGGCGCGTTTTCAAAGTCGTCTCGGGGAAGCCCAGGCCGATCGTGGGGCTCGATCTGTCGAAAGCCAGCGATACCGAACTGGTGTTCTACCAGCGGCACAAGAATGACTGGTACGTCCGGCAGGCGCGACGGCAATTGACCGAACGGGCCGCCGCCGGCCACGATTTGAGCGCCGCGCGGCAGCAGTTGCGGACCATGTTTGCGAGCGAGCGCGACGTGCGTCACCGGCTGCGGGCGATGTGGTGCCTGTGGGGCATCGGCGCCGACGACGAGCGCTGGCTGCTCGAGCAATCGCGCGATACCGACGAGCACATTCGAACGTGGGCCGTTCGCCTCCTGGTCGATCAGGGGGAGCCGACGCCCGCCGTTTGTGCCGCGCTGGAGGTGTTGGCGGCGATCGAACGCCCCGGACTCGAGCAATTGTACATTGCCTCGGCACTCCAGCGAATGCCGTATGAGTCCCGCTGGTCGATCGCATCGCTGCTGTCGCAGCGCGCCGAGTTTGCCGACGATCCAATACTGCCTTTGATGGTCTGGTACGGGATCGAGCCGACTGTGCCCCAGTTTGCCGCGAAAGCGGTGGCGCTGGCCGAGGCGACCGCGATGCCGATTGTCCGCCGGCATATCGTCAGGCGGCTGACCTCTGATTTAGATCGGCAGACCGCGGCGGTCAATCAGATCGTCGAGAGCCTGGCGCGCCATGAAACTGCGGCGTATCGATTGGACGTGCTGCGCGGGATGAGCGACGCCTTGCGCGGATGGCGCAAAGCAGTGCCGCCGTCGGCCTGGACAACGACGGCAGCTCTGCTGGAAAAAACCAAAGACGACGACGTGCGGCGGCTGACGCGCGAGCTGTCGGTGGTGTTCGGAGACGGGCGGGCGACCGACGAACTGCGGCAAATCGTTGCCGACGGCGCGGCCGATATCGAGAATCGCCGCCAGGCCCTGCGGACGCTGGTTGAAACGCGTGCCGCCGATGTGCTGCCGCTCTTGCAGAAGCTGGTAGGCGATCGCGAACTGGGTCTCGAAGCGGTTCGCGGCCTGGGGGTGTTCGATGCCCCCGAGACGCCGCGGCTGGTTCTGGACGTGTATGCGCGGCTCGATCCGGCCGGGCGCAGCATTGCGCTCGACACGCTGGTTTCGCGGCCTGCCTACGCGCAAGGGTTGCTCGAGGCGGTCGAAGCGGGGCGGGTGTCGCGGCGTGACGTTTCGGCGTTTCACGCCCGCCAGATTCAAAGCTTCGAGAAACTCGAGTTGACGGCCCTGTTGGTGAAAGTCTGGGGTGAAGCCCGAGCCAGCGATGCCGAAAAACGCAACCTGATCGCCGGCATGCGCGAATCGCTGACGCCCGAACGGCTGGCAGCCGGCGACTCGTCGAACGGGCGCGGCGTGTTCCAGAAGCAGTGCGCGACCTGCCACGTGCTGTACGGCCAGGGGAAAACGGTCGGGCCCGACCTGACCGGCTCCAATCGCAAAAATCTCGAGTACCTGCTCGAAAATCTGATCGACCCCAGCGCCTCGGTGGCCGCCGATTTCCGCATGTCGGTCGTGGCGCTCGATTCGGGCCGGGTCGTGACAGGTGTGATCGTCGAGCAGACCGAACGGACGATCACGCTGCAAACCCAGCAGGAACGGGTGACGATCGAACGCGCTGAAATCGACGAGCAGAAAGCGACCACCGAGTCGCTGATGCCCGAAGGGTTGCTCAAGACTTTGACCGAAGATCAGTTCCGCGATCTGGTCGCATACCTGATGTCGTCCGAGCAGGTGGCTTTGCCGACCGACCAGGGCGCGGCACCTGCAAACGACTGACGACGCCGTAGGGGATGCGTTCGGCGATCGCCGTGGCGGTCGTGATTTGTGGCGTCAAGCGACGCTCGCCCCCCCCATCCCGACCTTCCCCCCGCAAGGGGTGGGTAGATACCAATGCTTGCTAAGGCGGGGATCCACCGCCCGAAAGCCGTTCGCCACGTTTCGGAGACCGGCTCCGGTCCGCGGCACCAAGACCGCGGAGTTTCACACTTCGCGAGGTGCCTGTCCCTTTTTCAACGCTTCCTCGGACCGCTCGTCCGGTGCTTGCATTTTGACCGATGCGCCTTCGGCTGCCGAGCGCGCCAACGCTTCCAGCGTTGCCACGTTGGCGCGGCTGTCAGCCAGAGTGATGACCGGAGGAGCGCCGTCGAGAAGTGTCGCCGTCATCGAAGCGATCTGCTCGCAATAGGCGTTGACCCGCTCGAACGCAAACTCCTCATACCGCAGACTGTCGCTCGCATCGCTGAAAGTCCCCTGGGGGCCTGAATCGTCGGCACTCCAGACCCGAATGCGGCTGACCGCGTCAGGCCGCGAGCCCCAGGGAACGTCCAGCGTGATCCGCCCGGCGCTCCCCAGCAGGTCGGCTTCGATGTGGGGACACGTTTCGAAACTGGAAAAAAACTCGCCGAACACACCGTTGGGAAACCGCAAGTGGCCGGCAAAGCTCGTGTCGGCCCCCGCGGGTCCCGACTGCTGCCAGCCGTGAACTTCGTGCGATTCCTGCCCGAGCACGGTCCGCATGAAGCTGACGCAGTAGCTGCCAAGATCCCACAACGAGCCCCCTCCCAGCGCCCGGTCGAAGCGGATGTCCCCCGCCCGCGACAGCACAAAGGCGAACACGCCGCGGACGCAGCGCAGCTCGCCGATCGTCTTTGCGGCGACCAGTTCACGGAGCTTCGCCGTTTGCGGATGGAACCGCATCATCGCCGCTTCTTGAATGACCACGCCGTGGCGTGCCGCCGCTTCACGCATCCGGTCGACCTCCTGCACCGTGCAGGCCAGAGGTTTTTCACACAACACGTGCTTGCCCAGCGCAGCGGCCCTGACCGACCACTCGGCATGGAGCGAATTGGGCAGCGGATTGTAGATGACGTCGATCTCACGATCGGCGAGCAGTTCGTCGTAGCTGCCATAGCTTCGCGGAATGGACCATTGGCGGGCAAATTTCGCAGCTCGCGCGCCGTCGCGGCTCGCGACCGCAGCGATTGTCCCGCGGGGCGTGGCTCGGATGGCAGGGATCAACCGCTCGTGAATGCGGGCCGTGCCCAGCAGGCCCCAGCGGAGTTGCGTCAGTGGCATGTTTGAGACCACTAAGAAATCACCTCCACGTTTTCCCACTTGTGACTGCTCCAACTGCGTTCGATAGCGGCGAGCACTTCGGCAACCGACAGGATGTCGGCGAAACCGGGCTGTCCCTGTTGACCGGCGGCCACGGACTTCAGGAACTCGTACGCCTCGATGACCTTTAAATCTTCATAACCCATGCTGTTGGCCGGTCCCGGGTAGAACGCGGCAAAATAGGGGTGTTGCGGGCCGGCCTGGATGATCGCGTGGCCGTCGTGCGCCGGATGGCCGTCGGGCAGATGGATCGCCAGTTCGTTCATCCGTTCGTAGTTCCACTTGAGCGATCCAAGCGTCCCGTCGACCTCCCACGCCATCTCGCAGCCGTGCCCTTTCGCGACTCGACAAACCTCGAACGTCCCGACGGCTCCGTCCGTGAACTCGACCAGCGCCCCCACGTAGTCTTCGTTTGTGACCGGGCCCTTCGGTCCGTCCGAGCCGGTCGAGAAGTGCGTCCCCTGCCCGGCCGCCGGGAGCGCCCGTTCGGTGATAAAAGTCCGCTGATTGCCGACGACACGGCGAATCGGGCCGGCTAACATCAATGCCGAATCGACGACGTGCGACATCAAGTCTCCCAGCGTGCCCGACCCCGCCAACTCCCGCTGAAACCGCCACGAGAGTACGCCGTTCGGATTGCTGCCATAGTCGACAAAAAAGCGGCCCCGGTAGTGAGTCAGCCGACCCAAGGTTCCGTCGGCGATCAGTTGTCTTGAGAACTGCACCAGAGGCGCCCAGCGGTAGTTAAACCCCACCCAGCTCAGAATGTTTGCCTCGCGAGCCGCCTGAGCGATCTGTGCCGTTTCCAGGGGACTTCTTCCCACCGGCTTCTCGCAAAAGACATGCTTGCCGGCCTTCGCCGCCGCTTGCACGATTTCCCGATGCAAATGGTTGGGAGTCGTCACGCTGACCGCCTGCACGTCGGGATCGGCGAGCACTTCCCGCCAATCGGTCGTGCACCGCTCGAATCCCATCCGCGAGCGGCTCTCCTCCGCTCGAGCCGGAACGTCGTCGGCACAAACGACCAGCCGCGGCGCAAGTCCGCTTTCGGGAAATCGGTCAGGAACCTGCCGGTACGCCCGCGCGTGGACCTGCCCCATCCAGCCCATGCCGATCACGCCGATGCCTATCGCCTGAGTCATTTGCCGTTCGCCCCTCCGGATTTGACGAATACACTCGATGACGTCATTTATACGGCAGAATCTCCGCCGACACCATCGGCCACATGCCGTGCGCTTTTCGCAGGTCAGCCTTTCCAGGCTGACGGAGACGGCAATGGCGTCGTTGACCGCGAGCCGGTGGGTTTACCCCACCGGTACGACGGCCCGGTGGGGTAAACCCACCGGCTCGCAGCGTCAGGCTGGAAAGCCAGACCTACATAAACGGATGCACCCCGCTGACCCCGCCACACCACCGGATTCTGGTACTCGATCCGGCAGGACAGTACACTGGGCGTGTCCCACGCATCAGTCCCCCGAGAGGCCCGCCATGTATGACCGCACGGATTGGACGCGACGCGAGTTTCTGCAGGCCGCCGGTGCAGGAGCGCTGGCCGCGGTGGCTGAACCCGCGCACGTTGCGTTCGGCGCTGCCGACGCCGACCTGATCATCGACTGCCACCCGCACATCTATGGCGAGGACAAGAAGAAGTATCCACCGATCGAAGAGCCCTACCGGCCTCCCGCGGGAAAGGGGACGGTCGAGCACCTGCGGCGCGAGACGCAGGCGGCCGGCGTGAAATTTGTCACGGCGATCCACACCAGCACGTTCTATCGCTGGGACAACCGTTTCACGGCCGACGCCGCGCGCGACAACAAGGATTTCATGGTCGGGGTCTGTACGCTCAATCCTGACGATCCCGCCAGTCCGAAGACGCTCGAAGAGTACGTGAAGTCGTATAACGTCCGCGGGATGCGGAGCATCCCGGCCCGGAGCGGCAAATTCGACGACCCGGGCGTTGAGGCGCTGTGGACTACTGCAGAAAAGCTGGGGATCGTGATCAACGTCCTGGCCCACGCCGACCAGCATGCGGAAATCGAAACCCTCGTCAAACGGCACCCCGGGCTGCGGGTCGTGATCGACCACTGCCTGAACATCGCCGCCGGACCGACGCTCGAGCCGACGCTGAAAGCGATGCAGGCTCTCGCGACTCTCCCGAACGTTCACGCGAAACTGAGCTTCATCCCCGTCGGCAGCGCCGAAGAGTACCCGTGCCGCGACATGCACGAGCCCTGCCGCGCCGTCATCAAGGCGTTCGGCCCCGAGCGCTGCGTCTGGGGAAGCTGTTTCCCGTGCGAGCTGTGGTGCCCGAAGGTCACGTATGCACAGCACCTGAAGATTTTCACGCACGAGCTGGGCCTCGACGAGAAAGCCCGGCGTGCGATTCTGGGAGAGACGCCGAAAAAGTTGTGGTTCCAGAAATCGCCACGAAAGCAGGGGGTGCCTGACTTTTCCGAACAATGGAGCCTGCGGTTCAAAGGGTACGGTGGGACTCCGGGCGATCGGTCCAATTTTGATGTCGCGCTGTCCGCGGATGGAACGATGCACGTTGAAAAACTGCGAGTGCGAGCAAAGCCCAAGCGATTCGCCGTGACGTTGACAGAAGACGAGATCAAACAGTTCTACGACGCAACCGCAAAGATCATCGATGGATACCAGCGGTCCCGAAGCGTCGGGCTATCGGAGGACGGGTGGCACTGGACTTTGGAAATCTCGAGTAAAACTTCGATCGCGAACGTCAGCTACAAGGAACTGTCAGAACTTGAAGACGGCGACCCAGGGTTCGGGGTCCTGCGGAAGTTGATCAAAGCGAGAGTGAAGGAGGGCTTTCCGGAATCGCAGTGAGTTCCCCCAACGGCTCTCCCTTGCCGGTGCCTGCCCTGGGTATTACCATTTGATGAGTTGTTGTAATACTTAGGAGACCCGGCTGATGAAAATGATGTCTCTCAAGCTTACCGCGAGTCTGCACGCACGGGTCGACCGCGCGTCCCGCCAGAGCCGGTGCAGCAAGTCGGCTGTTGTTCGCGAGGCGCTGATGCGTTTCCTAAATGGCGAACACGCGGCGCCGCCCGGCGGTCCTGTCTCGGCGCTGGAATTGGCGGGCGATCTCGTCGGTTGCGCCGAAGGTCCCCGAGACTTGTCAACGAATCCGAAGCACATGCGAGAGTACGGCCAATGATTCGTAACGTGCTCGTCGACGCGGGGCCGCTCGTGGCGCTGGTCAATCCCCGCGACCGGTGGCATGTCTGGGTCCAGTCACGGTTCGCCGAGATCGCTCCACCACTTGTCACCTGTGAGTAGGTGATCTCGGAAGCCTGCTTCCTCGCCCGGCGCGCCCACGGCGGAGTCGAAGGAGTCCTGGGCCTCGTCGAGCGCGGGGTCGTTCAACTTGAGTTCAACCTGCATGACCAGTTCAATTTTGTTGCACGGCTGATGCGCCGTTATGCGGATCGCCCTATGTCCCTGGCCGATGCCTGCCTTGTCCGCATGTCGGAACTGGTGCCAAATCGCACTACATTGACGCTGGATGCCGACTTCCATGTCTACAAGCGACATGGACGACAGCGAATCCCCCTTTTGGTTCCGTCGCAAGCCTAGACAGAACAATACCATGAAAATCACCGACATCCAGACCTTCGGCGTCAACCTCGGCGACGGCAATCACATCTTTGTGAAAGTCATCTCCGACGAGCACCTGCATGGGACAGGCGAGGCGTACCGCGTCGGGCCCGACGCGGCCGTCGAGCAGACGGTGCACTACCTCAAAGACTGGCTCATCGGCGAGGACCCGACCCGCATCGAGCACCTTTGGAGGATCATGTACAACGGCTCGCGATTCCCTGGCGGGTCGATACTCAACGCCGCCATCAGCGGAATCGAGCTGGCCCTGTGGGATCTCAAAGGCAAGGCGCACGGCGTGCCGGTGTATCAGCTTCTGGGCGGGCGCTGCCGCGACCGGATTCGCCTCTATCGCGGGATCGGCGGCAATACGCCGCAGGCCGCGGCCGACTCGGCGCGCGACGCCGTGCGGCAGGGGTTCACGGCGGTCAAGATGCAGCCCATGCCACCGGAGCACGACAAGCTCCCCTGGGGGCGCGTGCTCCGCGAGTCGAAAGAGCGGGTGGAAGCGGTCCGCCGAGCCGTAGGCGAAGACGTCGACATCGCCCTCGACCCGCACGCGCAGCTCCTCGAAACGGTGCGGTCGCTCGAACTGGCGGAAGTCGTCAAGCCCATTCGCCCGCTGTTCTACGAAGAGCCGCTCCGCCCCGAGAACGTCGCCGCCATGGCCAGCCTGCACGAGAAGATCGGCATGCCGATCGCAACGGGCGAGGCGAACTACACGAAGTACGAATTTCGCGACATCATCGCCGCCCGCGCCGCCGACATCCTGCAGCCCGACCTGCTCCTGTGCGGCGGACTGCTGGAAGCCAAAAAGATCGCCGCGATGGCCGAGGCCCACAACCTGGCGATGGCTCCGCACAACCCGATGGGCCCGGTCTCGACAGCCGTCTCGGCCCACTTCTCGATCAGCACGCCGAACTTCCTGATCCTCGAGTACACGATCGACAGCGAAGGCCCCGCGCGGAACCTGCTGCTCAAGACGTTTCCGTACAAGGAGGGCTACCTCGAAGTCCCCGACACGCCGGGCCTGGGGATCGAACTCAACGACCGCGCCTTCGCCGGCCAGCCGCTCAAAACGTGGCGCCGGCAGCTTGTCGTCGAGGCGGATGGGAATATCGGGTATCAGTGAGGCATAATTGGCCTTCTGCCCGCGGGATTTCTGGCCCACCCAGCTCGGGACAGGATGGGTACCGGATCAGCAGCCACATTAATGGAACTGATCGTACAGGCAGGATCGCATGTGAGCTGTTGGTGGGACACACCGTTCGAGGCCCGCGCAGCCGACTTACCACCAACGACAGACGGCCCCGCGGACTGACATGCTTAGGGAATTGGTAAAAGCCATTTGATGACGTCTGCAATCGCTCCGAAATTGGCATGCTTGACATCAGCGACGACGCTTTCGTATGACGCACCTTTTATAAGTTGTATTATCTTGAAGATCCCCACGATGAGTGCATGTTTCCACAAGCTCGATGAGCACATGCGAGGTGTAATTTTGCAGCAATTCACTTCATTTTACCCAGTTCTGCCACCGGAACTACGCAATGTCGGAAGCCGCCCGGGCACTCTCAGCGGGATTTGAAGGCCACATGCCGGGACTCTCAATTTATCCGGCGTCGCCCCGGCACTCAGGATCGCGATATCACGGTTTCTCCTGACTAGCCTTCAACCAAGCACACCCGATTTCGTCATTTCCGGCGTAGCAACAAAAAACTCGGAATCCCTGGGCGTTCTGTGGTGTTTCATGTGTGCGTAAACAATGGCCTCGTCACCAGAATTCGTGGGTGGTTTTCAGAAGGGAAAGCTGTTTTC
>SIAF01000157.1 GCA_009691905.1 Planctomycetaceae bacterium | reverse complement strand
CCAGCCCGATCCGAATTCCGTCCACCATCGCGCGTCCTCCGTGAGCCGTTGAATGAACAACCACACGGAGAACTTCTTACAACATCAACCCTCCTGGCGCAAGTCTTCCTAAATTGCCAAGACCCCCCAAAGTGCGCGCTGGCCCTGCTGACACCCCCCGCTCGCCGGACCCTCGCCCCTCGCCCCTCCGGTCGATGCCATTCTCATTGTCCGAATTCCGGCCCAATCCGTTCCTGCGGGGAGGCCATCTCCAAACGCTGGCAGGCTTCATCGCGGCGGGCACCCCGCCGGGTGACCAACACGCTGTGCTGCACGAAGTCGAGCTGGCCGATGGCGATCGCATCGTGCTCTCCGATGATCGACCGGCGTCCTGGTGCGAGGGCGATCGCGTCGTGCTGCTGATTCATGGACTGGCCGGGTGCCATGCCAGCCCCTACATGCAGCGAATCGCCGCCAAGCTCAATGCCCGCGGCGTCCGCACGTTTCGCATGGACCTGCGGGGTTGCGGAGCCGGTTTGGGGCTGGCGCGGTTTCCTTATCACAGCGGCCGATCGGCCGATGCCGCCGCAGCACTCGCGACCATCGGCCGGTTGTGTCCCAATGCGCCGGTCACGCTGGTGGGGTTCTCGCTGGGGGGCAATATCACGCTCAAGCTGCTGGGAGAAACCCCCGCAGCGCTGCCCCCGAATCTCGCGCAGGCAGTCGCGGTCTGCCCGCCGGTCGACCTGAGCCACTGCGTAATCGCCCTGGGCAGCGGCGTCAATCGCCTGTACGACCGCTACTTCGCGCGTTTGATGTTGCAGCAAATCGCGGCGCGGCAACGAGCGCGCCCCGATGCGGTCGTACCGCCGGGATGGCCCCTGGTGGTTGCCAACAGATCGAACGCAACGACGTCTGGAGCCGCGCGTCGGCGTCCGCCGCGGGGAGTGCGCGAATTCGACGAGTCGTTCACTGCCCCCGTGTCAGGGTTCGGGACGGCGGCGAACTATTACCGCGTGTGCAGTTCGGCCCAGTTCATCCCGGCGATTCGCATGCCGACGCTGATTCTCGGCGCGGCCGACGACCCGCTGGTTCCGCCGTCGCCGCTGGCGGCGATTGAACTCTCTGGCGCGGTGACGTTGCAAATCACTCCCAGCGGCGGGCATCTCGGGTTTTTGGGGCGCTCGATCAGCAACGGCGATGGTCGCTGGATGGACCGGCGGATTGTCGAGTGGTGCTGCCGGTAGTGGTCCGCCTACGGGCAAATGGCAGGTTGATTGGCCCCATCTGACATTTCGCGAGCAGGGTCCAGTCGCCGGCGTTCAGGCCGGCACCTCCTGCCGCCGGGTTCGCGCTTCGCCCAGCATAAACAGCAACGTCGTCAGGGCCGACCAGACGCTGACAGCCAGCAGCGCCGAGAGATACAGCGTCCAGCTTTGCTTGGCCAGGCCGCCGCCGAAGTAAGAGAACACGGCCGTTGCCGCAAAACTCATGGCGTCGAGCAGTGCGATCAAAAAGCCCGAGTGCGGTCCGCCGAATTCAATCGAGAAGACGCTCATCGGAATGTAATAGCACGGCGAAACACACAGGCCGAACACGAACAGCAGGCCCAGCGAAATCCACAGCGAAGTTCGGCTCGACAGGTCGAAGTGCGGCAACACGAGAAACGCCACAAGGCAACCGGTGGCGATCGTCAACAACAGGCCCATGACCCACGCCGTGGTGCCGCGCTTTAATTTGTCGAACACAAACCCGCCGGCCAGCACTGAAAGCAGGCTGCCGAAGGGAAACGCCGACGCCGCTTGCGATGCATCGGCTGCCGACAACCCCAGCGTGTCCTGCAGATACATGGGCACAAACAGCAGAAAGTCCCAGAGAATGGTCAGCCCCATCAGGCTGCCGGCGATCAGCCAGAATCGCGGGCTAGTCAGAATTTTCGGTATGGCTTCAGACAGCGAGGTGCCATGCAGCGGATGAGGCGGCGCCGGCGGCGGACCGGCGGGAGTGTCGGGATCGTCGGAAAGGTGGTTCGCAGTGTCGGGTCGCTCTTTCAGCAGTAGCGAAAACGCGGCAAAGGTGGCAATTCCCAGTCCCGCTGCGAGCCACAGCATGCCGCGCCAAGACATCCATGCCAGCAGCGAACCCAGGCAGAAGGTGGCCAGCAGGGTTCCGACGCGCGAGCTGGTCGAGAGGATTCCCCAGACGCGGCCGTACTGCCGGGGTGGAAACCAGTTGATGATAATACGCGCCATGGAGGGCCATCCCGCCGACTGGGCCATCAGCGTCACGAAAATCGCCCCCCGAAACATCCAGACTTCGGAAGCGAACCCGAACACGCCGACAAACAGCGACGCGATCAGCAAGCCGACGGTGAATGTGAGCTTGCCGCCGAATTTGTCGGCCGCGTAACCACAGATGAACTTGCCGACGACCGCGCCGCAGGTGCCCACCGCGAGAATCCTTCCCCAGACCTCGAGGTCGATTCCCAGCGAAGGGTCTTCGCGGATCGCCGCCCCTGCCACGGTCGGTATCATCCGCAGCACCATGGACATGGCATATCCGAGGTACAGCGAGGCAATGGTGGCCGCCTGCTGCATTCGAAGGGGGCTGCCGATTTCGACCACCGACGCCGGCGATGCCAGGTCGATTTGACCGACCAATGGCGACGCAGACGCTGCCGAGAGCGGACCGGACGTGAGGCGTTCTGGCTCGGTGATTCGAATGCCCTTTTGCATGATCGGCACGTTTCAGCAGTAAGAGCGGCCATGCTACGTTTCGGGTCATCCGGAAAGCAACACGGCCGCATTCAGTACCTGCTCAGGCGAGACTGGGTGTGGTGCGCAACGGGAAAAGGGAGCGGCCGCCTGAAAAAGCGCTCGCAGTGATGCTCCACGCCCCTGCGCGATGCCAAGTGCACCCGGAAAGTAAACGATGAGGCGCCGCCGAGACAGTTCGAGTATCACCGTATCTATTGATCTCTTCGCGACCGAGGAGGTCGCTATTCTCAACAGGCTGTTCAGGGGGCTGACGCCCCCCGCTCGCCTGTTCTACGAACTGCCCGTCAACTTGCTACCGCGAATCCGCCAACGCTCAATCGACGGGAAACATCGGTTGGCGGCGTTGGCGATACGGCAATGCCTTAAAATCGTGAGTGTGAATCGCACGGGCATCCACATTGAAAATGCTGCCGGCGAACCGCTCGAAACCCGAACGAAAATGCACGGCGGATTTCACGGCGATATACCGCATCGACTCGCAATCCAGACCGAGCGTCCGGGCGAACGCCGGCCCAAGCGGTTGTTCGTGCGCCGTGACCACCACGACGTGAACTCCCTGCTGCTGGAGCCATGCCGAACGCCCCATATTGCCCGTCAGGCCGGCGTACATCGGTCCGTCATAGGTAAAATCACCGTCCGAGACGGCGCGCACCACGGCGTGCATTCGCGCTGGCGGACCCTGGATCGGGTCAGACTTACCCCCCACGTCGATGTCGAGAACTCCTCCTGGACCGACCGCATGGGCCCGGTCGGCCACATCCGGATCAACGATGTACAGGACGACCGCATCCCGCAGGCGTCTCTCGAGAAACGTGTGAAGAATCTCCGTCGAGTCGCCGGGCGCCCCGCCGCCGGTATTGTCGGCATGATCGGCAAGAATTATCGGAAAGCGGCCCTGGGCCTCGCCCTGACGAAGCGCCTCGGAAACGTCGAGCGGCTCTCGATGCCAGCGTTCGCGACGCTCCCAGATCCAGTTGGCCAATTCCTCGGCAGTGTTTGCGGCAAGGGACTGGTTGCCGTCGGCTACAACAATCACGCTGACCCCCATGTTCGGGACATCGGCCCAGGGAAACCCCGTTGCGACGGTCACAGACAAAATCCCCGGCCGCTTCTCGAGCGCATGAACGAACTCGATAACTTCGTTCATGGGAGGATGGTCCGTGATTTGACAGGGCGCACTCCAGAAAAGAGGAACGTTGCGGAACGCCATCACCGGCTGGATCGTACCGTTCAATGTTGCCACCATCAAATCGGCCGCCTCGCCACCACGTTCGGCCATGTCGACGTGGGGATAGGTATCGAATCCGACGATCGCGGTGGCGGCCTCAACGCGCTTCAAGCTGTGATTACCGTGCAGATCAAAGGTGACGACGATCGGGCAGTCCAGACCGACCGCTTCACGCACACTCGCAATGAAGTCGCCGTCGGCATCGTCAATCCCATCGACGACCATCGCCCCGTGCAGGTCGAGCAGGACGCCATCGACCCCCCCTTGAGCCGCTTGTTCACATTTCAGACGCTCGAGAAACTCGTCCTTCAGCGTCGCGTAGTCGGCCCGCGTGATCAGTCCGCTGGGGTAGGCGAAACCCCACAGCAAGGGGACGAGTTCGAACCCGTGCCGCCGGGCTCCTTCGATGAATCCGCCGGTGCAGATATTCGCCCCCCGAAAGCGTTCGAGCATCTCGGCCCCGCGAAACAGACCGAAACCTGCCGCGAAATCGGCGACCGTCGTCGGCGTCTTCTCAAATGTGCTGGTCTCATGAGATATGCCGCCGATCGCGATCCGCATTTTGAGAGCACCTTTCTGTGGGGCATGCCGGCCGGGCCTGGGCGAATGATTCATCCGCAGGTCATGGTGTTGTAGCACCTGCCGATCCACCTTGACCAGCATTTTTGGGCAGTTCGCCGACACGGCATGTCGGCAAACGGTCGATCGATCACGTTTCGATCGTCGGCAGTGACATTTTGGCCGCAAGGTCGCCTTAAATCGGCGGGCTTGATCGAATCGGCAGGCTGCCTTAGGCTATCGCGCGCCTGCACACAAGTCGCGTGCGGCGTTTGCCATGGTTTTCGTCCATCGAAAGAGAATTTCATGCCGCTCGAGGAACCCGCAGCAACGCCTGCCGCGCAGGACGAGCTCGATCTCCGCGCCGGGCTGGCGTCGCGGAGTTTCGTCTGTCTGGCGATCGTGCAGATGCTGGGGGCGTTCAACGACAACGTGTTTCGGTGGCTGGCAGTTCCCGTCGGCACGCACCTGATGGCCCAGCGCGGCGACGAGCAGGCTGCGGTCAAAGCGCTGTCGGCCGGCATTTTCTGGTTCACGCTGCCGTACTTGCTGCTGCCGACCCATGCCGGCTGGCTGGCCGACCGGTTCAGCAAGCGCACGGTCATTATCGCCTGCAAGTTCGCCGAAATCGTGATCATGGGCCTGGGAGTGCTGGCAATTCTTTCAGGCAGCATCACGCTGTTGTTCGGTGCGGTGTTTCTGATGGGAGCGCAGGCGGCACTCTACGGACCGTCGAAATTCGGCAGCCTGCCGGAACTGCTGCGTGCCGATCGGCTCGCGGCCGGAAACGGCGTGATGGCCCTGGTGACCGTGGTCGCTTCGGCGTTCGGTACGGTCGCGGGACTGAAGCTGTACGTCATGACCGCTCCCGACGGCACCCACGACATCTGGAAGTCGGCACTGGCATTGCTGGGCGTCGCGCTCGTCGGCTGGCTGGCGAGTTTCGGGATTCGCCGCCTGCAACCGGCCCGCCCCGATTTTGCCTTTCCAATCGACCCGGTGGGACAGACCTTCAAACAACTCAAGCTCCTGGCCTCCAGCCGGCCGCTGATGCGCACCGCCCTGGGCATCGCCGTCTTCTGGACGCTGGCTACGCTGACGCAGGCCAACGTCAAAGTTTTCGGCCAGACGGTGCTTCATCTTTCGGAAGACCGCATCGGCGGCCTGATGCTGGCGCTGGTGGCGGGAATCGGCATTGGCAGCGTTCTGGCCGGGCTGTGGTCGGGCGGGCGCATCGAACTGGGGATCGTGCCGCTGGGAGCCATAGGAATCGTCATCTGTTCGCTGGGGTTGTACTTCACCGGCAGTCGGCTCGACCCCAGCGAGCCGGCCTCGCTGTCATACACGATGTTCTGGGTCTGCGTGTGGCTGGTGTTACTGGGAATCAGCGCGGGGCTGTTCAATGTTCCGCTGGAGACATTTTTGCAACATCGCAGTCCGATCGAGCACCGGGGGACGCTGTTGGCCGCGGGAAATTTCGTTTCGTTCGCGGGGATTTTGTCGACGTCGGGGCTGCTGTACCTGATGCAGGAGAAGTGGCATCTTTCGGCCCGCGAGACGTTTCTGGTGATGGGGCTGGCCACGATCCCGATCGCTGGGTACGTACTGGTGCTGCTGCCGCAGGCGACGATTCGCTTTGTACTGTGGCTGGCCAGCCACACGGTTTACAAGGTGCGCATCTACGGCCGCGAGAACCTGCCCGAGAATGGGGGGGCGCTGCTGGTCGCCAACCACGTGAGCTGGGTTGACGCCTTTTTCATTTTGATCAGCTCGTCGCGGCCGGTGCGGATGCTGGCGTATGCCGACTACGTGCGCGGCGGTTGGATGGGCTGGGGGATGCGCGTCATGGGGGTGATTCCGGTGAAAGCCACCGAAGGCCCTAAAGCGATTATCCGCTCTTTACAGACGGCGCGCGCCGCGGTCGAAAGCGGCGAACTGGTCTGCATCTTCGCCGAAGGGTCGCTGACCCGCACCGGTCAGTTGCAGCCGTTTCAGAGGGGGCTGATGAAAATCGTCGAGGGGACCGGGGCACCGGTGATTCCAGTCTACCTCGACGGCTTATGGGGCAGCATTTTCAGCTTTTTTCAGGGCAAATTCTTCTGGAAGTGGCCGCGGAAACTGCGCTATCCGGTCGGCATTCTGTTCGGCCCGCCGATTCAGGATCCCGATAATGTGCATGCCGTTCGTCACGCCGTCGAAGAATTGGGAGTCGCCGCGATGGATAAACGAAAAACATTCGAGCTGACTCTCCCGCGGCAGTTTCTGCGGATGTGCCGCCGCAACCGCTCGCGGTCGAAGCTGGCCGATTCCACGGGCCAGAACCTGACCGGCGGGCAATTGTTGCTGCGCGCGCTGGTGCTGAAGCGGCTGCTCGAGCGGCACGTGTTGGCCGCTGACGAAAAGATGGTCGGGGTTTTGCTGCCCCCGTCGGCCGGGGGGGCGATTGTCAATGCCGTGCTGCCGCTCGCCCGCCGCGTCACGGTCAACCTCAACTACACGAACACCAGCGCGACGATCAATCACTGCATCGCCGAAGCGGGCATCCGCCACGTGCTGACCAGCCGGTTGTTCATCACCAAGACCAAACTCGACATCCAGGCCGAACTGGTCTACGTCGAAGACCTGCCGTCCCGAGTGACGGCGTTCGATAAACTGTGCGCGGCGATCGAGGCCTATGCGATCCCCATGTTTGTGCTCGAGCGGCTATTCGGCCTGACGCGGGTCAGCCCCGACGACCTGCTGACGATCATGTTCACTTCCGGTTCGACCGGCGAACCCAAAGGGGTGATGCTCACGCATCACAACATCGGCAGCAACGTCGAGGCGATCGACCAGCTCGTGCAGTTGACCGAGCGCGACGTGCTGCTGGGGGTACTGCCTTTTTTCCACTCGTTTGGTTTCACCGGCACGCTGTGGACGGTTCTGGCGCTGGCCCCGAAAGGGGTGTACCACTTCAATCCGCTCGATGCGCGCGTCGTGGGAACACTGTGCCAGGAGCACAAGGTCACGATCGTCATGTCGCCCCCCACGTTTCTGAGGACGTATCTCAAACGCTGCGAGAAAGAGCAGTTTCAGACGCTCGACCTGATCGTCGTCGGAGCCGAGAAAATGCCCCTCGATCTGGCGCAAGCCTTCGACGAGAAGTTCGGGATCCGCCCCAGCGAAGGGTACGGGACGACCGAACTGTCTCCTGTGGCTGCGGTCAACGTTCCCGACCATCGCTCGGCATCGACCACGCAAAAGGGGACGAAAGAAGGGACCGTCGGCCGCCCGATTCCAGGGACCAGCGCGAAAGTTATCGATGCCGACACGGGAGTCGACCTGGGCCTCGACACGCCGGGGTTGCTGCTGATCAAAGGCCCCAACGTAATGCAGGGCTACTTGAACATGCCTGAGAAGACGGCCGAAGTCATCCGCGACGGTTGGTATTTCACGGGCGATATCGCCAGGATCGACCCCGAGGGATTCATCACGATCACCGATCGTGCCAGCCGATTCTCGAAAATCGGCGGCGAGATGGTGCCGCACCTCAAAGTCGAAGAGGTACTGCGGGGCATCATCGCCACCGGTGGTGAAGACGATCAGGAATTGCGAATTGTCGTGACGTCGATCCCCGACGAACGGAAAGGCGAGCGGCTGATTATTATCCACAAGCCGCTGCCCAAGTCGATCGAGCAGATCGTTTCGGAACTGGGCGAAAGCGGCATCCCCAACCTGTGGATCCCCTCCCGCGACAGCTTTTTGGAAGTCGCTGAGATCCCCCACCTGGGAACGGGCAAGGTCGATCTGAAAGGGTTGAAGATGCTGGCGCTTGAAAAATTCGCGTAAAATAGGGCAGGGGAAAACAAAGCGTAATTCCGGCCGGATCCTGATTAATGGGACACAATCGTAAAAAAAACTCTGCACCCTGCGATGATTGTGTCCGGCAGTACAGCCTGATCGGAATGTTTCCACATGCCGCCTACTCGAGTGTGACTCAATCGGTTTGGCATCCGCGGTCGCGCGGGCAGGAGTCTTGAATGATTCGACTTCGATTCCGGGGATTGTGGGTTTTTCTCAGCTTTTTGACGCTCAGCGCGGGTTGGTGTCTGTCAACGCGGGCCAGCGGCGACGAACCGACAAGAGGGCATGCCAAACTCCCCAACATCGTATTGATCATCACCGACGATCAGGGTTACGGCGACCTGTCGTGTCATGGCAATACCCAGCTCAAGACGCCGGCACTCGATGCGCTTTATCGTCAGAGCGTACGGCTCACGAACTTTCATGTCGACCCGACTTGTTCGCCCACGCGCTCGGCACTGATGACGGGGCGCTATTCCAGCCGCACCGGCGTCTGGCACACGATCCGCGGGCGATCGTTTCTGCGCAAGGATGAGGTCACTCTGCCGAAGGTCCTGTCAGCGGCCGGTTATCGCACGGGGATCTTCGGCAAGTGGCACCTGGGCGACAACTACCCGTTGCGGGCGCAGGATCGCGGATTCCAGGAGACGCTCGTCCACGGCGGCGGTGGGGTCGGCCAGACCCCCGACGCATGGGGCAATGACTACTTCGACGATCGGTATTTCCACAACGGCAAGCTCGAGCAGCAGTCGGGGTATTGCACGGATGTCTTCTTTCGAGCTGCGACCGAGTTCATATCGCGGCCGAGCCGGCAGCCGTTTTTCGCGTACATCGCGACGAATGCACCGCACTCGCCCTACACGGTTGCCGACGATTATTCCAAACTCTATCGCGATCAGGGAATTCCGTCACCGCGCGCTGAATTTTACGGCATGATCGCCAATATCGACGAAAACGTCGGTCGCCTGATGCGGCGCCTCGACGAACTGGCGCTTAGCGAGGATACGATCGTGATCTGGATGACCGACAACGGTTCGGCGGCCGGGGTCGACAACTCAGGGGGATTCAACGCCGGCATGCGGGCCATGAAAGGTTCGGAGTACGACGGCGGGCACCGCGTCCCCTGTTTTCTACGGTGTCCGTCGCGGTGGAAGGGCAATCGTGATCTCCCCGCGCTCACGGCGCACATCGACTTGTTTCCGACGCTGTTGGAGCTGTGCGGCGTGGCGACTCCCGAAGGTGTCAGGCTCGACGGCAGGAGCCTGGCGCCGCTTCTGGCAGACCCCATGGGGGTCGCTCCGCCGACGCGGCCCGCGCGAACGCTGTTCGTCCACTCGCAGCGCGTCGAACAGCCCGAGAAGTGGCGGCAGTCGGCGGTGTTGACCGATCGCTGGCGGCTGATCAACGGGAAGGAACTGTACGACATTCGCCAGGATCCGGGCCAAATGCGCGATCTCGCTGCCAAAACTCCCGAAATTGTTGCCGAACTCCGCCGCGCCTATGACGACTGGTGGGCCGACATCTTTCCCCGCTTCGGCGAATACGTGCGGATCGAACTGGGCTCTGCCCAAGCCAATCCAGCCACGCTCACCTGTCACGACTGGCACAGCGATCAGGTTCCGTTTGACCATCTTTCGGTGAAGAAGGATCCGGCCGCCAATGGGTTTTGGGCGGTCGAGTTCGTGCGCGGCGGCACCTACCAGGTGACGCTCCGCGCGCGGCCGCAGGGAATTGCCCACCAGTTCAAAGCCGGCAACGCCCGGCTCAAGATCGGCGAACTGGAACGCTCGCAACCGGTGTCAGAGGGGACGGATGCCGTCGTTTTCAAGCTGCCCGTTGCCGCCGGACCGACGCTGCTGCAGACCTGGATCGACGACACCGGCGGACCGTCCCGCGGCGCATTCTTCGTCGACGTCGAGCGCATTGGCGATTGATGGCCTGCCGTAGGTCAGCCTTTCCAGGCTGACGGATTCGCGTAAATGAAGGCGGAACGCGATGTCAGGCTGACATCGTCGCCTTTCGCTCCGCGAAAGGGAGGACTTTCGCGGAGCGAAAGGCGACGATAATGGACCCAAAACAGCGGCGGGCGCCGGATCCCATGCGATCGCGAAATATCGCCCCGTCATTCGCAGTCGCGACTTCCAAGCGTTATGTGACGCTACCGGAAACGCGATCGAGCGATGGCCCGTTGCGGCGCGTGAACTTGACCCGGCCGCCCGGTCGCTATCAATTGTCCATTGTCAATTCGCCTCCGGCCGCTTCGCCAGGTCATGGACACCCTGGACGATGCGCTCTTCGACATTCGGCGCCCAAATGGTCGGCAGCCCGTAGTAGATCATGGCCCCCCCGCCTTCGTAGCCTCCCTCTTTCAAGACCCGCAGCGAGGGAATGTAGGCCATCACGTCGTTGGTGTAGGCGGCAACCCACGTGTTGGTACGCCCCAATTCGTATTTCAGCCGCAGCGCGTAGTCGATCGTCACTTCTCCGCCGAGCGTCACCCACTGCAACGTCGGCCCCAGTCGCCAAAGCTGCACGGGATACGGGTACGTCTGCGACAAAGGCCGACCGGCGGCGAGTTGCTCGAGCAGCAGTTTGGCACGCTGCGCGATGTACTTGTTCGAGTCGCCCGATTGCGCGGTGAGTTCGTCAGGCGTCGGCAGTTTGTCGAGAGAAATGTTGATTTCGGCGTATTTTGCGGTCAAATCGCCATCGACGGCGGTCATCGGCGAATTCAGCACAGCCTCGACCGATTGGGCAAGTGAACGACCATATTCTTCCGCCAGTTCGACGGTTCGGCGCGGGAGCGGATTCTGGTCTGCGCCGCAACCGGCAAAAAACAGGGCAACGGCGTCGGGATGGAGCTTTTCGAGTTCGATCTGAGCGTAACCAGGGTAATCTCCCGACCATTGATACGTTCCCAGCACGGTCGCGTGGCAGGCATACCCGAAGACGATTGCCGTCACGCGGCCCTCGGGATCGCGGACTGACAACACAGGCACGTCATGGTCGACGGGACCTTTCAGCAATCCCTGCTCGCGCAGCCTGGGCACGTCGGCTTCGACGTTCGTCCGTCGATTGACGGCGATCGACGAATGGCCGCTTCCCCAGGCGATGCGCGCCGGCGCCAGCTTTTGCAGCGCCTCGCCGACGACTGCCACGATTTGCTGTTCAAGCTCGGCAGTGTAGTCGGCGACGAGTTGACGGTTCGTCTCATCCAGAAAGTACATCGCCATCAGCGTCCGCCCGACGACCGGGCCGGTGTGCGTGTGCGACGTCGACAGGGCGATTTGCCGCCGCTCGAGCCCGTATTTTTCATGCAACGAGCCGCACACCGCTTGAGCCATGTCGCGATGAATGCCCACGACGTCGAGCGAGACCAGCACGGCTCGTTCGCCCCGCGGATCCTGCAGCACGAGGGCTTTCGCCCACAGGTCGATCAGCGTCCCCTCGGCCCCATGGTCGCGGCTGGCGTAGCCCGACATCCACATCGGCCGCGTCGGCGTGATCTTGACCCGAGCCGCACCGGCCTTCCATCCGCCGGCATTCAGAGTGAATTGTCCAATCGACAGCGTGGCCAGTAAGACCAGCGCACTGCCGCGCACCCAACGCAGCAATGCCGATTGCAATCGCGGACCCATCGAAAATGTCATCAGAAATTTCCTTGCAGTACAGGGATTTTGCGCCGTCGAGGTTAGGTGAGGAATGGTTGTACGAAGGAATCAGTTTTCGGCCCCCAACCGCAGCACGCGCCGTGCATTGTCGCGGAAAATGCGGGATTGGACCTGCTCGGGCAATTCGAGCCGGCGGAACAGCGCCAGTTGCGGTACCTCCTGTCCGGGGGCCAGAAAATCAGTGCCGAACATCAGCCGGTCGGCGCGGCGAATGAGAAACTCGCGGCCGAAGTTCGCATCGCGGGTGATGGCCCCGGCCCCGCTGCCGGCCGAGAGATCGCCGTACAGGTTGGGGTATTTTTCCATGAGCGCGTCAATCGCTCCACCGGGGGCGACGGCCCCTTTGGGATATCCGGCGAGGTCGGCCGGCGTGACACCCCCCGAGATCGACGCCCACCAACCCGGCCCATGACCGATGAACACCGTTTGCGGGAATTCATGGAGGGCCTTTTCGAGTCCCGGCAAACCGGGCGCATCCATGTTGCGCTGTTCGTCGAGGTGAAAGAGAACCGGCAGTTCCAATTCGCCACAGGCGGCGTACAGCGCCAGGTTTCGCGGATCGTCGATCTTGACGCCGGGCTTGTGCTCACCAAACCCTTTCGCACCCAGGTCGACCCAGCGTTTGAGCATCGCCGTCAGGGCCGGCGCCCCGCCGCTGTAACTGGTGCGCGGGTCGAGACAGCAAAAGGGAATCAGCCGATCGCGATGCGGTTTGGTTTCGGCCAGCACGAAGTCGCTGGTGAGCAGGTAGCTCGACGATTCGGGAGAAACCAGCGGCAACACAACCGCCTGGGCGATGTCGTTTTCGTCCATCCAACCCAGCAGCTTGTCGGCCGTGAGCGGGACGGTGGTGTTCCAAGTCTGCCCGAGGTGCGTGTGGACATCGACATACCGTCCCGGCGGAAATTTCCGCTTGCCGTCGGTTGCGGTCGCCTCGTCGGCCGGCAGATACGGCGGCTTGGACTCAATGACTGCCGAAACCCCCACGGCGGCAGCGACCTGGAAAAACCGGCGGCGCGAAACGGCTGATGGCGGGATCGGGGTTTCGACGCGGCCTAAGGGGGGGGATGCTCGCATGCGTTCTCCGAGTTGGCGGGAAGCTGATTTGACCTCGGCACTGACTCAAGTTACCGGCTTGTTCCCGGCCGGGTTCAACGCCTTGTTCGACGGGGGAGCTTGCCAAATGGCGCGCCCCGAAGCTTCTTGTCGCTTCCATGCGTCTTCAAGAATTGCCGCGATGTCGCCGCCGAACTTCTCGGCCATCCGCTGGCGTGTTCGGTGAATCTCGTCGATGATCGGGTCGCGGTCAGTTGTCTTCTGAATCATCATCCACCATTTCTTCCGGCGTGCAAATGATCGGAATCGGGTATCCCAAGTCCAATAATAGATCGTGAATCCGAGGCAAGAACTTCGCGTTTGCAATGTGCTTGCAGTTCCAAGTCAATAGGTATTGTATCCTGTGATGGGCAACCACGGCGATATGCAACGCATCCATGGATGCCTTCGGCGGAAGAATTGCTCGGGACATGATTTCGTTGGCGATGACGCCAATCTGAGGATCACGCGGGAGCAGCGGAATTCCATCGAGTGATTGCAGCCGTTCCGCGGCAAGCACCGGATCGCCGGCCGACGCTTCATCAAGCACAAACTGCGACGTTACAAGTTCGTAATTGCCGCGCTCATCATCCCACCATTGGTGCGTAAGAAGCTGACGAGCGGCCATGACAACCTGCGAGCTTGGACGTTGTCGCAGGTAGCTGACGATGGAAGTTTCGATGTATACCGTCGCCATCGTTTATCAACTCTGCTCGTCGAACGCCAAAGCTAACCCGCCGGGAACAGGCCGGCGCGAACGACGTTGATTTCACGACACGCTCAACTCGCCGGCCTGATCCCGGTCGGGTTCAGCGTCTGGTTAGGCGGTCTTGACGGCAGAGGGTGCGATCTGAGCAGCCAACCACTCGTGTACAGCCGCGTTTGCCTGCAATTCGATAAGGCTGGTCCTAAAGGTAACAAACATGGTGCCTTTTGTGTCATATTCCAGATTTGTCGCATTCAGGCGCTCCACCACCTCATTAAATTTTCCCTCTTCAGGCTTCAATTCGATGAACGCCCGGTCTTTATTTTTGGTTCCTCTCCGGAATTTGTGGGTGAATTCCGGTGAATCGCGTAAGGGTGTCGGAATGGTGCGTTCGTGATGGGGAGATTTGGTGTGCGTGGAGGGCCGCCCGGCTCGTTGTGGCCCCGCAGCCGCAATCCGGCCTGCCCA
>SIAF01000156.1 GCA_009691905.1 Planctomycetaceae bacterium | reverse complement strand
AACCAACCTCCGCATCGGCCAACAGCCGCTGCTTTCGGAGCTCGAATCGCCGTTCCATCGTGCATCTCCTTAAAGGAAATCCATTTCCCGCAAGGGGTCTCTATAAAACAGGTTGCAACTCGTCAAGTACAATCGACAGTAGAACTACCCAGATCGGCCGCGCGTTCGGATCGAATTCCGGGGTGCCCGTTGATCGCAAATCGGTCGATGGAACCTTGACGATAGGCTCCTCAAAATCCTCCAGCGGGGCGTCAAAGTCCGGTGCGATCCAGAGAATCTGATCCTTCGCCGTCCCGGCCTGACACGGCCACGAAGTCCGCTCGGCCTTCTTCACTGCGCCAGCGGCTTGCCGTGATCGGTAATCGTGATTTCCTCACCGGGCTGAAGCTGCTGAATGATCTCCGGCAACTTCGCCTGGTCTTCTTCGATCGTCGCGGTGGTCATCGATTGTTCTCCTGCGGCACTTTGGCTGCCTGTATCCACGATCACCGCGCAACGTCTTGAGACTCTTGACGCGGAGCAGTGAAGACTACTTTAACGTTGTCATCATCGCTCCGCGTGATGAGTGCGAACACCCACGAGCATGATCCCGGGTAATCGCATTGATTCCCCTGCGCATGAGATCGATTTGACGCGGCAGCTCTGGGACGGGCTTCGAGGGATTGCCGGAGTGCGGCTGTATGGACCGCCGCCGGATTCTCCCCGCGTCGGCGTCGTCGGCCTGACGATCGCCGGCTACGACCCGCACGCCGCCGCCGCCGTTCTTGACGAGAGCTACGGCATCCAGGCCCGCGCCGGCCTGCACTGCGCCCCCGGCGTGCACCGTGCCCTGGCAACCTTGGCAACCGGCGGCACGTTGCGCTTCAGTGTCGGCCCCTTGACAACCGGCGACCAGATTGGCGACGCGGTGCGGGAGATGGCTTCGGCGGCAACCGGATGAGTGACGGTTGCCGCTTCCGCTTCGCCGCGCCCAGGACAGTATTTGACTCTCGAAATCGCCGAGACTATACTCAACCACTATGTCGGACGCTGGTACGCGTAGACCGGGATGGCGGTTTGTCCTATTGAGTCTGGCGCTGGGTGTGACACTCAGCGGTTGCGATTCCCCCAACCGCCCCGAATCGCGAGCGGAGCCCGTGGAGCACGAGGCCTCGGCAACCAGTTCGCTTAGCGATCCGCGGCCCGAAAAGACTTCGGTCGAACCTGCGCCGCCCGGCAGTACGTCGCGGGACGCCGGCAACAGTCCCCTCGAGCCCACGAACGAGGTCCGTCCCGACGATTGGTTCGAAGACGTGACCGATCGCACGGGGATCCGCTTTGAGTATCGCAACGGACGCGAAGGGGGGCGGTTCTATATTCTCGAGAGCATCGGCGGCGGCGGGGCCCTGCTGGATTTCGACCTGGACGGCGACGTGGACCTGTTTGTCAACGGCGGCGGAACGATGAGCGCCCCTCCCTCCCCGGTTCGCATCGCGGGCCTCCCTGCCGGTCTGTTTCGTAACGACGGGGAGTTGCAATTCACGAATATCACGGCGCCTTCCGGCTTCGAGCAGCCAGGCGACTATTCGCATGGCGCGGCGGTCACCGACTACGACGGCGACGGGTTTCCCGATCTGTTCGTCTGTGCCTACGGCCGCAGCCGATTGTACCGCAATCTGGGGGACGGACGATTTGTCGAGGCGGCCGGCCCGGACGAATTGCCCGCCCAGGGGTCGGGAACGACCGCCGTCTGGGCCGACATCGACGGCGATCGACTGCCGGACCTGTTCCTGGCCTATTACGTCGACTGGACGCCCGAACAAGACGTCCCCTGTTACGACAAGCAGGGGATCCGGGACGTATGCAACACGTTCACCCCCACGGTCGCGCAGGTCTTTCGAAATCGAGGGGACGGCGCCTTCGAGGATTGGTCGGCCCGGGTCGGCTTGAAAGGAGACGTGCGGGGCTTGGGGCTTCTCGCCGCCGATTTCAACGACGACGGCTGGGTCGACTTTTACCTGGCCAACGATCAAATGGCCAATCACCTCTACTGGGGCTCCGCCGCCGGAACGTTTGTAGAGGGCGCCTGGGAGGCAGGTGTTGCGGGGAATGAACTGGGATTTGAGGAAGGGAGCATGGGACTGGACACGGGGGACTACGACAACGACGGCCTGCTCGATATCTGGGTTTCCAGTTTCGAAGGGGAGGACAATTCGCTGTATCATAATTCCGGGAACGGCCTGTTCCAGCACCGGACCGTGGCGACCGGCCTGGCCGGGGTCTCCCGCATGCAGGTCAAGTGGGGCACGGCGTTCGCTGACTTCGACGGCGACGGCTGGCTGGACATTGTCCTTGTCAATGGCCATACCAACTACACCAACAGCCAGACGAAGTACAAACAGCGGGCCCAATTGTTCAGAAACCGCGATGGGAAGCGGTTTCAGGAGATTTCCGACGTGGGCGGGAACTACTTTCGAGAGGCGTATGCGGGTCGGGGCCTGATCCTGGGTGACCTGGACGACGATGGTGCCACGGATTTCGTCGCCGTCAATGTCAACGAGCCCTTGCGGGTGGTGCGCAACCGGCGTACGCCGGGAAACTACCTGCGCGTCTCCCTCCACGGAACGCGCGGCGCCTCTGACGCGATTGGCGCCCGCGTGACCGTGCAGGGGGACGGATTTCCGCCGGCCACCCGATTCGTCGTCCGGGGCTCAGGGTACTGTTCTCATGGCGACGAGCGGATTCTGTTCCCGATCTCGGGAGATGCCATGGGCGTGGATGTGGTCGTCCAATGGCCCCGTCGCGAACGGGAAATTTTTCGCGGGTTGATGGTCCGCAAGACACAGCACCTCGTGGAAGGGCGCGGAGAGCCGTATGTCCGGGACACAGTCCGTTGAGCCGCGGCGCGCCCCCTGGCGCAATGCGGGGATGGCGCTGGGAGTCGCGCTCCTCCTGGTGGGGGCGGGCGGCGTCGCGTGGTGGGGGTCCGTGCCTCCCGATCCCCAGGATCTGCTGCGCAATGCCGCGATCCTCCAGGATCGTGATCCCACCACAGCCGAGAAGCTGTTGCGCAGGTCGATCGACGTTTCCGGGGGGAAATTCCCAGAGGGAGAACGCGCCCTCTGCGAGTTCCTGGCGCGGCGCGGCGACTGGGACGCGGCCGCGGCGTTGTATGCCGGGCTGGAGGCCGGCGAACGTCCCTTGGCGTTTCTGATGAGGTACGGCACCCTGGCCAGCCGCGCGAGTCGGTTTCCGGAAGCGATTGCGTCCCTGACCGAGGTCTATGAGCGGCGCGCACCGGAAGCCGTCCAGGCGCTGGACGCACTCTTTGCCGTCTACGTCGAGCAACAGGACCTTCCGAAGGTCTTCGCCACGGCGCGCGCTCTGGCGCGCCTCGAGCCCGATCGCCCGGAACGCTGGTGGGATCTTCTGCGCATGCTCGACACTCAAGAGCGCCGCGATGTGGAAAATGCGGAAACGCTGCGCGAAGCGCTGTCACATGACCTGCCGGCCGGCGACAAGCTGGAATTGCGGCACCGACTGGTGGGGCGCCTGGTGAAGATTGGCGACGCCGCGGCGGCCCGCGCTGAACTGGGGCGACTCGCGGAGCTGGATGGGGCGTCGCCGCGCGTCCAGGTCCACGAGGCAGCCATTCTGCGACTCGAGTCCAGGCCGCAGGAGGCACTGGCGGTGCTCCAATCGGTCGGCGACGATGCCGACGACCGTCCGGGCTTGATCCGCCTGCGGGCCATGATTCATCTCGACCTGGGGAACTACGCGGCGGCCGTCGCGGACTTTCGGAGGGGGCTCGAAGACGCTCCGTTCGACCTGGTGGGCCATTTCAAGCTGGTGGAGGCCTACCGCGGTCAGGGCAATCTGAAGCGGGCCCGGGAACACGAGGAGTTTGCCCGGGACATCCGCGAGAAACGATGGAGAATCAACAAGCTACGGGACCAGGCGCGTGGCCGACCGCCCGATCGGCGGCTCTACCAGGAGCTGGCTGACCTGTACCGCGAGTTGAACGAACCCGAAACCGGCCTGATCTGGGAACGCCGCGCCCACGAGGCGCCGGAGTCGCCGGAATGACGGCAGCGAGTAGGTCAGGCTCCTTCGCCTGACAATCCGCAAGAGCCGCAAGGTAACAGCAAGTGCAGGCCTGTGTTTTAGGCCGCGAATCCGCGGCCTACAGGTGACAGGCAGAAACTATCAATGAACAAGTTAGGCGTGGCATTCAGCTTGGCGAATCCGTGAGCCGTAATGGTCGCAATCCATGTCTGCGCCGTTCATTTCGTACGTCACACTCAACCCCAATTCGCCTCTTGACAGCACGCGATTTCCTGGAAACCTGCGGTTCGTCTCCGGCCTGCACCTCGAATTTGACAGCCCTGTCACGTTTTTCGTCGGTGAAAACGGCTCCGGAAAATCGACTCTGCTGGAGGCCATTGCGGTTTTGTCAGGATTTCCGATGTCAGGTGGCGGGACGAATGAGATCGGGTCATCCCATGGATTGAACGAAGACTGCTTACTGGCAAACGGATTGAGACTGGCCTTCACCAGGCGGCCAAGGGATGGCTACTTCTTCCGGGCCGAATTGCAGGCACACTTTGCATCGCTCCTCGATCACCGAAGAAAAGATCCTCACTTCGGAGGTGACCCTTATTCGCGGTACGGCGGCCAGTCGCTGCACACCATGTCCCACGGCGAAGCCTTTCTGTCGGTCATGCAGAATCGGTTTTCCGACGGCCTGTTCATCCTCGACGAGCCAGAGTCAGCATTATCGCCCCAGCGACAACTCACGCTCCTCGCAATCATGTACGAGTTAGCACGTCACGGCAAAACTCAGTTCATCATCGCCACTCATTCAGCGATCCTGCTCACGTACCCGGAAGCCCGAATCGTGTCGTTTGACGAAGAACAATTGAAGGCGGTCTCGCTGACCGAAACTGCGCACTATCAGATTACGCGAGGGATACTCAACAGCCCTGAATCGTATTGGAAGCACCTGCGAAATCCCGACGCGGAGCAGTAAAGCTCTCCGGCTTTCCGGGGGTCGAACTGGCATATTCAAAAGGCCCGCCGACGGAAAACCGTCGACGGGCCTGATACGACAAAAATCAAGACGCTTACATCGTGCAGCGCGACCGCTACGCCGGTTTGTGATCCTTGTGGCAGGCGGCGCAATTGACGGCCTTTTTGTAGGCCGCCTTGTCGTCGTCCTTCACCGCCTTGACCAGAGCGTCGGTTTTTGCCTTCCAGTCCTTTTCGTCCCCCTTGGGAGGCTTATTCTTGGCCAGCGCCTCGTAGCCTTCGAGAAGTTTGGCCTTCTCTTCTTTGGTGGCTTCCCCCTTCTCGAATTTCTCGTTCAGTTTGTCCTTGTGGTTCTTCATGACCTCTTTAATCGTCATTTTCGGCTTCTCGTCGGCTGCCGACAACAGCGAAAACGACAGACCTGCGATGAACGCCCCAGTGCAAAAAATCACAAAACGCTTCATCCTCGCGACCTCCTTCGGAACGGACGAATCCCACGGGGCCGGCACGCGCGTGCCGAAAACTCCCCCACGAATACGATCGAAACGCATCAGCGCAGCCAGATGGTACGCACAGACGGCGTGCTCCGTCAACCGGCCGGCAAGCGAGCCGGTGGGTTTACCCCACCGGCCGTGCAATGCGCAGCAAGCACGAGCGTTCGCAAGGACCAATCCACCAAGCCGATACCGAAGCTCCCGGCCTGATGGACAATCATGCAATCGAACTATTTTAGTCGAATTGACGGGGTGATTTGAACGAGGTGCGGCTGACGTATTTCAGGTCGGGATGGCTGCGGCACAAATCAGACCGGTGGGGTCAACCCACCGGCTCGCTGGGGCGAGCGAGTTATTCGTCGCCGACCTCGAGCACCGACAAGAAGGCTTTTTGCGGGATTTCAACCTGGCCGAACTGCTTGAGACGTTTTTTCCCTTCCTTCTGCTTGGCCCACAGTTTTCGCTTGCGGGTCACGTCGCCGCCGTAGCATTTGGCGGTCACGTTTTTTCGCAGGGCCTGGATCGTCTCGCGGGCAATGATGCGGCCGCCGATCGCGGCCTGAATGGGAATCTCGAACTGATGCTTCGAAATCTCCTCCTTGAGCCGCTTGCACAAACCCCGCCCGCGGCGCTCGGCCTGATCGCGATGCATGATGGTCGCCAGCGCGTCGACGCGGTTGCCCTTCACGAGGATATCGACTTTGACCAGATCGGCTGCACGGAAACCGATCACTTCATAATCCATCGTACCGTAACCGCGAGTAATGCTTTTGAGCTTATCGTGCATGTCGTAAATCACCTCGGCCAGCGGCAGTTCGTAAACGATTTGCGCGCGGGTCGGGCCGAGGTATTCGGTGCTCTTGTAGGTGCCGCGGCGATCTTCGCAAAGCTGCATGATCGAGCCGATATTCGCCGCGGGCACGATAAAATTCACCCGCACGATCGGTTCGCGAAACTCTTTGATCATGCCCGTATTGGGCACGTCCTGCGGGTTGTCGACGCGCTGGGTCGCGCCATCGGCCATCAGCAGTTCGTACGTGACGTTGGGTGCGGTTTGAATGAGATCGATCTGAGCTTCTTTTTCCAGCCGCTGCTGGATGATCTCCATGTGCAGCATGCCCAGGAAGCCGCAGCGGAAGCCAAACCCCAGGGCGTCGCTGGTCTCAGGCAGATACGAAAAACTGGCGTCGTTGAGCCCCATCTTCTGCAGTTCTTCGCGGAGCTTTTCGAAATCGGTGGCTTCAATGGGATACATCCCGCAGAACACCATCTGCTGCGGCGGTTTGTAGCCCGGCAGCGGCTGCGCCGCGGGGCGATTGGCTTCGGTGACCGTATCGCCCACGTGGACCGCCGACAGGTCTTTGATGCCGGCCACAATGTAGCCCACCTGCCCTGGGCCGAGTTCGTCGCACTTGACCATATGCGGACGGAACTGTCCGACTTCGAGGACTTCGTGCGAGACGCCGGCCTTCATGAACAGGATTTTCTTTCCGGCCGCGATCCGCCCTTCGCGGACGCGAACGTAGGTGACCACACCGCGGTAGTTGTCGTATTTGCTGTCGAAGACCAGCGCCTTGAGCGGCCCGGAGGCGTCGCCCGAAGGGGCCGGGATGCGTTCGATCAGCGCTTTGAACACGTCGTCGATGCCGATCGCCGACTTGCCGCTGATGTGCAGAACTTCGTCGGGGTCGATCCCGAGCACCGTGTGCATTTCGTCCAGGACCTCGTCGGTGCGAACGACCGGCAGGTCGATCTTATTGACGCAAGGAATGATCACGAGATCAGAATTGATCGCCGCGTAAGCGTTGGCGACGGTTTGCGCCTGGACCCCCTGAAAAGCGTCGACCAGCAGCAAGGCCCCTTCGCAGGCCGCCAGGCTGCGCGAGACCTCATAGTGAAAATCGACGTGCCCTGGCGTATCGACGAGATTGAGTTCGTAAGTGTGACCCTGGTAGTCATAGTGAATCGCGACGGCGCGCGCCTTGATGGTGATGCCGCGTTCGCGCTCGACGTCGAGGTCGTCGAGAATCTGCTCGCGAAACTCGCGCTGCGTGATCGTGCCGGTTTTGAGCAGAAGCTGATCGGCGAGCGTGCTCTTGCCGTGGTCGATATGGGCGATAATCGAAAAGTTGCGGATATAGCGGGGGTCCATCATCGTGTTTTTCCGAACTTCATCCGTGCGCATCCGGCGGCCCCGATATACCCGGCATCGCCCCCCAGGCTGGCGAAGTCGATCACCGTTCGGGCGGCCGGAATCGGAAACGCCCGCTTCTTGACTTCGTTGCGAACTTCTTCGATGAACCGCCGACCGAGCGGCGTGGCGTTGCGACCAAAGGTCATCCCGCCCCCCAGCAGCACCATTTCGGGGTCGATCGTATGCATCAGCGACACCGTCCCGACTCCCATGTAACGCGCGGTATCCATCACCAGTTCATTGCACAGCTCGTCGCCCGCCTCGGCGACTTGCCCGATCAACAGCGGCGTCAAGGCGTCTCCCGCCTGCAACCGCGCGCCGATCGCCGAGGGCCGGCCGGCGGCGAGCGCCTCTTCACAACGGGCGGTCAGGGCCCGCGCTCCGGCGTATGCCTCGAGCGTCCCGTATTGCCCGGTCCCGCACAGGCGGCCGTTGGTCATTTCGATAATGATATGCCCGCACTCGGCGCCGTGGGAATGCGCCCCCTCGACAATCACGTCATCGAGAATGATCCCGCAGCCGATTCCCGTTCCCAGCGTCCAGAAGACCAGGCTGTTGGCGTCGCGCGCCGCCCCGGCCCAAAACTCTCCATAAGCGGCGGCATTGGCGTCGTTCTGCAGGACGGTTTGCAGCCCCAGTTTGCGGGCCACACGGTCACGCACCGGGAAATCGTTCCAGCCCGGCAGATTGGGGGGATCGAGCAGCATGCCCGCCGGGATATCCATCGTCCCCGGTGTCGCCAGCCCCGCCCCGATGAGGCAATCTTTGGTGACGCCCGCCTCGCAAATCGCCTGTTCGGCCGCAGCCACCAGATTCTCGACGCCGATCAAGGGACCTTTAACCGCATCGGTGGGAATACTGACGTGCGACAGCGGATGTCCCGTGTCGTTGACGACACCGGCCTTGATATTCGTCCCGCCGAGGTCGATACCGACGTAGTATGGTCCGCCGCCGATCGCTGAAGTCATATCCCAGTATAGTCGGGCTGCCGGTCGCGGTTCAATCGCAGGTTCGTCGCGCGGCCTTCGACTGCACCCGAAAAAGTTGAACAGGAGCACACAGCGCGGCCGTCGGCCGCAACCAAAGGAGAAACCACGGATTTCACGAATCACACGGATGAGAGTTATGAATTCAATCTGTGTCAATCTGCGCAATCTGCGGATCGTTGCAGCGGGTTATTTTTTTGGCCATGGGATTCTCAGGAGTTTATCCGCAGATTTCACGGATTAACGCAGTTGACTGCGGAGGCATCAAATCCTCAATCAGAAATTGACTTGAATTCGTGCCGTATCCGTGTCATCGGTGTGATCCGTGGTTCATGTTCCTCAACCGCAACAGGAATGCGTGAAACGATTTGTGCATCGGCGCCGAAAAACCTTCTCGCAACGACAAAATTCTGAACGATTGCTGCGCAGAGGTAGCAGAGAAAAAGCTTGTATAGTCGATCGCCCCCTTCAAATCTCTGCGATCTCTGCGTGCTCCTGTTCAATTCCGAAATTGCGGTTGTACAGCGATTTGCACGTCGCCGAGTCAGTTGGCGGCGTAACGTGTGCGCGGTCGGCGAATACAGAGTAAATTCGCCGTTCAAATCCGATTTCCAATCGCAGGCGGGTTGCGATACGCTGACTGTGAAGGCGATCTGATCGGTTCAATTCTCTCAATTCGTGCGTTCCCGACATGAGCGACGTGAAATCCCCGGCGAAACCGTTGCCTGAGAGACTTCGACTTTGGCTGGGCCATGCCGTCGAAGCGGGTGCGTCTGACCTGCACCTGATCGTGGGGTATCCGCCCGTTGTGAGGCTGCACGGCGACTTGCAGGAGCTCCCTGAGCCGCCGTTGGCCGAGGACGATGCCCAGGTTTTGCTGGAAGCCCTGTGTCCGCCCGAGGCCTTTGTTCGATTGCAGGCCGAGAAGAGCGTCGATTTTTCACTGAGCTTCCAGACGAGCGGCGGCAGCACCCGGGTTCGCGCCAATGTGTTTTTCAGCGGACGCCGATTGGGGGCCTGCCTGCGGTTTTTGCCGACCGCCATTCCCGAATTCGAATGGGCGGGCTTTCCTCGCGCGCTGGGAGAGCGCCTGGCCGGGTTTCAGGACGGGTTGGTGGTCGTGACCGGCGCGACCGGATCGGGAAAGACAACGACGCTGGCCATGCTCGTCAATCAACTCTGTCAGTCGAAAGGCAATCGCATCATTACGGTCGAAGATCCGATCGAGTATCGGTTTGTGCGAACCGGAGCGTCGGTTCTGACGCAGCGCGAAGTCGGTTTCGATGTGCTGACTTTCGCCGATGGATTGAGATCGGGACTGCGCCAGGACCCGGACGTGATTCTGGTGGGGGAAATTCGGGATCGCGAGACGGCTCAAATGGCGCTGAGCGCCGCCGAAACGGGGCACCTGGTTTTGACGAGCCTGCATACCCGCGATACCAAAGGGGCCATCAGCCGTTATGCCGATTTCTTTCCGCAGGATTTTCAGAGCGAGATTCGCTCGCAACTGGCGCTGAGCCTGCGGGCCATCATCAGCCAGCGGCTGCTGCCCGACGTCGAGCGCGGCTCAAAGCGCCACCTGGCTCTGGAAATTCTGTGGAACACGCACCCGATTGCCAGCGGAATCCGCACCGGCAAACTGGAAAGCATCGAGAATTACCTGACGACGCACCGCGACGAAGGCATGCTGAGTTTCGACGAATCGGTGCGGCAACTGTTTCGAGCCGGAAAGATCACCTTTGAAGTCGCCGCGCAAAATGTGCGCGAGGTGTCGCTGCTGCATCGGTAAAGTGTCGCGCGCTTTGACACCAGGCCGGCCCGTGTGCTGTAATGCGCCTCGTTGACGCTCGCACCGCACGGATCGCATTCGCAGGCTCGAACATGCCCAGGACTTGGCGGATTTCGCACTTCGACGAGGCCTGCGTCCGCAGTCTTTCGTCGCGGCTGGGGGTGTCTGCGGTTCTCGCACAAGTCTTGTCGGCTCGGGGCTATGCGTCGGCCGAGCAGGCGGGGGCCTTTCTCGACTCGAAGCTGACCGAACTGCTCGATCCCGAGTTGCTGCCGGGGGTCTGTGCCGCAGCCGACCGCATCGTCGCGGCCGTGAGCGGCGGTCGCAAAATCACGATTTACGGCGACTACGACGTCGACGGCGTGACGGCGACCAGCCTGCTGTGGCACTGCCTGAAACTCGTCGGCGGCAAAGTCGAGTACTACGTCCCCAGCCGGTTGGAAGAGGGCTACGGACTCAACTGCGAGGCGCTGCGGCGGTTTCACGAAGACGATCCCGCGCAACTTGTGGTGACCGTTGACTGCGGCATCGCCAGCGTCCGCGAGGCCGAATTGGCGCGCGAACTCGGGCTGGAACTGATCGTCACCGATCATCATCAGTTCGGGTCGACGCTCCCCCCGGCGAATGCACTGGTCCACCCGCGCTTGCCGGGGACGGCGTATCCGTTCGGCGACCTGTGCGGCGTGGGGGTCGCCTTCAAGCTGGCCTGGGCGATTTGCACGCGGATGGGCGACGGTCGTAAAGCCTCGCCGCGGATGCGCGAGTTTCTGCTGGCGGCGGTCGGGCTGACGGCGATCGGCACGGTCGCCGACGTCGTGCCTCTGCTGGGAGAGAATCGCGTTTTCGTTCGGTTCGGATTGCAAAGCCTGCGCGAGCGGGCGTCGCCGGGACTGCAAGCGCTGCTGAAGGTGACAAAGCTCCACGACAAAAGCGTGTTCAGCGCCGAAGATATCGGCTTTAGCATCGCACCGCGAATCAATGCCGCCGGCCGGCTGGGCCAGGCGCGGCTCGCGGTCGAATTGCTTACCACCGACAATCTCGAGCGGGCGGGAATGCTGGCCGCGTACCTCGAAGAGCAGAACAAGGCCCGCCAGACCGTCGAGCGGCGGATCTTCAAGCAGGCCAAAGAACTGCTCGAAGCGCACCCCGAGTGGAACGATCAACCTGCGATCGTCCTGACGGCGACCGACTGGCACGCCGGCGTGATCGGCATCGTGGCCAGCCGCGTTGCCGAGCACTGTCAGAAGCCGGCTGTGATGATTGCCGTCAATCTCGACGAACAACTCGGGCAGGGTTCGGCACGAACCTTCGGCGGCTTCGACCTGCACGCCGGCCTGGCGGCCTGTGCCGAGCACCTGCAAACCTTCGGCGGCCACCAGGCGGCCGCCGGTTTGCGCATCGTCGCCGAAAAGATCGATCCGTTCCGCGAGGCGTTCTGTCGTTACGTCGGCTCGCATCACATCGTGAACCCGATCGATCTGGAATTGAAAATCGACGCCGAGGTGCGGCTGGCCGACCTGACCGTGCGAGCCGTGACCGAACTCGATCGCCTGGGACCGTTCGGCCGATCCAATCCGCGGCCGGTGCTGGCCAGTTCGCGCGTCGAACTGGCCGAGGCGCCTCGCAAAATGGGGGAAGGCGAACGGCACTTGTCGTTGAAACTCAGGCACTACGGGAAGACGATGCGCGCCGTCGCGTTCGGCAAAGCCGAATGGGCCGATCAGATCGCGGCGGTCGCCGGGCCGATTTCGATCAGCTTCGCACCGAGCATCAATCGCTTTCGCGGTCAGGAAAACGTCGAACTGCAACTGCTCGACTGGCAGGAGTCGTAACCGTCAGCGGTTCGGCGCTAGCCGCCGGTGCCGTGATTCACGCCGATGGGACCTTATGGCGTGCCACGGACAGTCCCGGCGCGCCGGGAGAAGTCGTCCGTGCGAGCGTCTGCACGAATTATGACACCGGCACGTTGCTCAATGTCGCCTTTCGCTCCGCGAAAGTTCTTCCTTTCGCGGAGCGAAAGGCGACATTTGTGATTCAACCTCCTGATTGCCGGGGAGGGTTTCACAGGAGCTGGTCCGCAGATTACGCAGACGCACGCAGATTCGAGAGTGTTGAATTGAATCTGTGTCAATCGGCGAAATCTGCGGATCGGCTGGGTGGCACGCCCTGACTGAGGCACGAAGGAAGGGCGTGCCGGGCTGGGTGGCACGCCCTGACGAAGGAAGGGCGTGGCGAGCGTCTCGGGACACACCTTGCATGCGAGATGCACCCGAGTAACGAAATTCGGGTAAAATGCGTCGGCACCTTTTGGGCCCCCGATCATGCGCATCCGTGACCCCGCCTCCGGCGAATCCTGGTTCAGCAAGCGCCGCAAGCGATACGACGACAATCGCGAACTGAGAGAACTCACGTTCTCCTGCGGCGGCGGATACGACCGCAACGTGACCCAGGAGCGAACGCTGTCCAAATCTCCCCCCCTTAGGAAGGGGGGGCAGGGGGGGTCGCGCAGCACACGCGCGACAGATTGGGAGTGGTCGAGTGCGCGATGGTATGCGGGCAGCTGGCCCGTGCCGTTCGACATCGATGCGACACTGCCGATGACATACGGTTCGTGAAGAAGCAGAATGCACACGTCCAACCCCGTCAGGAACGAAGGGAAAGTCCAGAGACGCTCGCCACGCCCTTCCTTCGTACCTCAGTCAGGGCGTGCCACCCGACCGGATATCGTTCGGCAGACGCTGCTCGAGGCTTACGAGCAGCGGGGCGATTTTCGCGGTCAAACCGATGCAGAACTGGCCGCCTGGCTGAAACAAATGCTGGTGAACAACCTGGCCGATGCCCTGCGCGGGGGCGAACGGGCGAAGCGGGACGTGCGACGCGAGCGGACGCTGGAGATGGCCATCGAAGACTCGTTTTGCCGGGCCGAGGGCTGGCTGGCTGCCCACGAAGCCTCCCCCAGTCAGCAGGCGATTCGAATCGAACAACTGTTGCAGCTTGCTGAAGGGCTCGCGCAACTCCCCGACGAACAACGCGACGCGGTTGTCCTGCACCATCTGCAGGGATGGTCTCTGGCGCAAATGGCCGAACACTTGCAACGTTCGGAGGCGTCGATCGCCGGGTTGCTCCGTCGCGGTTTGAAAAAGCTGCGCGAATTGATGGAAGAAAGGAGTGAATCATGAATGGCGTTCTGGAGCAACATCCCATGAGTCTCAATTCGGCACTGAACGAGATTTTGCTCGGTAATCTGCGGACGATTGATCCCCATGACTGGCCGGGGGTTGACGGCCTGACGCTGGACATCGTTCTGGGCTCCTATTACCAGGCCGCAGTTGCCGGTCAGGTTCCCGGAAAAAACGAACTATTGCGCCGGCATCCCGAATTTGCGGCCGATCTGGAAATTCTGTTTGCCCAGCCTGAACCGGCGCCGAAGCGTCCTGCAGATCCCGTCGTTTCACCGCTGTACTTCGAGCACACCGACTGATTCGACCGCGGCAACTCCATAAGGGGGCGGCAAACGGAGCCACCCAGCTTTGCCCGGCAGAATGGGAAACTTGGGAAAAACTGGACCGACGAGGCCGCGTCGTTGTCACTGCTTCGGCTGAAAAAGTGCTCGGCAGGGCGCTCTTCCAAACATCCGCGCGTGAATCCGCAACGTTTTGACCTTTGCCTGGAGGGTGGCCCGTTTCTGTTCCTGATATGGGTATCCGCGAATGGATGCGAATCGTTGATTCTGTCAGCGGCACGGCGCTAGCCGCCGGTGCTTGTATGTCTGTGCCTGTGGAAAGGCCAAACCGCACAACCGGTGGCTAGTGCCACATCTCTCAAACAGAGGTGCATGAGGTGACGGGTTCTGCCAGCCTCTGGTTTTTGCTCAGCTTAACGCGCCGATGCGGCGAGACGAATTTGGGTCGGCGTTCCTTTTGCATCGGTTTTCC
>SIAF01000155.1 GCA_009691905.1 Planctomycetaceae bacterium | reverse complement strand
CGAGCGATTCAACATCTGATCGGCACCCTCAATGACGCTGCTTTCGCGTATCCGGGGACCAAGCTGCAGCTCCATTTCACCTCCTTAGCACCGCCCGCCAATCCAAACTCGGTGCCAAAGCAAATTCCGCCAGATCAGGAGGTCTGAACTTACATGCGCCTACACAGCCGTCAGCGGGGTCGCAGGCACTTGCTTCGAACGAGTGCGCCGCGGCGGCTCAGGCATTTGAATCGGTGAACAGCGCTCGTTCGACCAGATGACACAGCAGATGTTCGATCGGAAGGTGGGCTTCTTGAACGTGCTGCGTGTTGTCGCTGGGGATGCAAATGGCGGTGTCGACCAAGTTGCAAAGGCGGCCGCCGGTGCCTGTCAGGGCAATGGTTTTCAGCGCCATTTTCCTGGCGATCTCGACGGCGCGAATGACGTTCGCCGAGTTGCCGCTGGTGCTGATCCCGAGCAGCACGTCGCCCGATTTACCGAGGGCTTCAACCTGGCGGGCGAAGATGCCTTCGAAGTCGAAGTCGTTCGTATAGGCGGTGAGAAAAGAAGTGTCAGTGGTTAAAGCCAGAGCAGGCAAAGCCGGGCGGTGGAAGTCGGCAGAGAGCCGGCTCGTGAATTCCGCAGCAAGGTGCTGGCAGTCGGCGGCGCTGCCTCCATTGCCGCACAACAGCAGTTTACCCCCCGCCCGAAACGATTGGGTGATCAGATCGGCGGCAGTCAGTATGGAAGGGGTGCAATCTTCGATCGAGCGCCGTTTGACTTCGGCGCTTTCGAGCAGATGATTCCGGATCACGTCAGATCGACGATCGGTGGTTGTCGGCATGGCAGTCTTCTTTTCAGGGATTTACAGCTAGCGGGTTAAAATGAGACGTCTATATTTGTGCATGCAAGGGTCCAAACCGAGCCGTCAATGCGGTGGTTTAATCGAGATGTGGCATGAGCAGCACTTGTTCGATTCGACGTGCGGCCGTCATCAAGTCGTCAGCAATGAAATCGGGTTCGCACAATCCAGGCAATCTCGCGTGGGACGCGTCGTCGGCCCGAATGAAAACTGTCGTCGCACCAAGGTTGCGCCCTAAGTCGATGTCCGAGGGTTTATCGCCGATCACGAAGCAATCGGCGGAAACAAAGCGCAACTTCCGAGCGGCTTGCTCGACCAGGCCGGTTCGGGGTTTTCGGCAATTGCAGTTATCGGCGGGACCGTGCGGGCAGACATAGATTCCATCGACAACGATCCCCTCGGCTTCGAGAAGCGCGCTCAGTCGATTGTGAACGGCCGCAAGCTGTTGTTCGGTGAAATAGCCGCGGGCGATGCCCGATTGATTGGTGACCACGATCAGTCCGAGGCCCATCGCTTGCATTTTCCGCATGCCCGCCGCAGCGTTGGGAAGCAGCTCGACCTGCTGGGGTTCTGAGAGATAGTTCTTCTCGACGATGATCGTGCCATCGCGATCGAGAAAAACGCAGCGTCGGTGTGTCATCGAATGTCAGACTGAAATGGGTTCGCTCGGCGTTGCGGTTGTCGTTTGTCGCGGCTCAGCCGGCAGGCTGTATTCCCGAAGAAGTTAACGCCTGCCAGAGGCGGGGAATCGTCTGCCGATGGTCTCCGCCGATGTAGAAACTTTCGCCACCGTCCTGAACGGTGCGAACGAGGATTGTCTTCCACGGGCGATAATAGTACATCGCCTCATCCCTGGTCGGCGTGCAATCGCGCCAGTTCGCCGGAAGCGGCGCCATGTCGAAGACCGCCGTCGTGAAGTGGCATGGCGCAATGCGCGCTCCAGGGACGGGCGGGGCAGGGGGGTTACCGGCCGGGCTGGCGGAAATTCTCTCGACATTTCGCGCCATCGAAAGCGCCTTCAAGTACACTTCCGGCCCGGTGACAGCCGACCCGATGTTCAGAAACACGCCCCCTTCCAGATTCTGGACGGTGCGGGCAAAAATGAGGAAATCGGTGAAGCTCGCCTGCCCCAGCGCGGCCCCGTCGCAACTGGGCATCGCGTGATTGATGTCACTCCCTACCGAGACATGGCTGGTGATCGGTGTGCCGGTCCGCCAGCCGGCTGCCGCCAGACTCAAGTCGCGAAATGGAAACTGCTGTTCTTCGATCACGCGGCCCACGGCTTCTCCCAGGCCTTCGCCTCGATCGGCCGCCTCGGAAATAACCTCATTCAGCCGGCCGGTCTCCTGCCACAGGCCGAATTGACCGACCTTGATCCACTTGGCGACGTCTTCACTGGTGCCGCCGATCATCGCCAATTCGAAGTCGTGAATGATCCCGGCCCCGTTCGTCGCGAGGTGTGTGACGATGCGGCGTTCGATCAAATCGATCAGGTAACGGGACAAACCCAATTTGATCGGATGTCCGCCGATCATCGCGATGACGGGGCGACCACTGCGGCGGGCCAGCTTAATCCGCTCGATCAACTGCGGAAAATCGGGGGCATGATACGGCTCGATGGCCTCGTCGAGCCGTCGGCAACGATCTGCAAGCAGGTCGTGACCGCGTTCGGCCAGCGGCCTCAGGGCGATCGCCGTGCGGTCGAAGAGCGCATACCGGCTCATTCACGAATCCTTCTTCGCATTGTCGTGCCGCGGCAAAAGCCATTTCTGGACACTGCTGTAGAGGGTGTCGACATCGATCGTCTGCATGCAGTGCGGGCGGATGTCGCACTCGCGCAGGTAGCAGCAACGACACGACAGGGGTGTCGATACCTTCTCCCCAGGACCACTCAGTTCAATCTCGGCAATGGACGTCGGTCCGAAAAATGCAACGGTTGTTATGGCCGTTGTGGCCGCGATATGCAGGGCGAGCGAGTCACTGGTCACGAGCATCGAGCACAATCGAACGACGGCTGTGAAACCCTGAAGGCTCAGATCGTGCGGACCCACGGCAATTCCCGAGCGATTCGCGATGGCGGCGATCCTGGTGTTTCGCTCCAGCTCTTGCCGGCCGCCCAGAAGAATCACTCCGACGTTCAAGACGTCGCGCAACCGCTGGGCCAGGTGCGCGGTTTGGTCTTCGCCCCACTGCTTATAGAGCCAGCGACCTCCCGACCCGGTGTTCATCCCCACGAGTTTTGGAAATCGTTCGAGACCGGAATCGACGAGCCATTGTCGCGCCTGCGCGGTGTCGGCATCGGCGATGTGAAGTTGCGGCGGTGCGACCGGGCCGGCAAGTCCCAGGCACTCGTACAGGAGACTGGGATACGAGGCAGTGTTCAAACGCTTGAGCTCATTCGCGCGAGTCAGTCCGCCTGAACGATCGGGGCGTAGCAGCCCCATTCCAAACCATTTTTCGACATCCGGCGTATATTGGGGTCGCGCGTCCCGATCGGCATAGGCGCCCGACAAGCGTTTCGCAGACAGCGTTCGCGCCAACCGGCAGTTTGCGAGTTCGTCATCCAGTGAGATGACCCAGTCGTATTGACGATGCCTCCAGGACGCGGTCTGGGGATTGTCGATTGACACGGCGGCAGCGATCAGGGGATTGCGTTCGACGAGCGGCAGGCTCGCGTCCGCTGCGATCCACGTCACGTCAACGTTGGTGTGTTGTTTGTGCAGCGCCGGCAACAGCGCCGTCGTCCTGACAACGTCGCCCAGCGCTCCTGTCTTAATGATTGCAATTCGCATAATGTGCCAGAGTCGTTCGAGTCTATCTGCCGGGGGGATTACTCACAATACGCGGGGTTCGCGATTCTTGACCCGCCCCCACGCCTTGCCGGCCCGTTGATGACGAGTTAATGAACGAAAAAAACTCGAGGCACAGGTGTCAGTGCGTCCGTCGTCTCGATCAGCGCGCAGAATGGCCGCAACGGTCGTTGTTCGAAGTCAAGGACCCTCAGGCCTGTGCCGTCGTCATTTCCCGATCGAATTCGATGCCGTGCCTTTTCATTTTCTTGTACAGTGTCGTCCGGTTGATGCCCAGCGCGTCGGCGGTGGTCTGACGACTCCAGCCGTTGGCGCTCAGCGCATCGAGAATGATCTGGCGTTCGGGATCGACGAGAGCCGCTTTGAGACCGGCAACCGCGCCGGGCGCGTGACGCAGGTCGGTCGCCGCAACAGCACGGCACACCGCTGGGGGCAGATGTTCGACGCCGATCGTCGTGCGTCGGGTCAGAATGACGGCACGTTCGACAATGTTGACGAGTTCGCGGATGTTGCCCGGCCAGCGATAACGTTGCAGCACCTCAATCGCCTGGACATCGAAACCCGTCACCGGCTTGCGGGTTTCTTCGCGGAAGATCGCGAGGTAATGGTCTAATAAGAGCGGGATATCTCCCGAGCGTTCGCGCAGTGGCGGCTGATCGAGCGCGATGACGTTGATGCGGTAGAACAGGTCCTGTCGGAACTCGCCGCGCGCGACGCTCGCTTCGAGATCGGCATTCGTTGCCAGAATCAGTCGAATATCGACTTTTTGCGTCTCGTTGCCGCCGACCGGTTCGAACTCGCGATCCTGCAGGACGCGCAACAACCGAGCCTGTAGCCCCGGCGAGGCATTCCCGATTTCATCGAGAAATATCGTCCCGCCGTCGGCCTGCAGAAATTTCCCCACGCGGTGATGCAGCGCGCCGGTGAAACTGCCCGCGACGTGCCCGAACAGTTCGCTTTCGAGCAGCGTCTCTGACAGGGATCCGCATGCGACTTCAACGAAGGGTTTGTCGCGGCGTGCGCTGAGCTGATGGATGGCCCGCGCCGTCATGGTCTTGCCTGTGCCGCTTTCGCCCTGGATCAACACCGTGGTGCGCGTGTCGGCCACGCGCTCGACCAGATCAAACGCCTGCAGCATTTTGAAGTCGCGGCCAATCAGGCCTTCCCGGCAGACGCGATGATCCATCGAGTCGTCAGGGGCAGTCTGGTGATCGCTCGCCTGAGGCCGGTGCAGCGCCCGCCCCAGACACTGATGCAATTCATCGCCCATGACCGGTTTCGTCAGGTAATCGAACGCTCCGCCACGCATCGCGGCGACGGCCGCATCGATTCGTCCCAGGCCCGTCATCAGAATTACCGGTGTCTGGGGCATTCGACGGCGCGTAAATTCGAGAACCCGAAACCCGTCATGGTCGGGGAGATGCACGTCGGATACCACCGCATCAAACCGGGCTTCACCGATTCGCGTACACGCGTCGTCGCAAGTCAGGGCGGTCTCGACGCGATAACCGGCGCTCCGCAGATCGTCGGCGGTCGATTCCAACAGATCATAATCGTCATCGACGAGCAGCAAGGTTGCGTGACTCATAAGAATTGCTCCGTTCAATGATCGGCCCGTTTCCAGTCATCGTGGCCGAAAGTGACAGCCGATCATAAGACCCGCACACTCCGTTTGTAGCGGAAGGCCCCGATACGCCGCCTGATCCGATGATGCCGAGTGAGCGATTCCCGACAACCGACCGGGTCGCTCGACTCCAGCAGGCAACCATAGGTCACACGCCGCCGATGTCAAAATGCAACGGGGTTAAAAGGCAACGGGGCCAAAAGCGGATGTTGCCCGAAAGCAACTCCACCGCCATCGCGTGAGGGCGTCGCGTCAGGCCGGCGAATCGACCGACGCGGGGGTGAGCGGGACGCTGGCGCTGAATCTCCCGGCTGAATCTCCCGTCAGAAAACGATCCGCCCGGCTGCCGCAAGGGCGACCGGGCTGATTGGCGGAGACAATCGCTTCACGTCGATCTATTTTTTTGCCGTCTTGGGCTCGCCCAACTGCTTCAGATAGTCGAGCGTGATAGACAGCACTTCGTTGTTGTAGCTGTTGTCGGGGAAGATCGGGGCGCCGTCGGTCAGGTCGTCGCTGCTTTCGGCCTTGTCGCGGGTCTTCTGCTCTTCTTCAACCCGCTCTTTTCTCAACTCGTCCTCGTTGAGCGACACGGCCTTACGCTGCTTGCGCGCCAGAAACCTTTCAATATCTTTCTCGGTTTTCTGAAAGTCAGTACTGGCAGCGAGCCGCTTGTAGCTCATCGATCGAATTTCCGTGAGATCGGCAGGCACCATGGCGATCCGCCGGTGGCGCATTTCGGCGATCTGGTCGAAGGGCAGCGCGTTGTCAAGAAACTGTTCGCCAAGATCCATGTTGTCCATCAGCGACGGCAAAGCGATATCCGACCACACCCCCAGTTGCTGCGTACTGTGCCCGTTGACCCGATAGAACTGCTGGATCGTCAATTTCAGCGCCCCCAGTTCGGGCGCCCCGAGCAGCCTCTGCAGCTTGCGACCCACGTTGGCGACGTTCTGCACGGTCCCCTTGCCGTGGGTCGTTCGGTCTCCGACCAACAGGCCCCGGCCATAATCCTTGATCATTCCGGCGAAAATCTCAGACGCCGACGCCGACAAGCGATTGGTGATGACGACCAGGGGCTTATCGCACTCGAGCGTCGACTCTTCGTCGTTGTGGACTTCGATCTCACCCTGTTGATCTTTGACCGCGACGACCGGGCCGTCCTTGATGAACAGGCCCGAGACGTCGATCGCCTCCTTGAGAGCGCCTCCGCCGTTATAGCGCAGGTCGACGATCACAGCGTCGACGCCCCCTTGAGTCTGAAAATCGCGGAGTACCTTTTTGACGTCGCGGGCCGCGCTCTTGAATTCACCTTCGCGGTTTTCCGCTGCCTGAAAATCCCGGTAAAACGAGGGCAGATGCACGATCCCGATGCGCCCCTTGGTCCCCTTGAGCCGAGTCGAGACATCGATAATCTCGCCTTTGACCTCCGAACTCTTGAGCTCAACCTGCTTGCGAATCAGCTCGTAAATCTGAACTTCGCTCGTCGCGGCGGTCATCACTTTCAGTCGAACTTTCGTGCCCGCCTTGCCGCGAATCATGTCGACGACTTTGGACAGCTTCATATCGACAACATCGACGAACTCGGCATTCCCGTTGCCGACGGCGACGATCTTGTCGTTGATCTTGAGACGACCATCGTCGGCGGCGGCCCCGGCGGGAACGATCTTGTTGACGACGGTGTAACCGTCTTCGGCCTGCAACGCTGCACCAATTCCGTCCAGCTTCAACGACATCATAATCTGAAATTCGCGCACCGATCGCGGCGACATGTAACTCGAATGGGGATCGTATGCCAAGCACAGCGAGGTCAGGTACAACTCGACGATCTCATCGGGCTCGACCTTGCTGAGATTGTCGTAAATGGCTTTGTACCGCTTGTGCAGCCGCTTCAACGGATCCTGTTCGACCGGCTTTTTGCCGTCAGGATTCGGCTTGACCTCATCCTTGGGTTTGTCTTCGTGTCCGCCGGCGCTCCCCTCGGCGGCCAGCCCCTTTTCCAGCCTGATCAACAACAACTGGTACTTGATCTGCTTTCGCCAGCGTTCGTTGAGGACTTCGACGGTCGAGGCCCACGGCAGATCCTTGGCGTCGATATCGAGCGTCTCCTGGACGGTGAAATCGTGCGGACTGTCGATCAGCGTGTGCGCCACGGCCATTCGCTCTTTGAGCCGTTGCTGAAGGGTGTCGTGCGCCATCCCGGCGAAATCGACGTTTCCGGCCTTTACCAGATCGTCCAACTCCAATCGATACTTGTTAAAGCGGTCGATATCGCTTTGCAGAAAGTACAGCTTCTGCGAGTCGAGCATCTTGATGAATTCGTCGAGCATCTTGGACGAAATATCGTCGTTGATCGGCTTATGGCTGATGTGGTTGGCCTGCAGCATCTCACACACGAGCTTGGCGATATTGGCCGTCTGCGGCCCAGACAGCGATTCCAACTGCTGCGCCAGAAGAGTGGTCGCCACGAGCAGAACCATGGCGACGCTCAACGTGCAGGCTGCCCGAGACGGAGTGCGAAAAATCATAATGGCTCGCTGATGCATCGAGGGGATTTGGAAGGAGCGACTGGCGATACCTGACGATCGCCAAGGTCAGCGACGACTGTCGAATCGTATACGAATCTCTGATTTGTGGCAAGAGGCGCTTTGTCCCTCGAAACGTCGTTAATGCCCACGGTATATGCGGTTCGGCACACGCCGAAATGTGGGAAGAACAAGCCCGACGACAGGCGACGCCGTCGGGACGCCGTCAGGACGAAATGCTCGGAAGGGAGGCATCCAACCGAACCAGAATGACGTCGGCCAGCGCGTGCGGGATCTCAATCTCCCGTCGAGTATCGACAACAACCACCCAGGCCGCCACTGTCGGGGCGCGACCGCGCACCTCGACCGATTGCCCCAGAGTCAGTCCCAGCCGGGCGATCTCGACCAGGGCCGGGCCCTGGTCGTGTGTCGAAAACGCCGACGCGGCAAATGGTGGGACCAGCCCGGCGATTCGGCCTCGGTCGCCGGCGCGCAATTTCGATAACACGAACACGCCCGGAGTCTGATCGCTGACCTGGCTGCGCGGGATTGGTGCGCCGTGCGGATCGATATCGGGATGGCCCAATGCATCGTCGAGCCGTTCGACGAGCTGCTCTGACAAAACATGTTCGACTTCTTCGGCCGCCGGATGGACGTGGTCGACGCTCAGCCCGACGGTGTCCACCAGAAAGGTCTCCCACAGCCGATGGGCCCGATCGAGCCGCTGCGCCTGGACCCGCCCGCCGTCGGTCAATCGCAGGCCTTCCGCCGGCTCGTGCGCGACGTCGACCCATCCTCGCCGAACCAGAGATCGTACAAGCCAGCGATAACGCCAGCCCGGAAGCGCCAGCGCCGCTGCCACCTCCCGGGACGCGACGCCGATTTCAGGCCTGCCCGCAGAGAGCTTCCACACCCGGCGGATGATATTCTCGCGCCCGGTCTTCAACCGCAGGCGCAGCCGGCGCCACGCCCCCGCGATCAGTCCCTGTTCAGGAGCCAGCAGAAACGCCAGGCTGAAAAGGCCGCAGGCCGCACACGCCATCGACCCGGCGGCTGACACCGAAAACCAGAAGCTGATGTGGTATCCGATGACGGCCGACAGGCTGCCGATCAATGCCGACAGAAAGAGCATCATCGGCAGGCGTCGCGTCAGAAGATACGCCGTAGCCGCCGGTGCGATGAGCATCGCCACCACCAGAACCGGACCCACCGCCTCGAACGAGCCCACCGCCGTCAGCGACAGCGCCGCCAGCATTCCGTAGCGGAACAGGTGCGGTCGCATTCCGACCGACGCCGCCAGTTGCCGATCAAACGCCACAAGCAGCAGTTCTTTGTAGAAGACGACGATCAGGCCCAGCAGAACGGCGGCGATCGCCGCCATCCGAAAGACCGCGATTGGGATCTCGACTCCGCCGACCATCCAGCCCGGGCGGGAGGCGACGATTTCCAGTTTCCCGTAAATCGAGTCCTGCGCGTCGATGTGGGCGCGGCTGGCAAATACGGTCAACAGGACAACGCCCAAGGCAAACAGTGACGTAAACACGATGCCGATCGCCGCATCCTCCTTCAGTCGGCTGCTGACGTGGAGAACATCGATTAGAACGACCGTAACGAGACCGGTCAGGGTCGCCGCGACAAACATCCCGATCCCGGTCACTTCACCGGTCACAAGCACTGCGATCACGATCCCCAGCAGCACGGTGTGGCTGATGGCGTCGCCCACCAGAGCCAGCCCCTGCAGAATCATCCAGCAGCCCAGCCAGCCGCAGGCCACCGCCACCAGGATCCCCATCAGGATCGTGACGGCCGAGTCATGCGCGAAGGCCGGACTCCACAGCGACAGCGGGTTCTCAGGCATCGGGGTAGCGCTCTTCGAGTTCGCGGACCAGTTCGGGAGTCAACAGGTGCTCGAGATTTTCGGCATCGCGCTGGGTATGGTCGGCGGGCAAGCGCACCTCATGCGTCAGAAACAATTCCCAAAGTCGATAGTTGCGGTCGAGTTCACGCGCGCGGCTGGCCCCGACGTCGGTCAGGTGCACCGTCTCGCCCTCGAGATCGACCCATCCTAGCCGCGTAAGCGGCCTTAATTCGGCCCTCAAAGAATCGCTGGACGTCGCCGGGTGCTGCGTCAGGCTTGAAAGCGCCACCTGGCGAGCCTCGGAAGAGGGTAACGCCAGAAAAATCCGTTTGAGCAGATTCTCGCGGCACGTCTGCAAAGCCCGTGCGCGCCTTCGCCGGATTCGGGCAACGACCCCATACCGAGAGCCAAACAAGTACGCCATTCCGAAACATGCTGTGAGTGCCAGCACGACCAGCGGACCACTCGGCAGGCGATTGCTGAGGAAGCTGATGTTCAGTCCCACGACGCCCGCCACCGCGGCAATCACCACGGACAGCAGCACCATCACGTGCAGTCGATCGGTCAACAGCAGCGCGGTGGCCGCCGGCGTAATCAACAGAGCCGACACCAGAACGACGCCGACCGCCTGAATCGAAATCACGATCGCGAACGCCGTCAGCGTCATTAACAGGTAGTGGATCGCGCGTGCCGGAATGCCGATCGTCCTGGCAAACGCGGGATCGAAACTGGTCACCGCAAGTTCCTTGAAAGTCGCCAGCACTGCCGCGACGATCACGAAGGCGACTGTCCCCATGAGCCACAGGTCGCGCTCGCTGACGGCACTGGCTTGCCCGAACAGCAGCTTGTCGAGACCGCTTTGCTGGCCACTTTCCAATCGCGAAATTCGAGACAGCAGCACGATCCCCAGGCCGAAAAACCCTGAGAGCACCAGCCCCAGCGCCACGTCGGGCTTCAGCCGGGTGTACCGCTCGATGGCTGCGATCAGCAGGCTCGCCAGCAACGCGGCGGCGATTGCGCCCGCAAAAATCCAGGTCGGATCTTTTGTTCCGGTCACGAGAAATCCCAGACAGACACCCGGCAAAACCGCATGCCCGAGACTGTCTCCCACCAGCGACATCCGTCTCAGGACGATGAAGCACCCCAGAAAGCCGCAACTGACCGCCAGCAGCAGTACCCCGAATACAGCCGAACGGACGGATCCGTCCTGAAACGACCAGAACCGAACAAATTGGGACCAGACTTCAGCCATGGATCAGTCGTCACTTCTCAGGGACCGGCCGAGCGCCCCGCGAAACCGGGCTTTGCGTGCAGGACTGCACGCCTTACCGCCGCGTTCCTGCCACTTGCTCTGCCGCCTCCGACAGGATCGTCAATCGTCCGCCGTAAGTTTTTTGCAGCAGCACTTCGGTAAACACCTCCTGCGTCGGGCCGAAGGCGACCAGACGCATGTTCAGCATCAGCAGGCTGTCGAAATACTGCGGCACGGTTTGCAAGTCGTGATGGACGACCAGCAGCGTCCGTCCTTCGCGCTTCATCGACCTTAGAAGCTCGATGATCGCCGATTCCGTCGCGGCATCGACGCCGACGAACGGTTCGTCGAGCAGGTATATGCGGCTTTGCTGCGCCAAAGCCCGCGCCAGAAACACGCGCTGCCGCTGCCCCCCCGAAAGGTTGCTGATCTGACGATCGGCATAGGCCGCCATCTCCACCTGCTCGAGAGAGCGATCGCAACACGCGCGTTCGGCGGCGCCTGGCCGTCGGAACAAGCCCAGTCGACCACAGGTGCCCATCAGCACCACATCCCGCACCGTCACCGGAAAATCCCAATCGACGCTCTCGCGCTGCGGGACGTATCCGACGACGTTGCGATGCTTCGTCAGGGGCTCGCCATAAATGCGAACCCACCCGCTATCGACGGGAAGCAGCCCCAGGACGGCCTTGATCAGGGTGCTTTTGCCCGCGCCGTTGGGGCCGATGACCCCGATGATTTGCCCCTCGGGAAGCGCAACGTCGATGTTCCACAACACGGGTCGCTTGTCGTAACTGACCGTCAGGTCGTGAATTTCGATCGGGGGCGACGCCGATTGCGAAGCTTGGATTTCGGATTTCCGATTCGGGATGCGATTCGTCATGTGGTTCTCGGCATTCGTCACTGTCCCCGGAGCGAGTCGGCCCCCTGAAGAGCATCAGCAATGTGGTCGATGTTGGTGCGAATCATCCCGGCGTACGTTCCGGCGGGGCCGTCGGCAGCGCCGAGGGCATCGGAGTAAAGTTCGGCGCCCAGCACAGCTCCGCTGTCTTTGGCGACCCGTTCGATCGCCGCGCGCGGGACGCTGGTCTCGGGAAAGATCGCCTTGATGTGCCTGGCCCGAATCAAATCGACGGCATCAGTCAGGGCCCTCAGCCCCGACTCCGATTCAGTGCTGATCCCCTGAATCCCCACCACGTCGAAGCCATAGGCCCTTCCGAAGTAATGAAACGCGTCGTGGCTCGTGATCAGCACGCGCTGCCGGGCGGGCAACTCCCCGGCACGATCGCGGCAATACCGGTCGAGGTCGTCGAGTTCGGCGAGGTAGGCCTGGGCACGCCTGCGAAAGTCTGCGGAATGCGGCGGGTCGAATTCTTCGTAGGTGGTCGCCATCGTCCGCACGACCTGCTGCCAGAGTTTGACGTCGAACCAGATGTGCGGGTCGTGCATTCCAGCGGAAGTTTGCCAGGCCAGAAGCTGGTCGTCGCGAAGATCCTTCGAGACGGCGACCACCCGCTTCTTCGCTGCCAGCGACTCGAACACCTCGACCATTCGCCCTTCGAGGTGCAAGCCGTTGTAAAAGATCAGTTGCGCCCCCTTGAGCCGCCCCTGATCGCGCGCGGTCGGCTGATACAGGTGCGGGTCAACGCCCGGTCCCATCAGGGCCGTGACCTCGACCTGCTCGCCGCCAACGATTCGGGCGGCATCGGCAATCATGCCGGTCGTCGCGAGGACGGCGATTTTCGACGATGAGTCGGACCCTGGCGTGACACTTGTCCGCCCGGGAGCATCAGAACATCCGGCCAGTGACATGACCGTCAACCAACCTGCCAGTTTCGCCAGGCCCGCCGGCTTAACCAGTAACGATGCACCGCTCGTCAACCGGGACTTTCGAAACCCGGCACGCCCTTGACAAATGACAAATTCACCGGTGATCTGCACAGCGGACTGATCGAGCAACACGTTCTCCCGTGTAAGTGAATTGGCAGCCGGGCCGTGCGGCGCGTACAATCGTGTCGACTTTGATTCTCGCACCGCGTTCCGCAAAAGTCAATAGTGATCGAATAATAAGTTTTGACGACTCAAAATCCGGTTTGGCGTCCCGATGCCCAGTCTGACCGTCGAAAACTACCTGAAGGCCATTTTGAAACTCGTGATTGCCACGAAGTCCGACTGGATTTCGACCGGGCAGGTGGCCGCGTCGGTGCAGGTCTCGCCGGGAACCGTCACCAGCATGCTCAAAACTCTCGCCGAAAGCGGCTTGGCGACCTACAAGCCCTACGAGGGGGTCAGCCTGACGAAGGCCGGCAAAAACCTGGCAATGCGAATGTTGCGACGGCACCGGCTGATTGAGCTGTTTCTGGTACGGACGCTCGATCTCACCTGGGATCAGGTCCACGAAGAAGCCGAAAACATGGAGCATGCCGTCAGCGACGTGCTCATCGATCGGATCGACGATTTTCTGGGACGCCCTGAAACCGATCCGCACGGCGATCCGATCCCGACGGCCGACGGGCTGATGCGCGGTCGACGTTCGGCAACAGTTTCCCTCGCGACCTGCCCTGCAAAATCGCGCGTCCGCATCGCCCGAGTCACCAACCAGCAACCCGACTTCCTGCGCTACCTCTCGGAAAACGGTCTGGAACTGGACGCAACCGCCGTCATCGAGCAGAACTCTCCCGAGGTGGGCATCATCACTGCCAAAGTCGGTCGCAAGTTCGTGTCGCTGGGTCACCCGGCGGCAGCTCATTTGCAAGTCGAGATGCTGGAGTGAGAGGTGCGAATGTCGAAAGAAACATGACGAACGAAATCTGAAATCTGAAATTCATGATTTGAAATTCGAAAATAGAAATTCCACAAATGGACGCCGAACTCACCCGTCAGCTCGCCGGGTTTCCCGTGCTCTGCACGCTACCCATTCAATGGGGCGACCAGGACGCATTCGGCCACGTGAATAATACGATCTACCTGCGCTGGTTCGAATCGGCCCGAATCGCCTACGGCAATCAAGTCGGGTTGTCGCAACTGTTCGAGCGGCAGAAGATCGGGCCGATTCTGGCAGCCGTGCAGTGCAATTACCGCCGCCAATTGATTTTTCCCGACACCGTTCACATCGGCGCGCGGATTACGAAAATCGGCCGGACCAGCCTGGTGATGGAGCATCGCGTCGTCAGCGAAACGCTGAAGACAATCGCCGCCGAGGGAGATTCCACCGTCGTCATGTTCGACTACGCCGCGCAAAAACCGGTCCCCGTCTCGCTTGCGCTGCGGCAGGCGATTTTGGAGATCGAAGGGCCGGCGTCGCCGCTTGTGGAGCAGAGTTAATCTTGCGCTTGTCTTATCTGCGTTTCCAGATTGGCGATTCGATCCCTTAATTGATGGTTCCTCTTCCGAATTCGTGGGTCGTTTTCGGGTTCTTTCGCAGCGTCTTTCGGAAGGTTGCGACGTCGGAGCTCAGCTCAGGCTCGACAGAAGGGGGCCGCCCCCTCCACCTTCGCCTTCGCATCGCCCCAGCATTTGCGAGGGC
>SIAF01000154.1 GCA_009691905.1 Planctomycetaceae bacterium | reverse complement strand
GGGCCGGAATGTTCGAGTCGAGCGGGCCTTTAATCGTGTCGCGGCTCGGCTCCTGCGTGGCGAGGATCAAATGAATGCCCGCCGCCCGCGCCTTGGCCCCCAGCCGGCAGATTTGCGCTTCGATTCGTTTGCGCTCGTCGCGATTGAGACTGATCAGATCGCGATATTCGTCGCAGACGCACACGATTCGCGGCAGAGGCTGATTCGACTTCGCCGCCACCTGCTGAAACGAATCGGCTCCGTCGAACCTCCGGTAACGGCGATCCATCTCTTCGGCCAATTCGATCAGCACGTCGGCCGCCGAATGTTCGTCGGGGAACACCAGTGGTCGCCACAGAAACGGTGAATCGCCCAGCGCGTGGAACGCATTTCGCTTCGGATCGATCACCACCAGCCGCAGCGTTTCGGGCGTGTTCGTCATGATCAAACCGGCGACCGCCAGGCGAAGCCATTCGCTTTTGCCGCTGCCGGTCGTGCCTGCCACGAGCAGGTGCGCGTGCTCGGGTTTGGCGAGGTCGGCACAGACGAGTTGACGAAACAGATTGACCCCGACGGGAACGCGCGATCCGCCCGTTCGGGGTTCGGGCGGTGGCAATTCGGCGCGAACGTCGTCGAACCAGACTGTTTCGCGATCCGGCCGCTGCACGTCGATCACCAGCCGTCCGTCGTCGAGAGAGATAAACGGCTCGGCCTTGAGGCGCAGACGAACCTGCAACTCGGGCGTGAAACGGGTCACCCCCTTGACGGTGGCGCCTCGTCCCAAGGCGATGGGAAACCGCAGAAACGTCGGCCCGGCAATCACCGGTTCTTCCAGCGCAATGCTCACGCCGTACTCAGCCAGCGTTTCGACGAGCCCCTGACCGAGCACGAGATGCTGCCGGGTCGGGCCGGCAGCCTCGCGAACCGAAGGGGGCCGATTTTCACGCGGCGGTGGCCCGCCCGTTGATGCGGCCGATTCGCCGATTACCGCCGACGGCAGCATTTCAACCCCCGCCAGCTTGCCGATCAGGTCGATGAGTCGCTCTCTTGCCGACCCCAACTCGGCTGCTGTAAAAAGCTGCTCGTGTCGATCGGGACGAAAGCTGACGAGAGCCAGCGTTCCGGCGTCGCCGGGTGCAGGCGCCGATGTTCCACCGCGGGCATCAGTCGCCCTCGCCTTCGAAATCATCAGGTGGTAGAGGCAGGCCTGACCGAGATCGGCGGCGGGACAAGTCTGCCCCAGTTTGAGCTCGATCGCGCACCAGGCACCGGTTTGGGACAACCGGACCACGGCATCGGCAATCCCCACGAGCCGCACGCTGTCGGCCCAGCCCGGCTCGTGAAGGATGCAGTCGAGCGGCTCTTCGGTTGTGAACAAATCGGCGAGTGTCTGCCAGGGAGCGGGTTGAATCGAGCGGCGCGACGGCCGCTGCGGGCGTAGCCCCCAACTCAGCTCGGCCAGCCAGTGACAAGCCGCCTGAATCGCCTGCCAGAACGCGAGCACCTGCGGCGCCGCGTCGTGCAGAGCCGCCTGTTCCCTGGTCAGGCGCGGACCCACGAACCGGGTGTAGGCGTGCTCGACGAGAGTCTGCTTCCAAAGATCGAGGTCGGCGTCGAGCGCGGCCAGTTGCGCCAGCGGACTCGCAGGCGAGTCGCGACCCACGAGCATCCCCAGCCCTTCGTGAAACCATTGACCCAACACCGCCGTCGATGGCGCGCCGTCGCCTTGCGCGCCGCTAAAGCCGGCCCCCTGATAGAGCGCCCGCCTGACCTGGCTGACAGAGATCGTCACGGGCATGAATGTCGTCTCCAGGTGATCAAGCGGGAGTTTCGACGGTTCCCACACCGCGAAAGACAATCGACGGCGGCTGGCCCAGCAGGTGGAACTGGTCGGGATGTCGCGCGACGATGGCCGTCAATTCTTCCAGTGGCCGCTCCAGGGCCAGTGCCGCGTCGTGCAGCGTCATCAGCGGCGATTTTGCCAGGAGTTCAGTGAGGGCTTCGATGTCGCGGGTGTCGGATGGCGGCGCCGATTGCTCTCTCGCTGCCGTCCCCATCACGTTGTCGACAAAATCCCTGAGATCGCCGGGAAGATGGGCCAGCAACCATTCTTCAACCGTCTGCGGCGAGATCGGTTCGCCCCGGCAGGCCAGGTCGCCCGATTTGGCATCCGACAGCAGTTCACGCAGTGCGTCGAGTGCGGCCAGAACCTCGACCGACGGATAGACAACGCGAGCGCCCTGCTGTTCAAGGTCGGTAAGTTGTTGGCGTGCGACCTTTGCGGTCTTTGGAATCGGGACTCGACTATCCCGAACCAGCACCAACCGCTTGAGACCTGGCGATGGAAAGTGTTTACGCAACCGCTTCAACTGGGCGGCCAGGCTCGTCATATTGGCCTGCGTACACAGACTGAAGCCGTAGCGGCCCGTGGGCGATTCGAACACCGGATCGACATCCTCGAACCGGTCGATGCGCACGCGTGTCGACTGCGGCGCGACGAGCCGGACGAGCAGTGGTAAACCTTGACGCACAATCTCGTCGGTTTTCGCGGGCGACTTGTCGGTGAGCTTCTGTTCGAGGCACGCTTCCCACGTCTCAGTCAAAAACTCGGGGATCCCCTGTGGCTTTGCGTCAAGCTCCAAGGGAAGACTCAGCGTCCGATCGGTTCGGGTCTCATACCGTTCGGCACATCGGGCCAACAGTTTCCGCGGCGAGACAAACCCTTTTGCAAGCAGGTGTTCGAATTCATCTACCGCCAATGGCCAGCTTGGGCCCCGCGGTGACTCGCTGGTCAATTCGGCGGCGCCAGTCAGCCGCGAAGCGATCAGTTGCTCGGCCTCATTCCGGCTGAGCGGATCCAAAGAAACCGCGCCGTATGACGTGATCCGATCGTAGTCGGCGTCGCGCGCTTTGGATTTCAGTTCCGAATAGAACGCCGATTGCACACATGAAATCAGCAAGACGTTGCTCGTCCCGTCTCGCAAAGCGCTGATCAGTTGTGCGAAGGCAAACAGGGCTTCGCTGTCGCCGGGGGCAAACTGCAAGGCCTCGACCTGATCGAAGCTGAGCACGATCGGCAGGCCGTTGCCGGCCAGACGGCAGAACATCAATACGATCTGCCGCGACTCGTCTTCACGATCTTCGTCGGTTCCCTCCGACTGTTCGAGATCGAGACGCTCAAGTGCCGCCTCGGGCAGCGACGTACCGGCCAGCCAGGCCCGCAGGTCACGCAAGTGTCGGCTGAAAGCGATATGCTTGAACGCGATGTCGGTGTTGCGATCGAGGTCGAGGTTCGTCGCGATCTGTTCCATGGCGTTTAGCAGTCCGTCGGGGTGCTGGTCGAGCATGTATTCGTACCAGCGCTCGAGATCGCCCTCGGCGGGGCGGATTTCGGCGAGCCGATGAAACAAAATGCGCTCGAATTGAGTGTGCCCTCCGGCAACGGGACGAAACCAATCGTCGACCAGCGTTCGCCGCAGCGTTCGCCAGATCATCCGCGGGCTGGTTTGCAGTCGGACCCAGACAAACAGGCATTCGTTGCGATTGGTCGCCGACGGCTCGCGGGGCGCAAGCCGCTCACGCAGCCGGCTGAGCAAATGCGTTTTTCCGCTCCCTGCTTCTCCGTGAATCAACAGCGCTTCCGATCGGTGACTTTGCCGAACGTCGCCGATCCCCGCCAGGCACCGGTCGAAGACCTTGCCGTGAATCGCGGGGACGTCAGAGCGGGCGGCTTCCCATGGGCTGGCGACGATCGTGTCTCGAAACGGATTCACTTGTGACGGTCCCCCAGTTTATGACAGGTTCGACTGGTCAGCGTGCTCTGCGCGCTTTGGCTGGTTCAGGTCGACTTCACGCAACCGGGGGGCTGACGCCCTCCCGCTCGCTTGATGACAGGCGCGTGCGTCTGGTTTATCCCGTGCTTTGCCGGATGGCCATCCCGATATAGTAAGTTCCGTCACCATCGGTGACGAGTTCATCCCGCTCGGCCGCCGTCAGGCTGGCTGGATAATCGTGGCGATGCAGAGACAACCGCCCGTCCCGCGCCAGTTCCAGCGCGGCACGGTCGAACCGAGTTTTTTCGAGTTTTGCGACCCGGCGCAGCTCGCGCGAACCAACCAAAGCGCCCCTGTCGGCCCCCGGTTCGATCCGTCGCATCAGTGCGATCAGATCAATGCCGTCGGACCGTGGCGGAGCGCGGTGAGCGTCGTCGCCGGGGGGCATCGCTGAACCCAAAGTAATTCCCGCCCCTTCAATCAACTGCACCAGCGATCGGCGCACGTCTTCCTTCGGAACGTTGGCTGCCAGCAATTGCGAAACGACCTTTGTCAATTCAATGCCCACGTTTCGCAAATAGGGTTCCGGCGAGGGGGGGCTGCCGCCAAACAATTCCTTGCCGGCTTTTCCCACTGGCGGTTGACGCCACAGTTGCTGCGTCGCGATCAGGCCTGTGACAATCTGCTCGAATTGATCGTCCGCGAGCCCCTTCGCCGACAGCTTGAGTTTCGCGGCGGTCTGCGGTCCTTTCGCGGCCAGTGTCTGCAGAATGGCCAGCCGCGCGAATTCGATCGGGTCGCGATTCCAATAGCGCGGCTTGCTCTTCAATGTTTTCGGCGGGAACAGATTCAGCGTCCCTGCCGCAACGTGTTCTTCCAAAAGCCGGGTCAACTCACTGTCAGTGACCTTAAGCGGCGCGACCATGCGTTTGGCCAGCTCTGCCGCGGTGAGCGGTGCGTCGGTGCCCTGCACGGCTTCCATAGCAGCCGCGCGGCTCATCGCTGGGGCATCGCGGTCCCAGTAGCGCGGCTTGCCCGTCTTTGTCGCCAGTGGCAGCTTGTGCAGCCTGCCGGCCGCGACATACTCGTCCAGAATCGGGGTCAGGTCCTTCGCGGCGATCTGGTGCGGCGGCACCAATAGTTTGACGAGCTCGGTCGCCGTCAGTGGCGCGGCGGTTGACTGAATCACCCGCAGCAACTCTTCACGAGCCTCAGGCGATGGGGGCAACCGAGGACTGCTTTTCTTGGCCATAGTGCTCACACGGTAAACGGCTCGGCAGGGTCACGCAAGCGAGGGGAATTGCGGTGTCAGCTACCCACCGGACTCGTCTCGGGATAATATTGAAAAAGAGGAGACGTGTGCTGTGCCGCTTCGCGATCGTTTCCGCCCGCCCGTCTGGGCGCGCTCTTCTTGGGAAGGCTTCCACGGCGGCTGGCCAATGGCCATCGTCCAGCAAATCGCGCCGCTTTTGCCGAACGACTTTACGGCCGAGCCGCGAGTTCATCTCGGATCGTATTTCGAGATTGACGTTTGCGCATACGAAAACGAACTGCCAAGAGCCGCTTGGCCTTCACCGGCCAACGGTTCCGGGGTTATGGCTACTGCGACCTGGGCGCCCCCGGAACCCACGCTGATCGTCGATGCCGATCTGGCAGACCAGTACGAGTATGAGGTGCTGGTTTTTGATCAAAGTCGTGGTCGACATCTCGTCGCCGCTGTCGAGATCGTCAGCCCGGCAAACAAGGACCGTTCGGAGAATCGACGCGCATTCGTCACGAAATGCGCGGCGTTGCTGCAGCAAGGGGTGTGCGTATCGATCGTCGATCTGGTGACGACTCGCCGATTCAATCTGTACACCGAGTTGCTGGCCCTGCTCGATCGCAAGGATCCGGCGTTCGCACCCGATCCGCCGTCGATCTACGCCGTCACTTGTCGCTGCCGCAAAATCGGACAAGTATCGAAACTCGAATCCTGGGCCTATCCGCTGGCGGTTGGCAAGCCACTTCCGACATTGCCCGTCTGGCTGTCGGATGAGTTGAGCGTTTCGCTCGAACTGGAATCGAGTTACGAGGAAACGTGCCGCGTGCTTCGCATTTCGTAATCTAAGAGTCCGTTCTACGCGAACTCGAGGCCGGTCAGGGTGCTCGTGCTGGAGCCGAACGCGTCCGACTCGATCCCCAGACGCTGCAGCATCGAGACATACAAGTTGCAAAGCGGCGGCGGGTTCGCGGGATCGAAAGCCAGGTGTTGACCATGTTTGAAGCCGCCACCGGCCAGGAGGACCGGCAAGTTTCTGGTGGAGTGGTTGCTGGCATTTCCCAGGTTGCTGCTGAAGAAGACCATGGTCCGGTCGAGCAGGCTGGCGCCTTGTTCGTCGGTCGATTTCAGCTTCGTCAAAAACTCGTGCAGCGTCTTCATCTTCTCGGTTTCGACCGTCTTGAGTTGCCCGATTTTGGCGGGATCCTGACCGTGGTGCGACAGGTCGTGATGGCCCAGCGACACGCCGGCGATCGGCGGGACGAGGCTGGTTCCCAGAAGCAGCATCGTGATCAACCGGGTCGAATCGGTTTGCAGCGCCAGGTGAATCAGATCGAACAGCAGCCTGTTCTTGCCGATCAGGTCGGCCGAGTTGAGATTGTTCGTCGGCGGGGCCACCTCGACTTTTGGCTTGGGCTTTCGCGACCATTGCTCGGCCGAGACCAGACGCTGCTCGAGGTCGCGGACGCTGGTGAAATACTCGTCGACCTTTTCGCGGTCCCGGGAACCCAGCGCCGGCTGCATCTTTCGGGCCTGCTCGCGAATGGTATCAAGGATGCTCTGGCCATCGCGCAGCCGTCGCGACTGGGCCTCGACTTCGTCGGGGCGACCCTCGAGGAACATTCGCGCGAACACCGTGGCGGGATACAGATCGGGCGGCACGAGCGCACCGCTGCGAGTCCACGACAGGCCGAAGCCCTCGGCCGACAATGACAGGCTCGAAAATCGCGTCCGGTCTCCGATGTGTTCGGCAGCAAACTGGTCCAGCGAAATGCTGTTGCGAAAGGCGGCCCTGATTTCGGGATGCGGCGCGGCTGTCAAAAAGCTGAAGATCGAATCGTGGCTCGAGCCGACCTCGGGATGCGACAGTCCCGAGATCACCGTGAAGTCGTCCCGCAGATCGTTGAGCGGCTCAAGGTACGGGGTGAGTTGATAATCCTTGCCGGCCTGCTCGGGAAAGAAACAGGGGGGGTAGACACCCAGAGGAGTACAAATGCAAATCATGCGACGCGGCGGCTGCGCGGCTTTCTCGCCGGCACGCACGCGCGGCAACAGGGCGTCGAGCATCGGCAGAGCCATCGTCACGCCGGCAGCGCGCAGGAAGTGACGACGGGGAACAGGCGTCGTGGTGATCGAGCGGTCATTCATCGGAAATCACTTTCGTCGAAACAAATCGCTTTGGACAATCTCATGAATCAGACTGCGGAAGCCATAATTCTGCGCGCGAACTTTGCGGACGATGCTTTCAATCTGCGGCTGATCGGCCACCGAGGGGGCGGCACCCGTCGCGTAGGTCACGAGTTTGACCGTCAACGCCCGGGCAAACTGGTCTTTATCGGCCAGCAGCAGTTGCTTGAATTCATCGATGTTCTGAAACGCACGGCCATCGGGCAGAACGCCTGTGGGATCGACCTTCGGCCCCCGCAGGTAGTGCATGGTGCGGCCGTCGACGATGACGGGTTGTCCGTTTCCGCTGGTTCGATAATGCTCGCGCCAGCCCCCGATCACGTCGAAGCTTTCCAACGCAAAGCCCGGCGGGTCGATCTGGGCATGGCAACTCGCGCACGATTCGATTTGCCGGTGCTTGGCCAACTGCTCGCGGATCGTCGTGGTGCCGCGAATGTCGGGTTCTAAAGCGGCCACGTTTTCAGGTGGGGGGAGGGGGGGCGTCCCGAGGATGCGGTCGAGCACCCACGCGCCGCGCGCGACGGGCGAGGTCGAGGTGCCGTTGGCGGTCACTTTCAACACGCCGGCCATCGTCAACAGCCCGCCGCGATGGCTGTCGGGCGGCAACGGCACGTTGCGGAATTCCCAGCCGTCGACGTCGGGCACGCCGTAGTGCTTCGCCAGAGGGCCGTTCAGCATCGTGAAATCAGAGGCAATGAAATTCGTCAGACTCAGGTCGCGCGTCAGAAGTTCCGCGAAGAACAGCTCGACCTCCCGGACCATCGAGACTTTGAGCATTTCGTCGAATTCGGGATAGAGAATGTGGCTGGGCTCTGTGACGTCGATTTCCCGCAGCCCGAGCCATTGGCCGACGAAATTTTCGGTCAGCGCCGCCGCCTTCGAGTCGCCGAGCATCCTCTCGACCTGCGCGCGCAACAATTCGGGGTCGTCGAATGTCGCCGGCACGCGGTGCGTCGGGTCATCCGCATTCGCCGGCCGATCGAGCCTGTGGGATCGCTCGGCCAGGCCCAGCAGTTCTTCGTCGGGCGTTGTGCTCCACAGGAAATACGACAACCGGCTGGCGAGGGCCACGTCATCGAGCCGGCCCGGCTCTTCACGCAGAAACAGGAAGTCGGGCGAGACCATGACGGCGGCGAGACCGACGCGCAGGGCCTGCTCGAACGACTGCTGCTGTTCCAGTTTGGCGGCGACGAGGGAGATGAACGGCGCGACATCGGCGTCGGTTGCCGGCCGTCGAAACGCGCGGCGGACAAACCTTCGGAGAATGCGATCGGCATCGGCGAGAGGATCAGAAGAGATCATTTCGAGGCGTCGGGGGTCGCGTTCGACAGGCGCCGGCGCCTGCGGCAGATCGCCAAAAATATGGCGGTGGCTCTCGGGGGGCCAGGTGTCGTAGAGCGGTCCTTCGACTTCGACCCAATCGACCGCCAGTCCCGGCCCGTCGAACTGGTCGGCACCCGTCTTGTCAACGGTTTGAGCCGGCGCCAGGCCGTAGGGCAAAATGCGAATCGTGTTTCTGGCTTCGAGGGAATCGACGAACTCGACGAGGCCCGGGCTGTCGGCAGGTGCGTCGAAATAGCTGACCAGATGTTGTTTTCCCGTCATCAGCATCAGGCCGGCGTCAACTCGATAGGTGACCGGCTTGCCCGAACTTTGAATGCCCGAAGCGCGAATGCGAAAGCGGTAGCGGCCACGGTCGGGGGGGTAAAACGGCGTCAGGCTGACCGATTGCCAAAGTGACGAACTGAACAGCACAACCCGGTCGTCGTCTGGTGAATGGCGAAAAACCCGTTCGGTCGTCGATTTGACCTGGTGTGTTTCCTTGAGGCTGTAGCGTTTGCTGATCGCCGTCGGTTGAGGTCCATTGGCGATCGCCACGTTGAGGGCCGTGTCGGCTGCTTCGAGATAACGCTCCAGCAGAAACGACGAGGTGTGCAGCGCCTCGCCGATGTTGTCAAAGCCACTCGCCGCGGTATCCGGCGGCAGCAGATCCTTCAGGTTGATTTCCACCCCCAGCAGGTCGCGCACAGTGTTTTCGTACTCACCGCGGTTCAGTCGCCGCAAAACCACGCGCCCCTGGGTCGCGCGGCGGTCGGCGTCGGCCGCCGCCACTCGGCCGGCAATCCAGTCGGTCACCGCCTTGACTTCATCCCGGGGAGGCCGCGTTTTTTTTGGCGGGGGCATGGTGCCCGCCTTAAGTTGCTTGAGCACCTTCAGCCAGCGTTCGGTTTGGGTTTTGTCTGCCAGGTCGCTGGTCGATTGGTCCAGCCGCAAATCCCCTTTGGGCGTATCTCCGCTATGACATTCCAGGCAGTGGCTCGTGAGAAACGAACGGACCTGATCTTCGCCCGGGACTTTTACGGGGGATGCCGGCGCGGGCGAAACCGCCGGCAGGTCCTCAGCAAGGACCAGTCCCGAAAATGCCATCGACAGTCCGACCAAGCCGGCCAGGCACAGGGTCGACACTCGATGCACCCGGTGAGTCGCGGCCTGCGTCAGAATTGGCTCTTCCAAACAGTGCATGAGCGTGGGTTGACCGCAGAAGTTTCGGCAGTGAATTGTTCGTCCGCACGCTGTTGGCTGCAGTTTATGTCGGCCAGGCCCGCATCACTGGCGCGGCAACCCGTTCGAGTTCGTCGCGACCGGCCCCGGCAGCAGCCTGAACCGCCGCTGGATGCAACACGATCGTAACATAACGGGCGAGATTTGCGGGATCATTTTGAGAATCATCGGCCAACCGGCACCGCCCGGCCTCCTGAGCTGTGAGCACGTCGACTCCGTGTCGCCGAAGTTCGCGTCAGCCCTGAGGGTTGTCGGGGGACGATTTCAGTTGTGCTCGCAACCGTTCGATCTCGGCCTCCAGTGTTCGCGCCCTGGCTTCTGCCGCTTCGCGTGCGGCATCGGAGGCCTCAATCGAAGTTTGCAATTCCTCACCGGTTTCGATGTCGCGCATCACCAGCGCTCCCCCGTTCACCCGCATCTCGACCCCCAGTTGTTCGCACTCCAGCCAGTCATCGGCAGTGGGTTGGATCGGATCGTAACGCTCGTCGATAAGTCGGTAACCTCGCAGCGGCGGTTTCAGGTAGTCGCCGGTCGGATCGTAAAGAAAGTATTCCGCCACTCCGAGGCTTTCATACAGCCGCTGCTTCCATACGGTGTCTTCTCGCTTCGTCCCCCGCGACGTGATTTCGAAAGCTACGTTGGGCGCCTGCCCCTCCTCCCAGATTTTGTAGACGCGTCGCGGGCCAGGCTCGCACTCTTTGACGACAATCGCGTCAGGAACGACGTACCGTTTGGGGTGGCCTTGCTCGTAGTACACCAGCAGGTTGCCCGTGACATACACTCGCTGCCGCCGATATCGAAATTGCAACAAATCGACGACGCGATTCATCCAGCCGCGATGCACGTCGGTTTCACCCATCGGTTTGCCGTCCGATTCGGGATATTCGATATCCGCCACGCCCAATTGTGTGCTCATCTCACGCTCTCCGCACCGACGAGACGACGCCAGCAACGATCGGTATTCGCCCGTCGGAGCATTTTAATAGATCCCACAGACTCATGACAACCTGCCGAGAACCAGTCGCGGCGCGGCACAGCATCCGGTCTGCTTCTCGATCGCTCGATTGAACAAACCATTACTTTGCCCGACAATCGTGATCAAGGTTTATGCGACGAGCGACCGTCGTCGTTAGTCCGCCAATGAGTTTCGATCTACCGCGCTTCCAGCACAGCAGGTTCATGATGTCCATCTGCGGCAAACTCGGCATGGCACTGCGCGCCGCAACTCTCGCCGGTCTGGCGGCCGGTGTGCTTGTTGCCCCCGGAAAGCTCGACGCCGACGAGTCGCCGACCGGTCAGGTTCTCTGGGCGCAGCTCGAGAAATTGACGCAACCTCCCGCCGAATTTGCCGGGCAGTTCGGCCCCTATCGCTCGCCGCTGCAGTTTGCCGATGGCACCCTCGCCCGGACGCGCGAAGACTGGGCCCGCCGGCGTAACGAAATCCTCGAGACCTGGCAGCGCCGGCTGGGAGACTGGCCGCCGCTCATCGAGCGACCGGCGATGAAAATTCTGGAAACGATCGAACGCGATGGCTTCACGCAGCATCATGTGCAGGTCGAGGTCTCGCCCGAGGGGATTCTGGCCGACGGCTATCTGCTGGTTCCGTCGGGCAAAGGGCCGTTTCCTGCCGTCTTCGTGCCGTTCTATGAGCCGCTGACCAGCATCGGTCAGGCAGAAAAGGGTCGCGGTACGCACGACTACGGGTGGCAACTGGCTCGCCGCGGTTTCGTGACGCTGTCGATCGGCACCCCCGGTTCGGTCGAAACACCCGGCGTCGATACGCGGCAGTTGCTCACGCGGGCGGGCATCGCCCAGCACCGGCAGCCACTGGGCTGGCTCGCGTACGTCGCCGCAAATTGCCACACCGCCCTCGCGCAGCGGCCTGACGTCGATCCGCAGCGAATCGGCATCATCGGTCTGTCGTACGGCGGCAAGTGGTCGATGTTCGCGTCGTGCCTGCACGACAAGTTCGCCTGTGCCGTCTGGTCCGATCCCGGAATCGTCTTCAACGAAAAAAATCCCAGCGTCAACTACTGGGAACCGTGGTACCTGGGATATGAATCCGACGTCGAGCGAAAACCGGGCGTACCGTCAGCCGACAATCCGCGGACCGGGCTCTACCGGCAATTGATCGAGGCGGGGGACGATCTGGTTGACCTGCACGCGCTGATGGCCCCCCGTCCGGTGCTGGTCTCCGGCGGGACCGAAGATCCACCTGCAAACTGGCAGGCGCTGAACCACCTCGTCGCCGTCACGCAGCATCACGGCTATCGCCGCCGCGTCGCGATGACCGCCCGGGCCACGCACGTGCCGACGGCCGAAGCGCTCGAACTCGAGCTTGCCTTTCTCGAGCATTGGCTCAAACCTCACGAGCTGCAGCCGGGCGACGACGTGGGCGGCGCGCGGTTTCTTGCCGCCTGGGGGCAGGAAGGGAGCCAACCGGGCGAGTTCAATATCCCGATCGGAATCGCCGTCAACGCCGCCGACGAGGTCTTCGTCACCGACCATTACAACAACCGGGTCCAGAAGTTCAGCGCCGACGGCAAGCTGCTCGACCACTTCGCAGTTCTGCCCAATCCCGGCGGGATCTGCGTCAACCCGGCCGGCAACCTGCTGATCGGTCATTTTCCCGGCAGCCGCCTGGGCACCGAGAAGACCCCCGATCGCATCTCGGTCTGCACCCCCGAAGGAAAGCTGCTGCACGAATGGGGAAAGTCGGGGCAGGGCGAGGGAGAATTGAATTGGGTCGGGGGGATCGCCGTCGGCATGGGGCAACGGGTATACGTCGCCGATCAAACCAACCACCGCATGCAGGTGTTCGATGCCGACGGAAAATTCCTGTTTCAATGGGGCAAATACGGCGGACTGCCGGGGGAATTCGGCGGCACAGAGCCGGTGTTATCGCGCGTCGGCGGTCCGCAGTTCGTGGCCATCGACAGCGCCGGAAACATCTACACCAGCGAAGCGACCCTCGGGCGGATCCAGAAATTCACCGCCGACGGGAAGTTCATTCTCGCCTGGGGAGACAACGACGATCGTCCCGGCAGCTTCGGCGGCGATTTTCTGGCGTTCAAGATTCGGCTCAAGGGGCCCATCGCCCTGTGCATCGACCGCAAAGATCGCCTCTGGATCAGTTCCGTGGCGGGACGGATCCAGCAGTTTTCGAGCGACGGAGCGTACCTGCGCGGCTTCGGCGCCGAGCAGGGAAGTGACCCGGGCCAGTTTCTTGCACCGCACGGAGTGGCACTCGACAGCCGCGGGCACATCTACGTCGTCGACACCTATAATCACCGTGTTCAGAAATTTGACGTCAGCGAGTAGGGCCGCTCGTGGCGTCATGCCGCATTCGTAAGGAGTTCCGCAATGGTTCGCGTTTTTGTGTTTGATGCCCAGGGACAGCTTGTCGGCCCCGTCGAGTCGCCGCGCGTCGAGCTAAGCGATAACCAGTGGCAGCAGCGACTGACGCCGGCCCAGTACCGCATCGCCCGTAACAAAGGAACCGAGCGCCCTTTCTGCGGGACGCTGCTCGATAACAAACAGCACGGCGTCTACAGTTGCGTGTGTTGCGGGTTGCCCCTGTTTTCGTCGGACTCGAAATTCAATTCGGGCACCGGCTGGCCGAGTTTCTTTCAGCCGATCGCCTCTGGGAACGTCGCCGAGCATCCCGATTTCGAACACGGCAATGTCCGCGTTGAGATTCTGTGTGCCCGCTGCGATGGGCATCTGGGGCATGTGTTTCCCGATGGTCCCGACCCGACCGGTTTGCGGTTCTGTCTGAATTCCGAGTCGCTCGTGTTTACTCCAAACGACAAGCTGGCGACTCTGGCCGACCACTCCGCCGAGGGGGGCAGCGACAAGGGGCACGAGCATGCGAAACAGGCTCAGTCGGCATCGGCGGGTGCTGCCGTAATAGGTTCAGTGGCGGCCGCCGTGTTTGCCGGCGGGTGCTTCTGGTGTACCGAAGCCGCGTTCGAGCAGCTCGAGGGGGTCTCAGATGTCGAGAGCGGCTATGCGGGGGGGACAAAGCAGACGGCGAACTACGAACGAGTCGGCCGCGGCGATACCGGCCATGCCGAGGTGATTCGCATCACCTACGATCCGAAAACCATCACCTTCGACCGGTTGCTGGACGTGTTCTTTGACGCGCATGATCCGACGCAGCTCAACCGCCAGGGGAACGACGTCGGCACGCAATACCGATCGGCGATCTTCTATTCCAGCCCGGACCAGCAGCGCAGCGCCCAGGAGAAGATCGGGCAATTGACCGCAGCCAAGGCCTTCCCGCGACCAATCGTCACAACGCTGGAACCGCTCGAGGCGTATTACCCGGCTGAGGCTTATCATCAGGATTACGCGCGACAAAATCCGGACCAGCCATACGTTCGCCATCATTCGTTGCCCAAGGCGTGTCAGATTCGTGAGCGGTACCCGGAGTTGATTCGAAAGGGTAAATAGCGGGGTGTTGGTTCTCCCTGACCGGAACGCGTCTCTCCTCCCTCTCGACGGGAGAGGCAGAAAAGATTGCCCCTCGTTCCCACGCTACGGTGTTGTACGACTTCGCACAGGTTCAAATATAGCGTGTTTTATCGCGTGAGTTGACTCTATTCCAAGAGCGACGGTATCGTAGCGACACCCGTTTTGACACCAGTTTGCCCAAACTAACGCGGCACGGCCCG
>SIAF01000153.1 GCA_009691905.1 Planctomycetaceae bacterium | reverse complement strand
GACGGCCCGCCCGGCCCCGAAATCATGTGGCGCGGAATGCGCCGCGTTTTTGACTTCGCCCTCGCCTGGGAAACCCGCACCGAAATCGAGAAACCTAAATTCCACGATGGTTGTGTATAAGGATGAGAGCGGAGCTTGGGAACGAGGGAAAACGGGTTTTTATTGAGACGATTGGTGATTCAGTTTCGACGCGAGCAAAGAATCTCGAACTATTTTTTTTGTCATTTCCAGATTTGCGCACCGCGCTCTTGGCAACGTCGGCGCGATCGGAGAAAATAGTGTTATTGCGAGACTGATTTACTCACCGCGACCCTAACGTCGAGAGACGCCGGGAATATTATGACTGCCTCTGAACAGACTACTTCCGAACTGGGTCAGTTGCGCGAGCAACACGAAGCCGCCCGTCTCAAGCTCGAAATTCGCCAGTTGCGCTCGGCAGCCGGCCTGCCCCTCGTCGAAGAGTGGGGCGATGTCGTCGATCGCCGCGAAACGCGGTTTGACGATTCGGGCGGCGGCTCGCGCTGGCGCACCGCTCCCGCGACGCTCGACGATCGCAGCGATGGCAGGTTCCGCCCGATCTATGAGACCGAGCAGGATCTCGCCGCCATCCGCGGGGCAGCGCGGCAGCTCGCGTCCCGAACTGCCGTCGCGATCGGCGCCCTCGATGCGCTGGCCAACTACGTCCTGGGGGGCGGTTTCACGTTCACCGTTCACAGCGAATTCGAACAGCCGCAGCTAGTCACCGCCGCGCAAAAGGTGATTGACGAGTTTCTCGATCAGAACGACTTCGCGGGGGGTCTCGACCGCGAGCTGCACCAGCGCAGCCGCGAGGATGGCGAGGCGTTTCTGGCTCTCGTGCCGCGCAGCGATGGGTCGATTCACACCCAGGTGCTCGAGCCCGAACAGATCGTACAGCCGGCGGATCCCTCACCCATTGAAGAGTGGTTGGGGATCGGAGGCGAATGGGAATCGTCCTGGTCGTTCGGCATTCACACCCCCAGCGATGCTTGCGACAGCCCGCTGGGTTACCACGTCGTCTTCGATAGCAGCGGCATCGGCTGGGATTACTTCCCCGTCGAAATGCTGCAGCACATCAAGCGCAACGTTCCGCGCAATGCCAAGCGCGGCGTGAGCGACTTCCACGCGATTCAAGGCGACCTCGAACGCGAAGCGGCGCTGCGTCGCAATACGGCCGAAGGCGCTGCGTTGCAGGCTGCGGTCGCCTGGATTCTGCAAATGCCCCCCGGCACCACACCGGCGCAAGCGCACAGCCTGGGCGGTCGCGATCTGGCGACAGGCCAGACGCGCCCGGCACAGCCGGGCCTCACGACGAATAACGTGTCGCACTACCCGCCGGGCACCGTATTGCGACCATCGGCCGGGCTGGAATACAAACCCGGCCCGATGGGGTCGGAGCGGAATGCGAATTTTGTCCTCGTTGCCCAATATGTGCTGCGGTCGATCGGCGTGCGGTGGAACATGCCCGAGTATCTGATTTCGGGAGACGCCAGCAACGCCAATTATGCGAGCACGCTCGTTGCCGAATCCCCCTTCGTCAAGGCTCGCGAGGCCGACCAGCAGTTTTATCGCCGCCATTGGCACGAGCTGATCTGGAAGGTGTTGTTCCTGGCGTGGCGCGCGGGTCGCTTCGCTCGCCTGCACGTGTCGTGGCCCAAGCTGCACGAGCTGATCGACATCAAGGTCGATGCCCCGTCCGTGGCCACCCGCGACCCGTTGCAACTGGCCCGAACGCAGGAATCACAGGTCCGCCTCGGCATCTTGTCGCGTGCCACCGCCGCCGCCCAGGCGGGGCTCGACTACGACGTCGAGTTGCGCCAGGGAGCAGTCGCCTCTCCGGCGCAACCGCCCCCAGATACCGGCGCGGCCGACAGTGCCGGTTAACCAAATCCCTTTCTCACCCCGTCCATGACACAGGAGAACCTCTTGAAACTCACCCCTGACGATTTTCCCGCAGTCGGGGCACGTGGCAACGTTTCCCATTGATCCGACCGACACGGACAACAATGGCTTCGCGGACGATCTGTTTCGTTTCGCGAAACTCGGCTCGGCCGCAGGCAACTGAGTCTAGCTCCCATGTCCGATCTGACCGATCAAGAAATTCAGGAGATGCTCAAGGCGACCGGCGGGCTGGTGTATCTGGCTGCCGATCGGTTGGAGTGTCCCCCGCAGCCGCTGCGCGACCGCGTTCGGCTGACGGCCGACTTGCAGGCCCTGGTCGATGCCGCGCGGGGCCGCATGGTCGACGCGGCCGAAATTCACCTGCACCGGGCGATTCTTGACGGCAAGTCGTGGGCGGTGCGGCTGGCCCTGCAAACGCTGGCCGCCGACCGGGGCTATGCCGCCGCGACCGGTCGGCCCGCCGGCGCTGACCTGCACGCGGTGCCGGGACTGCTCGCAAACAGCGGCTGCCCCAGCGTGCAGGCCGTGCTCGACGCCCTGATGCAAAGCGACGACTACGTCGAATACTGCCGCGCACGACACCGGGTCGAAACCGAGCCGGAGGCAGATGATGGCGGACCAGCAGCAGCCGGCGGCTCGCTGAAGGAGGGTGCCGACTAATACGACAGCGCACCTCCTGATATAAAATACGCCAAAGGCGTTTCATCCCAAAGCCCAGGGTAGCCCGCCAACGGCGGGCTACCATGGGAAGGAACTACAAAAGTCTTTCAACCCTGAAGGGGTTGCACTCATCGTACGCCAAGGGAATCTAACCCTTTCAGGGTAAAACACGATTGGGTTTGACCGAACCCAGGGTATCCCGACTTCGTCGGTAAACCCTGGGCTTTGGGATGTAACCGCGTTGCGGTAAAGATTCCTCTAACGGCCAATGCTGACTTGTGTAGATCCCAATGGCCGTCGAGGTGGAGGGGAGAAGTCAGAAGGCCGTCCGTTCACAATCTCGCTCACGATCTAAAAGGAATCACGATGCTCGATTCGATTTTCAGTCTCAAGGGACGGGTGGCGCTGGTCACCGGGGGGAGCAAAGGGCTGGGGCTGGCGATGGCGCGCGGGTTCGCCCAGGCGGGGGCTGACATTTTCATCAGCAGCCGCCACGCCGACGAACTGAAAACCGCCGCGGCCGAGATTCAAGTGGGGACGGAGTCGCGCGTGGCGTGGGGGGTGTGCGACATGACCGACCGGGCCGAGGTCGCCCAACTGGCGACCACCGTCGTGAGCGAAATGGGGCGGGTCGACGTGCTGGTCAACAACGCCGGCAGCAACACGCCGCAGGTGATCGACGAGATCACCGACGAGGCGTGGGACCGAATCGTCGAGCTGAATCTCAACAGTTGCATGGCCCTGACGCGGGCACTGGTCCCGCAGATGAAGCAGCGGCAATGGGGCCGCGTGATTCACATCTCGTCGATCATGGGGCTGGCCTCGAAGAGCGGGCGGAATGCGTACTCGGCAACGAAGTCGGCCCTGATCGGGCTGGCCCGCGCCAGTGCACTCGACCTGGGGCGGTTCGGGATCACCGTCAACTGCATCGCCCCAGGGCCGTTTTTGACCGACCTGCCCGCCTCGGTGCTGACCCCCGCCGAACAAAAAGCCTTCGCCGACAAAACCGCCGTCGGCCGCTGGGGCGACCCGAAAGAACTGGCCGGCCCGGCGTTGCTGTTGGCCAGCGACGCGGGGAGCTACATCACCGGCACGTGCCTGGTCGTTGACGGCGGGACGCTGTGCGGGACGTTTTGATATGGTCGAGCGATGGCCCCGTGGGGTGGCAACATGAGTTTGAATTGGCTGAGAGTCTTGCGCGCAACTGGGCCATCGCTGGACTTTCGACTCCGGGATACTGCAAACCGTGCGATGCGTTGCTTGCTGCGATACGGACAATGAGGCAGCCGCTCTGACCCCGGCACCCAACCGCTGTCGATTGCCGCGACACCGGACGCGAACAAACCGGCACTCGAAGTAAACACCCCCGCAGGAGAGCTGTGGATCCCGCAGCGTCAGATCACGACACTGAAATCGAAAGTAGTCATCATCGCTCCGCGTGATGAGTCTCGGGACGCGACATCGTGATCGCGGGTACTCGCAAAGTTTACGTCACAGATCCTTGGCAACGGCAGGCAGTACCTTGTACTGGTGCAGGACACCATGCGATTACCCGATTAGCTGTTGCGGGCGTTCGCACTCATCACGCGGAGCGATGATGACTACATTGGCGGTTCTGAGACGCTGCGACGGCGACTGTGCGCGCCAATAGGCAGGCAGGTGTCTCGCGCAGTGCGCGCTCAGGCGTGCGGCGCGCCCCTTGATCTTCTGACTGTCGGCACGAACACTTCAGATGAGGAGCCGAGCGCAGGCGATTGCCGCGCGGTTTCGACGCCGCCGCAACGACGCGCCCGACCCCCGAATTGCACGTGACGTGCGCACCCGATCCCCGCGTGAATCGCGGCGAGGACCATGCCGCCGGTCGCCTTGCGACCGGGCATGAGTGACCAAATTGGTGGCACGTTCATGGTCGGTTGTGTGGTGATTCATCCGGCGATCGGCCGTCGCCGTGGGTGATCCGACGCCCCCAAGGGCTTTGGCAACAACGCTTTTCGTCCGCGCCTTGATAAGTGATGTAACTCTTACAATTCCGACCGTCGAATCGGCCCGGTGGTATCGGTTTTGCATTTCCAGTGAGTCGCCAGTCGCTGACTCACGCAACTTGATCTAGGTTGAAATGAGAGGGCCCGCTACGATCTGGGACCGCACCAGGAGGGTCGCGTTTTCAACCGCCGTCGTTTCATGGAGGAAACGAGTAATGGCAGGTTCGAGGTGGTGGATCCTCGCCGCACAGCGGCGAGCCGGCGCAAGTTCTCTGGGCTGGCTGCTGCTGTTGATCTTGCGCTTGATCGCGCCCGTCATCTCACTGGGCTTATTTTCATTGGGCTTGATCACGTTGGGCCAGGCCTTCGGCCACGACCCGGGTCGCGGTCCTCCTTCTGACACCGGCCCGCCGACGGAAGATGTGCGCTGGGACAACTGGCATCACAATCTCGTTCGCGAGCGGCCCGTTGAGGTGCGCCTGCGAACGGCGCAGAAAGAGTTGCAGGCCGGACACGTCACCGAAGCCCTGCTCCATCTGCAAGCGGTTCTCGACAGCGGCGACGATGTGTTCGTCCGGCTCGAATCGCAACCGGTCCCCGCGGGGGCCCAATATCTTGCCGATCGACTGCTGGGCAGTCTCGACCCTCCCGCGCGGGCAGCCTACGAAACGCTGCACGGCAGCGAAGCCCGGCGGCTTTTGAACGCCGCTCGTGCCCAGGGAGATTCGCGGCTGCTGACGCAAATCGTGCGGCGATTTTTCCACACCGCCGCCGGTGGCGACGCGACCATTCTGCTGGCGTACCACTGGCTCGATCATGGCAGCGACGAACTGGCGGCGACCTGCTGGCAGCGGGTGCTGGCAGAACCGGCTCATCGCCAGCGGCTTCAAGCCTCGCAGCGTGCGGCCGCCGCCTGGTGCCTGCACCGGGCCGGGCAAAGCGAAGCCGCGCAGGCCCTCGTCGACGAACTGGGCCGGCACCCGATCGCGATCGCCGGCCGCGCGGTCCAGCCGCAATCGTTGATCGGACAAACATCCCCCGTCCCGCCGTTCGGGGCCCTCGCCCGCGTGGCACTCGTCGGGGACGCTGCCGATCGAAATGCCGTGCAGACCGGGACGGCCCCCGCCCTCAACCATCGGCTATGGCGGGTGTCGCTGGCGGGGGACGCCAGCGCGCACCTGGTCGATCTGGTCGCTGCGTGGGAGCCGTATCAAAAGCAAAACGGCTTGCCGATCGGGGCGGCCCATTTCCCGCTGGTTGTCGGCGAGCGGTTGATTTTTCGCGACTACGAAGGGATTCGCGCGGTGTCGCTGACGGGAGGCGAAACGCTGTGGTCGTACGCGGCACGGTCGTCGCTGTCTCGCGATATCCCCGCGCCCCCCAAGCCCGCCGCGCCGGTCGAAGGCAATCCCGACCCGAACAACCTGATGAAGTCGATTGTCGGCAACTGCCTGCTGGGAATGCTGGCTGGCGACGGCCGGCGCGTGTTCGCCGTCGATCAGGTTGAAACCGATCAGCCGATGCAGATCGCGTCGTCGGCCTCGGCCTCAGAAGCACCCCACGTCTCGCGCCGACAAAGCAACACGCTGATCGCGCTGGCGGTCGCCCCCGAATCGACCGCCGATGGGACGATCCAGCCGGTGTGGACCGTCGGCGGCCGCGCGGCAAGCGACGACGAAATAGCCCCCGCACCGTTGGCCGGCCACTTCTTTATCGGGCCTCCGCTGCCGCTGGCCGATCGGCTGTATGCCGTCAGCGAACATCGCCAGCAGTTGCATTTGTCGTGTCTGGACGCAGCCGACGGCACGCTCGCCTGGACGCAGCCGATCTGCTCGGTTCCGCAGCCGATCTCCACCGATTTTCATCGGTTTTTTCTGGTCTGTTCCCCTTCGTATGGCGAAGGGGTGCTGGTCGTCCCGACGCAGGCGGGAGTGCTGGTGGCGGTCGACCCCGTCACCGGCCGGCTGTTGTGGGCTGCCTCGCACGACGATGCCGAGCCGCAACACCGGCAGCAGATGTCGGCCTGGCCCTACAGCTCGCGGCGGCGGTACAGCCACCCTGGCTATCCGAACCTGCCTTTGATTCATCAAGGTCAGGTGGTGTATCTTCCCGCGCATTCCGAATTCGTGCATTGCCTCGATCTGGCGTCGGGGAAACTGCGATGGCGCGTGCGTCGCGAAGACCTCGAACCTTCGAGCGCCTGTGAATACGTCGCCGCGGTGACTGACCAGACCGTGCTGCTGGTCGGCCGCCGCTGCTGTCGCGGCCTCGATCTCGCGACGGGAGCAGTCCGCTATCGCACGAAGCTGGCAAGTGTGCCGGCCGGCCGCGGCGTGCAGATGCAAACGTGCTATCACCTGCCCCTGGATGACGGGCGGATCGTCAGTCTCGACCTGGCCAGCGGCAAAGTGACCGCGACGGCCCGTGCTGACGCCCCAGCGAGCCTGGGCAATCTCGTCGCCGGCGGCAACCTGTTGATTTCGATGGGACGTTCGGAAATCGCCGCCTGGCCGCAGGCCGGGCACGAACTCGTGCGCCTCGACGAGCTGCCGGCAGCGACTGCGAATTCGCTCGAACACATCCTCGCGGCGGCCGAGCTCGAACTGACGCTGGGGCGCGCGGGCCAGGCGCAGGCGCGGCTCGACGCGCTCTCGAACGGCGCGGTCACCGAACGGGTACGCGAGCTGATGCGGCGAGTCGTGTTGGCACATCTGGAAGATACGACCGTCGATCGCGGGACGCAGCTTGTCCGGCTGGCGCAACTGGCCCGGCTGGAACAACTGGCCCGGACGCCCGAACACCGCGCCCGATATCTTCTGGAACGGGCCCGGTTCGAACACGATCGGGCCGCGGCTTTGTTGCCGCTGACGGTGCGCGAACTTGCCGCTGAGAACCCGCTGGAACCGTTGTGGCTGCTCGACGACCCGTCGCGGTTCGTCGCCGCCGGTCCGTTCGTTGCCGCACTCGAGCGCGAGGCCTGCGGCTCAAGCGAAGCCTGGCCCGACGCCCAGGGGCGAGCGGGCCACCTGATCGCCCAGGGAAAAAGCCACGAGGCCGAGTTGCTGCTGCTGGGATCGCGGCGGGGCGACACGCTGTCGTCGGCCGCCGCCGCAACGCGCCTGCTGGCCGAACTGTGGCAGAAGCAGGGGCTCGAACACGACGCCGCGCGAATGCTCGACGATCTCGGGACGCGTTTTGCCGCGATCGACGTCGAGCCGGGCGTCACGGGACGCGATTACCTGGAAGGGTTTCCGCAAGCCGGCGCCGCCTGGGCCGCCTATCGTCGGCTGACCGCGCCCGCCTGGTCGGGGGCCGGAGTGCGGATCGTCGAGAACAAAACCCCGCACGACGACCTGCAGGCGACTTACAACGGCAACAATGTGCAGCACCTGACCGTACCCCGCAGCCTGCCGTTCGACCTGTTCGACCGGGGTCGCGGGGTCGCCGGTCAGTTGACGCTGGTCGATCGGCACAGCGGCCTCGAGCGGCCCGAAACGATCGAGTTTCCCGGGCGATACTCGTACCCGGTCATCAGTTCGGGGCCGGGTCACTTGCAGCATTCGTATGTGGGGCACTTCGTGCCGCTGGGGGGGACGGGGACCGTACACGGCCTGTCGCTGCTCGAGCGGCGGCTGGTCTGGTCGACCTCGCTGGAGTTTTTGCAATTCGCGAAAGACCTGGTGCGCGTGGGACCGGCGGGGTCGCGATTTTGTGCCTTCCAGTATCGGCAGCACCTGTTTGTTCTCGATCCGGCCGATGGACGGCTCTTGTGGCGCCGCGACGATCTCGAACCGCTCTCAGGTCTGATGAGCGATCCCGTGCTGGGAATGATCGGCGACGAACAGGTGCTGGCCGTTTTCTCGGGACAGGGGACGAACTACACGTTGTACGACACCGCGACCGGAGCCGAGCTGCGACGCGGCCGCCTCGACGTGCAGCCGCGGCTTGTCCGCCGCGCCTACGGCCGAAGGCTGTGGCATTTTTCGTCGGGCGAGGGTCGGCGGATTCGCGTGTGGGATGCACTGACCGACCGGTTCGTGTGGGACGAAGCGGCGGACGAGTTCGTCGAAGCGTCGCAGCTCGACGGCGTTGCTCCGGGGACGAAAGTCTTCTGCTTCGTCCGCGATACCGACGAGGCGGCGTTCGTCACGCGCTCGGGCCGGCTGCGCGTCGCCGACCTCGCTCGCGGCGAGTGGAAATTCGACGTGCCCCTCGAACCGGAACAACTGGAAAACCTGAGCTACCTGCGCGCCTTTCGCGATCACGAGCGCTACTACATCAACTTTCAGCGCTCGCAGCGCGCGGGGGCGTCAGCATCGAGCTACATCATCAGCGATGCGACGGTGAGCGTCGTACACGTCCAGGGCGACCTGTGCGCCGTCGACCGGCACACGCACGAGGTGCTGTGGACCCGATCGCTGGGCAATCGCTCGGTGCTGCAACTGCCCGACTACCGCCTTCCGGTGCTGGTCACGATTTACCGCGTCCGCAGCGGCGACCAGCCCGCGCTGGCGGTCGAAGTTCTCGATGCTGTCACGGGAGCCACACTCGCCGGTCGCGACGATCTCATGTCCGACCGGCTGCTGCAGGTGCTGTACGAGCGGCAGCCGGGGCTGATCGCATTGCGCGGCGGCAAGACCGAGATTCGCCTGGAATTTCCCGGCGAAGTGGCGCGGCTCAACGCGCTGGGCGGGCAACAATTGCTTTCGCCCCCATAGATGAGGGGCCGGCGAGCGGGGGGTGTCCCTGGCGCGCCGGGGTTTCTCGGCGAGGGGCGAGGGCAAGCGGCGGCGATCATTTCAGCCAGGGAAACCGTTGAGCATAGACGCCGACCGCCGCCCCACCGGCGGCCATGACCCCGATCGCCACGCCGCCGAACGCCAGTGGGGCGACGGCGACCCCGCCGAAGGCAAACAGCAGGCCGATCGAGACACCGCCCATCGTCAGCACCCCGAACGACACACCACCGATGCAGACCAATCCGCGGGCGATGCCACCGAGGGCGAAGACCCCCGTGGCGACATCACCGACGGCGAAAATTGCCCGCGCGTGGCCGCGCAGCTCGCCCTGCTCGAGATCAGGTCCCTGGGCAATCTCCCACAAGGGGAGACCCAGCCACTCAGTCTGGGAGCGCTTGCGAATGCACGGTCGCGCCGTCCGCCGTCGCGGGTTGCCGGCGCGCAATTCGGCGACTTCGTGCTCGAGCGCTTCGATCCGCTGGTAGAGATCGTTGGTCTCGTCGGGCATGGAAGGTCCTGCAAGCGAGGCCCGAGGGTCGGAACGGCGATTTCGCCGTCACACGTCCAGTTCTTTGACGTCCAGCGCGTGTTTTTCGATGAACTCGCGGCGGGGCTCGACATGATCGCCCATCAGCACACGGAAAATCTCGTCGGCCGCGACAGCATCTTGCATAGTGACTCGCAACAGCGTTCGGGTTTTGGGGTCCATGGCGGTGATCCCCAGTTCGTCGGAGTTCATTTCGCCCAGACCTTTGAAACGCGTCAGTTTCAGTCCCTGCTCGCCCAGCGATTGCAGCGACGAGAGCAGGTCGCGCAGACCGGTCAGCGGGAGCTCCTGGTCTTCGCCGTGCAGGTGAAAGGGAAAGACCGCCGCACCGTTTCGCGTCCCGGCGGGCAACAGATCTTTGACCTTGAGTCCTAAACCACTCAATTGAGCGAGCATGCGGTTGATGGTGCTGACTTCATGCAGGTCGACGACTTCGAGAACCGAGTCGGCAGAGGCCGCTTCGCCGTTGCCGGGATTGGGAGGTGCCGCCGTCGTATCGGCCTTGCCCGCCGGCAAGGCCAACGCCGGGCTGGTTTCGGCGACATGCAATTCGTGGCCGAGTTTTGTTTCCTGCTCGCCGAGAAACTGGTCGAGGGCGGCTTTGTCGGCAAACCAATGCTGCTCGCGACCCAGAAAGACGCGATAGCGCGGCAACAACCCGCGTTCGGTCAAGTGCCGCGTGGCCAAAAGGCGCAAGTCGATCCCGCGGCGTTCGAGGGTCAGAAGCGGCTCCTGGATCGTCGTGATCGCATCGACGATTTTGCGCAGGTTCTCGCCCTCGAACACGGTGCCGTCGGCGAGTTTGAGCGTGGTGCCCACCAACCCCAGTTCGACGAGTTCGCGCATCATCTCGGGGGCGGTTTGCACGTAGCGCGTCGTTTTTCTCTGCACGACCCGGTACAGAGGGGGCTGCGCGATGTAAACGCAGCCCCCTTCGATCAGGGTTCGCATGTGCCGAAACAGAAACGTGAGCAGCAGCGTGCGAATGTGGCTGCCGTCCACGTCGGCATCGGTCATGAGAATGATCTTGCCGTAGCGGCGTTTGGCGGCATCTTCGAGCGCCGCCCCGGGGTGGACGCCGACCGCTTTGAAAATTGCGGCGATTTCTTCGTTTTCGAGAACCTTGACGAGCTGCGCCTTCTCGACATTCAAGATCTTCCCGCGAAGCGGCAAAATCGCCTGCGTGTTCGAATCGCGACCCGTATCGGCCGAGCCGCCGGCCGAATCGCCCTCGACCAGAAACAGCTCGCTGGACAACAGATCGTGCGTGCGACAGTCGCGCAGCTTTTCGGGAAGGCCGGCCGATGTCAACGCCCCCTTGCGGCGCACCATTTCGCGGCTCTTTCGGGCCGCCTCGCGGGCTTCGGCCGCGGTTTTCGCCTTCTGGCAGATACGCTTGGCGGTGGCGGGATGCTCTTCGAAAAACTTCGAGAGCACCTCGTACGCCACGCTCGAGACGACCCCTTCGACTTCGTTATTGAGCAGCTTGGTTTTGTTCTGCGACTGAAACTGCGGGTGCGGGACGTTGACGGTGACGACGGCCGTCAAACCCTCGCGAAAATCGTCGCCTGTCGGTTCGAGGTCTTTGAACTCGCCCGACTTCTTGCCGTAGGTGTTGAGAGCCCGCGTGACCGCGCTGCGAAACCCCGACAGGTGCGTCCCGCCGTCGGGATTAGGGATGTTGTTGGCGAAACAGCGGACGTTCTCGTTGTAGCCGTCGTTGTACTGCAGGGCGATGTCGACTTCGATTCCCTGATCCTGACCGGAAACACCGATCGCCTCGGTAAACAGCGGCGTCTCGGTGCGGTTGAGCCAGGTCACGAATTCGGTCAGCCCCCCGTGATAACAGAATTCGTCCTTCTGGCCGGTATGCTCGTCGAGCAACTGGATGCGGACCCCCTTATTGAGAAAGGCCAGCTCCTGCAGGCGCCGCTGCAGCACGTCGTAACTGAAATTCGGGATCTCGAAAATCTGTAAGTCGGGTTTGAACGTCATCCGCGTGCCGGTGGTTGTCGTCGTCCCCAGTCGCTGCAGGCGGCTGGTGACTTCGCCCCGGGAGAACTCGATGCGCCACACGTGTCCCTCGCGGCGACTTTCAACGACCAGCCACTCGCTCAGCGCGTTGACCGCTTTGATCCCCACGCCGTGCAGGCCCCCGGTACCCCGTTTGTAGCCCCCTTCGCGATCGAACTTACCGCCGGCGTGCAATGAGGTCAGCACGACTTCGACAGCGGGCTTGTTTTCCATGTCGGGCATGGGTCCGACGGGAATGCCGCGGCCGTCATCGTTGCACGTCACCGAGCCGTCAACGTTAAGCTGCACGCTGATCAGGCTGCCGTGCCGGGCCACGTATTCGTCGATGCTGTTATCGACGACCTCGAACACCAGATGGTGCAGCCCGCGGGTGTCGGTGCCGCCGATGTACATCGCCGGCCGCATCCGAATCCCCTCAAGCCCTTTGAGCGCCTCGATCTGTTCGGCGCCGTAGGCGTCGTCGGTCGCCGGCGGTGCGGCCGGCGGCTGTACGTTGTCGGAATCGCTGGTGGGATCTGTGCTCATATCGAAACTGACTCTCAAGACTTTAAGTTGCTATCCAGCCGAAATTTCAGATCGCGAATCCGCAGATCAGCGTAGTCGGCGCGCAGCTTGTCGAGAAAGGCAACCCGGTAATACCCGACCAGCTCTGACAGCAGCGCCGCACTGCCGACCGAAACCTGCAACACGCCTCGCTTCACAGCGACGGCCCTGGTCTGTCGGGCGATAGCGGCCCCGGCCACGGCGCCCCACGCCGTCTGCAGCCGGGCGTTGCCATGCACCCGGGCATAGCCTCGAACCGCAATCAGTTCCGACAGGGCCTGCGACAGGCGCTGGGGGCCGCGCTGGGCCCCGGGGCTTGCGGCCATTGACTAACGTTCCCTCGAGAGAGGCATCACGATGTAGGTGTAGCCGTCTTCCGTGCGGAACACCGCCGCGCTCTCGGAATCGACCAGTTCGAGTTTGAGCGGCTGCTCGGGCTCGAGCACCCGCAGAAAATCGGCAACGTAACGTGGGTCGAACCTGATCACCAATTCAGCCCCGTCGTAGCTGATCGGCAGCTCAACGGTCGATTCGCCGATCTCCGCCGCCTTGCTGCACATCGTCAAGAGCCCGGCACTAAATCGAAAATCGACGCCGCGGCTTTCTTCACTGGTCACGATCTGTGCCTGCCGCACGGCCGAGTAAAACGACCCGGTCGTCAGCTCGATGGTGATTTGACAGTTGGTCGGGATGACATCCTGATACCGGGGAAAACGCCCCTCGACCAGTCGGCTGTAAATCGTCGCCAGCGAGGTCTTCACCAGCACGTCGTTCTGGCGAATGGCGAGGCTCACGGTTTCGCTTTCGTCGGTCAGGCTCCGCTCGATGAGCGACATGGCTTTCGAGGGGACGACCGGTGTCAGGTTTTCGGCGGCCGTCGGGCCGCCGGTCGCGCAGGGGCGGCGAATCACCGCCAGCCGCCTGGTATCGGTGGCAGCCAGCGTCATCGTTTCTCCCTTGAGCTCGATCAGTACGCCCCCCAGGGCATATCGCGTGCTTTCGACGTCGGTGGCGAACAGGGTCCGCCGAATCATCTGGCGCAGCACGCCGGCCTGGATCGTGTACGACGCCTGATCGCCGAATTCGGCGACCGCCGGGAATTCGGCCGGATTTTCGGAACCCAGCTTGTATTCGGCACGGTCGCCGCGAATCCAGGTGCCCGAATCAGACGATTCGATCGTCACCTGATCTCCGTGCATCTCGCGCAGGATCGCCAAAACGCGGTTGGTGGGAAGCAGTATTTCGCCGGGGACTTGAATGTCGGTTGCGGCAATTTGATAACGAATGCCGACTTCCTGATCGGTGCCGATCAGCACTGCCTGGTCTTTGACGGCTTCCAGCTTGACGTTCTGCAGGATGGCTTTGGGTGTCCGGGTCGGGACGACGACGCTGACCGTTTGAAAAGCACTCGTGAGCGTGCCGCGCTGGCAGAGAATCTTCATCAGAGGGCGTCTCCCGGGTTACGCCGATCGACGGTCACTCGAACGAGCGACCGTCGTTTCCCTTAGGTATTTAATCAGTAGTAGTAGCCGTATCTGTCTCCCCTGATTTTGTGGAGAAAATGACGGCCTCGAACGAAACCGCATGATACGCAAAACATTGCCCTGGTTCAATCGTCTCAGGGGAGTGTGTCAACCTTGTGGGAAGCTGGTGGTAAGGCGTTGAAGACGACGCTTGTTTAGCCCAGGTCATCCCACACTCCCCGGTACAGCACCGACAAAACCCATCGCGTATCGGCCGTTTCCGCACGCGTCATCAACAGGTATTGCAGAGGTCGATTTTCAGGCGTCGGCCGACCGCCACGCAGGCCCCACCGTCGACAGATCAAGCGACACGTTACGGTTTCAGCTCCAATGCGTCGGATTCCAGCGGCCCGACCCCCAGGGCCAGCGCGCACTTTGGGTGGTCTTGGCAATTTAGGAAGACTTGCGCCAGGAGGGTTGATGTTGTAAGAAGTTCTCCGTGTGGTTGTTCATTCAACGGCTCACGGAGGACGCGCGATGGTGGACGGAATTCGGATCGGGCTGGACGAGATCGTGGTTCATTTTGCGGA
>SIAF01000152.1 GCA_009691905.1 Planctomycetaceae bacterium | reverse complement strand
GAACCGCTTGATCGAGTACACTGTTCGCCTGGGATTCGTGACGGCCTGCCGCTTAGCAGGGTCGCCGACCAGAATTTCACCCTTGTCGGTGAAGGCCACGACGCTGGGCGTCAGTCGGTTGCCCTCGAGGTTGGCGATGACTTTGACTTCGCCCCCCTCCATGACGGCAACGACCGAGTTGGTTGTTCCCAAGTCGATTCCTACAATCTTTTCACCCTGAGCCGCCATGTCCTACTCTCCTGATCTTGCGGTTAAATTGAGACGGTATCTTGGATTTGATTCAATGGTCGTGCGACGCGTGTTCGGCAGGGATCGATTGTGGATCACGCCAATGCGTAAAATCTCGATTTCGCAAAGCGTGTGCCGTAAACGTTCTGGCCTCCCTCGAATCCATAACCTGCTGTAATGATTGCAGTAACGTTTCAATTTCAACGGCCAAACGCGGCCCGACTACGATTTCTCGCTGCCAAAATGGCAACGGGCCAAGTGGACGCGGCCGAGTTTTTGACTGCCAAAATGGCAGATTGGCCAAAAAGGCCGTTGGTTAACACAAACCTCGCAAATCTCCGTTTTCTTGCCGACCGGCTGCTTGACACCCGAAAAGCGCGGTTGTACAAAAACCAACCAGAATTTGACTTTAGGGAAACTCCCCGAAAGCTCGAAGCGCGATCTGATGCGATCGGGGTTCCTCTCGTGTTGAATTCACTCTAAGTCATTTTGCTTCCGAATTTTGCATCGATTTTCAATCGTTGGCGCGGCAAGGGCGATTGACGGAACACGTCATGCCGGTGCCTGGGGTTTCGCGGGTTGGGCAGAGACATCTGAAAAATTGTTGGCTGAATGCAGACGGCGAACTGCCTGAAAGGCTTCCATGGCGAAGAAAGATGCGAAGCGACATCGGCAGGCCGTCAAGCCGGCCAAGGCCAAGCCCCGTCCGACGCACTCCGGGGCGTCTAAAGAAGCACCGCATCGGGTCGCATCCGGTGCGACAGAGTCGGAAATTCGCCGCTTGGATCGTGAAATTCTGAAGCTTGCCAATCGCCGCGCCGCGCTGACCGTCAAATGGATCCAGTCGCAGGCGTCGCCGTTTAAAATTCTATTTTCTCCGGTCGCCGACGAGCACCTGACGGAATTGATCGAAAAGGGAAACCCCGGACCGCTGGCCGAACCGGCCGTTCGGGGCCTGTTCCGAGAAATCATCAGCGGAGCCCGCAGCCAAGTCAAGACGCTGCGGATCGCATACCTCGGCCCGGCCTTCAGTTTCACGCATCTGGCGGCGATGGAACGCTTCGGGGGCTCGTCATCGTTTATTCCCGTCAACAACATTGCCGCCGTGTTTGAGGAAGTCAACCGGGGTCATGCCGATTATGGCATCGCCCCCATCGAGAACAGCACCGACGGACGGGTGGTCGACACGCTCGATATGTTCACGCGCTTGCCGCTTAAAATCTGCGGCGAGGTGCAGCTCGCAATTCATCACAATCTCATGGCGCGCTGTCAGCGCGGTGAGATCACCGAGATTTACAGCAAGCCGCAGGCGCTTTCGCAGTGTCGCGAATGGCTCAGCCGCAACATGCCTCAGTCGCGGTTGATCGAGGTCACGAGCACGTCTACCGCAGCGCAACTGGCACGCGATAAATTCGGGGCGGCAGCGGTCGCCAGCCGACATGCGGCCGTGCAGTATGAATTGCAGGTGGTGGCCGAGAATATCGAAGACAACAAGGGGAATGTGACGCGTTTTGCCGTGATCGGGGACGAAACCACCAAGCCCACCGGACGCGACAAGACCGCGGTTTTATTGCAGATTCCGCACAAACCGGGGTCGCTGGCCGAAGCCCTGGCGACATTTAAGAAGAATGGGATCAACCTGACCTGGATCGAGTCGTATCCCCTGCGAGGTCCTGAGGTGGGGTATTTGTTTTTCCTCGATTTCGAGGGACACGCGGGCGACGCCCGCACCAAACGGATGCTGGCGGAACTCGAACGCAAGGCCGTTCGACTGGAAGTGCTCGGTTCCTATCCGCGGAGCGAACCTCTCGAATGACGCGCGGCCACGGGGCCGCTACAGGGGGCCGCTACACGCCACCTGGTCGCTTCCGCCGGCGAAGTGTTGGATGATGTCAGTCTCCGGAAGCGCCGTGTGTCAGGTCATTCGACGGCGGCAGACGAACGAACGGGCCGCGCCTCGACAGCGACGGCCTGCCGACGGAAACTTCAGTCGTTGATGATCGCCGGAAGGCCCGAGTCGTTCTTGCCGGCGATGCGGCCGAGTTTTCAGTTCTTGTGAGGCGAAACGTGATTATTGTATTGAAGCCGAATTCGACCCCCGAACAAATCGACCACATTGTCGAGACCATTCATGCGATGGGACTCAAAACCGACGTCAGCCGTGGCATCAAGCGCACGATAATCGGCGTGATTGGCGAAGAAGACCTGCTGCGTAGCGCGCCCCTGCGGGCGATCCCGGGGGTCGAAGAGGTCGTTCCCATCCTGAAGCCGTTCAAGCTCGCCAGTCGCGAATATCAACCGGAAGACTCGGTGATCGATGTCGGGTGCGGCGTGAAAGTCGGGGGGGGGTCGCTGGCGATGATCGCCGGCCCGTGTGCCGTTGAAGGCCGCGAAATCCTGCTGGAAATCGCGCGTCACGTGAAAGCCGGCGGTGCCAACATCCTTCGCGGCGGGGCCTTCAAGCCGCGCACCAGCCCCTACAGTTTTCAGGGTCTGGGTGAAGAGGGGCTGAAGATTTTGCGCGATGTCGGCGACGAAATGGAGATGCCGGTCGTGACGGAAGTCATGGACCCGCGTCAGGTCGCGCTGGTCGATCGCTATACCGACATCTTTCAGATCGGCGCCCGCAACATGCAAAATTTCAATCTGCTGGCGGAAGTCGGTCAAACCAAGCGTCCCGTGCTGCTCAAGCGCGGGATGAGCGCCACTGTCATCGACCTGCTGATGTCGGCCGAATATATTATGGCCGAGGGCAATAAGCAGGTCATGCTGTGCGAACGAGGCATCAAAAGTTTCGATTCTTCAACACGTAACCTGTTGGATCTGTCGATTGTTCCCAACGCCAAGGGGCTCAGTCACCTGCCGATCATCGTCGACCCCAGCCATGCCACCGGGCGTCCCGATCTGATCCCTGCCATGGCGCTGGCGGCGGTGGCGGCGGGAGCAGACGGGATTCACATCGAAGTTCACACTTGCCCCGAGAAAGCCCTGAGCGACGGGCCGCAGGCGCTGCTCCCCGATCAGTACCGAGCCGTGGTCGACCAGATGCGGCAGGTCGCCGGTCTGTTTCAGAAAACGATTCCTATCGCTCACGCGAATTGATCGAGACGATTTATGCGACGCAAGTTTGTGGCCGGAAATTGGAAGATGAACACGCTGGGCCAGTCGGCGGCCGAACTGGCTCGCGCTCTGGCGCAGGCTTGGCCGCGGGCCAAGCCACAGGTTGAAGTGGCTGTCTGCCCCCCCTTTCCGTATCTCGCGAGCGTCGGGGCGGCGCTGGCCGGCAGCGGGATTGAATTGGGCGCCCAGAACGTGTCGCACGAAAAACCGGGCGCCTTGACAGGCGAAATCGCGATCGAAATGCTCCGCGACCTGGGTTGCCGCTGGGTGATTCTGGGGCACAGCGAGCGGCGGCGGCTGATGGGTGAGACCGACGCGCTCATCAGCAAAAAAGTCACTGCGGCGCTGGCAGGAGGTGTGCCGGCAATTCTGTGTGTCGGCGAGACGCTGGCTCAACGGGAGGCCGGCCAGACCTGGGCGGTCCTCGATGCGCAGATGCAGGGATCCCTGGCAGGAGTCGAGGCCGTGGCGATGAACGACGTGGTCATCGCGTACGAACCGGTCTGGGCCATCGGGACGGGGGTCACCGCCACGACCGCGCAGGCTCAATCGGCCCACGCCCATCTACGCAGGTGGCTGTCAATTCGCTACAATCCGGACGTTGCGGGACAGACTCGCATTCTCTACGGCGGCAGCGTCAAACCCGACAACGCGCAATCGCTGCTGGGGCAACCCGACGTCGACGGCGCGCTGGTCGGCGGTGCGAGTTTGAAGGCCGCGGATTTTCTGGCAATCGTCCGTGCCGCAGAATCAATCATCAACCCTTAGAACTTACCCAAAACGCAAAACGGCCGACGGAAGCGGCTCGACAACGATTGTCGGGACCCGGGATTCTCGGAACCTGGGGGGCCGGGTTTGCGATGTGAATGGATTGTTGGAGAACGATAATGGCAATGACGTTACTGATTTTGCTGTTCCTGTGCAGCGTGTTCCTGATTCTCGTGATTTTGATCCAGCGCGGGCGCGGCGGCGGGTTGGCCGGCGCCTTTGGCGGTCTGGGTGGCCAAAGTGCGTTCGGTACGAAGGCGGGCGACGTCTTTACGGTCATCACGGTCGTCACCGCCGTGGTCTGGGTGATTCTGGCCTGCCTGGCTGGTTGGCGTCTGAGCGTCGAAGATCAGATGTATTACAAAGGTAAAGGGGGCGAAACGATTGGTCCGGACGACAAGGCGAAAGGTAAAACACCCGCCGCAAATACCATTGAAACTGACGAATCGGATGCGGACGCCGGACTGACGGAAGGCGCACTGAAGTCGAAATCGACCAAGGGTAAAAAGGCGACGGGGACAACCGACGACGACGATCAAGCGGCTTCCGAAACCGATGCGGATGCTGACGCTGCCGACAGTGCGCCGGCGACCCGCGAGAACGAGCCCGACCGCGCCAAACCGGCGGAGGAGGGGGCCAACCCCGAAGCGCCTCCCGAGACCGATGATCCCCCGTCGCAGGAAACACCCCCCGAAGACTCTGACGATCAGCCCCAATCGCGGCCCTAGTGGTCCGTCTATTCATGAATGTCAGGTTGACTGGTCCCGGAAGCCGTAATGTGGACTTCAGTCCACACGAAGAATCGTATCGTGTCGCAAACATCCACCGAAATTGAATTCTTCGTGTGGACTAAAGTCCACACTACGAATCGGTACGATCTGTCTTGGGCCGCCAGCCTTGCCTTTGCTTGTTTTCGCGTCAATTTGAGGTTCCCGTGTTGCTCAGCATGACCGGTTTCGGCGACGCCCGTTTTCAGGGCGACGGATTGTCGGCGTCGGTCGAAGTCCGCGCGGTGAACAACCGCTATCTGAAGGTCTCGATCAAATGCGCTGAGGTCTATGCCGGTCTCGAAGGGGACATCGAGCGGGTCGTGCGGGAAGCGATCAGTCGCGGCACGGTGTCCGTGACGATTCGCGTCGATCGTCTGCACCGGGCCGAAGATTTTGCCTTGAACCAGACCGCCCTCGCCAGTTACTGGATGCAACTGCAGACGGCGGCCCGTGAGCTGCATGCCCCGCCGCCGGGCGATCTGGGGCAATTGCTGGCGTTGCCGGGTGTGGTTGCCGACGAGACGCTGCGGTCGGTCGATCACGATGCCGATTGGAATCTGATCCGCAAACTGCTCGGGCAGTCGCTCGATAAACTGCACAGCTTTCGCGAGGAGGAAGGGCGCTCGATGGAGCGCGAGCTGGCGGCAAACGTCCAGTCAATCGCCGAGCGGCTCGACGAGGTTGCGGCGCTGGCGCCGCAGGTCGTGTCTGAGCATCGCATCAAGCTGCTCGAGCGGGTCAAGCAGGCGCTGCGCGATTCGGGGGTGCCGGTCGCCGAGCCCGATCTGATCCGCGAGGTCAGCATTTTTTCGGACCGCAGCGACATCAACGAAGAGATCACGCGGCTGAGGTCGCATCTCGACCAATTCCACGCGTTTGCCCGCGAGCCTGCGGCTGCGGGGCGAAAGCTCGATTTTCTCAGTCAGGAAATGTCCCGCGAGATCAACACGATCGGCTCGAAAGCCAACAACGTCGCGATTGCCCGCTGCGTCGTCGAAATGAAGGCTGCCGTCGAGAAAATGCGGGAAATTCTGCAAAACGTTGAATAGGAGCGCGTTGAAAAAGGGGACAGGCACTTCCGGGACACGTCCGATTCGCGGGTATTCATCTCCGCGCGTCGGAGCCAGTCCCCATTTTCAACATTCGGATAGGAACTATGCCGGGTGACTTTGAGGACATGCAGTTTGTCGTGCTGTCGGGCCCCAGCGGCAGCGGCAAGACGACAATTGTCGAGCGGTTGCTCGCCGAATCGCCGGTCAAACTGGTGAAATCGGTTTCGGCGACCACGCGGCCTGCGCGGAAGAACGAAGTCGAAGGGGTCAACTATTACTTTTTAACGCCGGACGAGTTCGCCGCCCGACGCACCCGCGGAGAATTCCTGGAGTCTGCCGAGGTGCATGGCACGGGAAACTGGTATGGTACACTCCAGTCTGAAATTGCCCGGGCACAGCGAGAAGGAGGCTGGGCGCTGCTCGAAATCGACGTGCAGGGGGGGCGACAGATCATCGAGCGGTTTCCCCAGGCGCTGAGCATTTTTCTGCAGACTTCGTCAGAGACCGAATACGAGAGGCGCTTGCGGGGGCGCGGCACCGAGGCCGAAGAGATTATCCAACGCCGCCTGGCCAACGCTCGAAACGAATTGTCACAAGCCCGGAAGTATCGCTTTCAGGTCGTCAACGACGATCTGGATCAGGCGGTCAGGGAAATCGTCCATATCATCTCGAACTGGGAGGCTCAGCGGCATGCTTGAAGACCTTAAAGAAGAAATGATCGTCAACAAAGTCGGGGGGCGGTTCAAGCTGTCGACCCTGATTCAAAAGCGGATGGTGGCCCTGAATCGCGGCGCGCGGGCGCTGGTCGAACTGCAGACCAAAAATCCGATGGAGATCGTGATTCAGGAGATCATGCAGGACAAGATCTTTCTGGATACCACGGGCAAAGTCGTGGTCGTCGGCGAACATGGCCCTGATACCGGTCGCACTGCCGGGCCGAATCTCGACGATCTGTAAGGAGTCACGGAGTCGAAGAGTTAAAGTTCGCGATCGCGCGGACTCCGGTTTCTGAGTCGTCGACTGCTGAGCGTGAAATCCAATCCACCTGAAGCCTGCGTCTCATGCTCCACGGCCGTGAAATCCTGCTGGGTGTGACGGGTGGAATCGCCGCTTACAAGGCGGCTGATCTGGCCAGCAAGCTGGTCCAGGCGGGGGCGGCCGTTTCGGTCGTGCTGACGAATTCGGCCCGAAAATTCATCGGCGCGACGACCTTCGAAGCCCTCACGAATCGACCGGTTTATACGAGTTTGTATGCGCCGCGCGAACACCCGCTGGGCGAGCACATCGGTCTGGCGCGTCGCGCCGAGTTGCTGGTCGTCGCTCCCGCCACGGCTGATTGCCTCGCGAAGTTCGCCCACGGCCTGGCCGATGACCTGCTTTCGACCTTGTACCTGGCGTTCACCGGGCCGGTCGCCGTCGCTCCCGCGATGAACGCCGACATGTGGGCCAAGCTCGCCGTGCAACGCAACGTCGCTCAACTGAAAGCCGACGGCGTCCAGTTCGTCGAGCCGGGCGAGGGCTGGCTGAGCTGCGGCACAATCGGGGCGGGGCGGATGGCCGAGCCGGTGCAGATCCTGGAGTGCATTCAAACTCTGGTCCGTTGAGCCGACCGCCCAAACCCTTTTGCGCGGCTGAGCAAAGCGCGCTGCCTTACGAAGTTTCCTATGCACCGCATCGAACCTTACGATTTTACGCCTCGCCTGTTCTGCCGCGTGGTATGCTGGAATCAGGTAGGGGTTGATCATCAATCCACTTTGACGGGTGATGCATGCCGCACCTTTCTTTCCCGAGAATCTTGTATTGCAAGGTCGTTGCCGGCTACTCGCTGCTGGCGCTGCTGTTGATCATCGCGGCACCGGTTTCATGTACTGCTGGTGATGAGAATTACCGAACGGATCAATATCGCTTCCCGCGATTCGGCGGCTACCTGCCGCAGGGGGGCTTTCAACCCGACGGCGAGAATCCCTGGGGTGGATACGCGCCATACACGCGCAATGGAGGCCGGGCAAAGCTGACTTACGGGGCCGGCTACAGCGATTTCGGTCCCTCGTACAGGTTTGGTTACAACGATCCTTCCAACCGGAGGTAGTATTCCGCCCGCCCGCAGATGTTAAGAATCGGCCGGTGGCCCCATCAGGATCGGGCGCGACCGCGAGGGACGGCCGCTCTCGAATTTCCGGGCGCAGAGCTGAATTGTCACCAATCGCGGCAACTTTTCCGATGAATGACCGGGCCGTTGACAAACAACGACTGCGGCGGTCCTAATGTTCCTCGTATAGGGGTTGTGCGATGTTCGTCGATCATCCATCCGGCCTCGCCCGTGGTCGAATCGCAAGACGAGAATTCTCTTGGCTCGCGCAAGTTCTTTGCGGCGCCCTTATTTTTTCTTCGACGGCGCAGTCACAGGAAGCAAATATCGAACCCCCGAGTCGGCCCAAAGAGCGGCCCGTCCGGCCGTTTCATCCGCGCTCGGGTGGCGATCGCTACATCATCCCCGCGCGGGATGTCAGCCCTGCCATTCGACGTCCTGATGCCGATCAAGTGGTCGCCGCGCCGGGGTTCGCGGTCGAAGTCTTCGCTCATCATCTGAGCTTTCCGATCGACGTCACGTTCGGCAACCGCGGCGAGCTCTATGTCGCCGAATCGGGCTTCAGCGGCTTCGGGAATGACCCGGTCAAGTCACCTCCTGCCCGGATTATCCAGATCCTCGGCGACGGCAAGACGCGGTTGATTTACAACCACAGCGTCGAGATGCATGACGCATGTCAACACGACTCCTCGGTCGACATGCCCGAGGGAATCATTCCGCCGATCACCGGGATCACCTGGCATGACGGCATGATCTACGTCTCGCATCGTTCACGATACTCGGTGCTGAACCCTGAAACCGGCGAATTCCGCACGATCGTGAATGGGTTGCCGGTGTGGGGCGCCTCGGTCAACGGTAAGCCCATTTTCAGCCCGGACGGATCGATGGTTTTCTTCGTCCCGACCCAATCGAACGCGGGCGTGGTTGATGCGCACGAGGCGGCGATCATCAGCCTGTTCCAAAAGCACCGCGCTGCCGACATTCCGGGCGCCGACGTCGCGCTGGCCGGGCGAGATTTCATCGTTCCGCTCGAACAGGCCAACAATGCAGGCATCTATGTCCGCAGTCCCAATGAACTGGCGGCGAAGCGCGGGAACGAAGATTTGCTGCCGCTCACGCATCTCAGCAAGTTGAACCCCGAACATGCCGCGAACCCCACCGGCGCGTTCATGCCGCTTTGGACCCGCACACAACCCGGCCAAGTCGTCTCGGGACAACCTGTCTGCAACGGGGCGTTTTACCGCTGCGCGCCTGACGGATCAGGCTTGCAGCGAATTGCGTGGGGCTTCCGCTCCAGCTTCGGCTATCGATACCACTCCGACGGTCGGTTGATTTGCACGCATAACGGTGCGAACCCCACGCAACCGCGGCCGATCTGGTTCGACGACGATACGGTCTACAACGTCGTGGATTCGGAATGGTACGGCTGGCCCGACTTCTTTAGCGGACGCTCGCTCACCAATCCCCGATTTCGGGCGCCAAGCGGCGCTGGCGAGTTTGTTTTGACTCATGAAACGCATCGGCAGCTCTTAAACGGGGCCGATGCGCCCCGCCAACCGCTCGTGCGACTCACTCCGCACTGCGGCGCACAGGGGTGCGTCTTCGGTCGTCCGGAATTCGGGTTCAGCAAAGACGACCTGATCGTGGCGGAACTGGGAACGATCGTCCCTGAGTTCGAGGGAGAACACCTGTTTCAAACCCCCGACGTCGTCGAAGAAGCCGAACTGGTGCGTGAGCGCCGCCCAAATCGCCCGCCGTCGGGCGTGGATTACAACTGGCCAGGATTTAAGGTTCAAGTCGTGAACATCAAGACCGGAAATGTCTACGCTCTCCTGGCGAACCAGAAGCCCGGACCGGCCACATCGACGCGAGGCGGTGGACTGGAACGACCTGTGCAAGTCGAATGGGGGCCTGACGGCGCTTTGTACGTCGTCGACTACGGAGTCATCACCCTATCAGGCGACCGGCTGAACTCGCACGGCCGTACCGGCGTGATCTGGCGGATCACGAAGCGCTAAACACCTGTGTTCATTTCGGAGGAGACCTGTCCGATGCGTTCGATTCGCTGGTACCTGTGCGTCGCGGCTTGCGCGCTGAGTCCACACTGTTCGATGACCCAGGGGGGGGAGATCTGGGGTCGCGTGCAATCGGTCGACACCCGGTTTGCCAAGGTTTCGATCCGCCACGAAGGGGTCTACGACACCGCGTCGTTCCGGATCGGACCCGACACGGATTTTCGCTTTCCCGACGGGGTCGTGCGAAAGCGGGTCGACCTGCGTTCCCTGGTCGGCCGACCGATTTTCGTCACTGTCGAGGAAGTAGCCGGCCGTTACGCCAGGAAGGTCTGGATACTTCCTGAACCGCCTCACGCCTCTGGGCCGATCGTTCCCGTCGGAAGGCCGTAGGCGCTCCAGTTCATGGTTGTCGGATGGATGGAGATGGTAGCGAGACGGACCGCTCCACTTTGCGGGATGCCCCACTTGCCTGGTTCACCGTGACGACTGCGCCTTGTTCCGTGCCGCAGCCAACTCCTCGAGGTACATTCTTTCGTACAGCGGTCGCCGGCGGACAATCTCTTCAGAAACAAACCCTGGCGCAACCGGCTCGTCGCTGTTCATCACCAGATCGTACAGATCGTCGGGTAGAACGCGGATCATCGTCGAGCAGCCGTCGACTCCCATATACCAATTGGGCCTGATGCCGCGCAGTTCGCGCTTGGCGTTTAACTTGGCGAGTTGCTCGGGAGTCCAATTGATCTGGTAGAGGTTGCGCGGATAACCCGGCCGGTCGTACAGATCGTCGTTCAAATGCGCCGGCGGGCGGTCTTCGAGGTTGGCCTTGTATCGGCTGATGTCGTCTCCTGCTCGCGAGCGGGGGCCCATCGGAGGCTGCGAATGGTTCAGCTTGTGCTGCATGATCTCGTCGTGCATCAGCCAGTCGCCGGGGTTGTTGGCGATGAATTCCCAGTCCCACGACTGCGCAATCCCGACCTTGGTCGAGCCGCGCAGTTTCCAACTCGAAAAAGGTTCGTGGGCGCCTTCGTTGCCGGTGATCCAGTAGGGATAGCCGTTGAAGCGGAAGGATCGCGGCGCGAGCGGCGTGTAGTTGACGATCCGCACGCGAATTCGCTCGCCCAGTTTGCAGACGAGCGGAGTCGTATACGGACCGACCCGGCCGTTGATCGTTTGCCAGTTCCACGGAAAAAACCGGGTGTCGGTCGTCTCGTGACGCCGGTAGTTGTTGGCGACCGTGTTGGCCGGCAACAGCGCAAAGCTTTGCGTCAGCAGCAGGAAGTCGCGGTCGACGGGCGGATCCCAGGCAACTCTGGGCTGAACGATGATATAGCCCGCCAGCCCCATGATCTCGGGCAGGGCGATGTGGGCGTGGTAGAAGAAAGTTCCCGCCGTCTTCCAGCGCCAGGTGTAGACGAATGTTTCCCCCGGCAGAATCGGGCGTGTGGTTACGCCGGGAACTCCGTCGAGGTCGACTGGCAGCTCGGCGCCGTGCCAGTGCAGCGTGATCGGATCGGCGAGGTGATTGTGCAGGACCATTCGGGTGGTGTCACCCAACGTCACTTCGATGAACTCGCCGGGTACGGAGCCATTGACTCCGTACAGGTCGATCCAGCGACCCGGATAAAGCTCCCTGCGAACCGGTTCGACAAAGAGCCGAAAGACTTTCATGCCGTCCTCCCAGGTCCACGCCATCCGCGGAATGTCGGGCTGGATGACGGGCACCGGAGGGAGGCCTGTCGGGCGCAGCCCCGGCACAAGCTTGCCCATGTACGTGTCGCTGTCTTCGGGGCCTCCGTAAGACGGGTAATACCGGCTAAAGTAGCTGAATTCGTCAAAGTCGTCGGTCTCAGCGTCGGCCTGGACGTGCGCGTGGGCGGCAGCGGCGCCCGCCGACAAGACGCCCGCCGCGGCTGTGCTCTGCAAAAACTGTCGTCTCGTGGATTGCGCGGTCATCGGCTCGTTTCCTGTCGATTGACTGTGAATATGGCGTCCCTGCGGACGCCTGGTCCGTCGAGGTCACTGGGTGCTCGCTCGATTCGCGCGGCGGACGATCTCGTCAAATACCTGACCGGGTGCAACCGCAACGTCTTTGTTCATGACCAGGTCGAACAAGTCTGGTGGAAGCACGCGAAGGATTGTGTACAAGCCCGTGGGGCCGAGCAGCCAGTCCGGATGCATCCCTCGCAGTTCCCGTTTGGCATTGAGCCGTGTGATTTGATCGGCAGTCCAGTTCACGCGGTAGTTTCCGGTGGGAGCCAGCGGCTGGCCGGCATTGTCTTCGCTGGGAGTGGATTCGCCGGGCGGAGCCTGGTCGAGACGTGCTCGGGACGTCGTGCCGTCGCGATCGCGAATTCGCGGGCCGATCGGCGGGACGAGATGATTCGTCATGTGCAGGGCCATATTGCAATGGATGCCCCAATCACCAGGGTTATTGGCGACAAATTCCAGATCGGCCCCTTGCCCCGGCAATACGATTTCTGTCGTCCGCGCGTACCACTCCGACTTCGGTTCGCGGCCCGCCTCGTGCCCGGTGATCCAGTAGACGTGTCCGTGGACGTGGACCGCATGTCCCTGATTCGGCGAGAAATTCATCATTCGAAGGCGAATGCGCTCGCCATGCTGACAGACCAGCGGAGTTGTAAATGGCCCCGTGCGGCCGTTGATTGCCTGCCAGTTCCAGCCGAAGCCTGTCACTGTCTCACCATCGTGTTGCGAATTGACGTCGTTCACAGTCGTTCCCGGCAGGATCGAGAAGTTCTGAAGCAGGAGGGCGAAGTCGCGATCGACGGTGGGCAACCAGGCCTTACGGGGATGGACGACAAACATGCCAATCATTCCCGAGCCTTGCTGCAACGGGAGTTTAGAGTGGTATGCGAACGTGCCCGCCTGATGCAGACGGAACTCCATAGTGAGCGTCTTGCCGGGCGCAAGCGGCGTGACGGTCAGCCCCGGGGTTCCGTCGTATTCGACCGGAACCTGGATGTTATGGAGGTGAAGTGTCGTCGGCTCACGCAGATTGTTGGTCAGAATGATCCGAATTCGATCTCCCTGGGTCGCCTCGATAAGCGGGCCTGGAGTCGTCTTGTTATAGCCGTATGTGTCGACGAACTGGCCGGGGTAGAGTTCGCGTTGGACAGGTTCTGCGACCAGGTGAAACTCCTTGAAGCCGTCGATCATCCGAAACGAGAGTTTGGGAATGTCCAACGAAGTGATTTCGACGGGTGGCTGGTTTGCGGCGCGCAGGCCTGCGACGAGCTTCCCGAGATACGTGTCACCGTCTTCGAGTCCGCCATACGTCGGCTTCGTCCGGTCGAAGGCCTCAAACTCACGGGCCAGCGTGTGTTTGCCGGGAGGAATCTCGGTAATATCGCCGGGGACGACGAACGGTTCCCCCGGTCGAGGGGGCGGTCCGGCCGGTGCAACCTGGTCGAGAGGCGCGAACGGCGTGAATCGCAAATGCTCGGGGGGCGGCTCCCTGGGCGCTCGCGGGTTTGGCGTGACTTGCTGATTACGGTCGTCCATATCGTTTCGCTTCCGATCGTCGCCCGAGTTTAATAGGGATAGCCCAGTTTCCTCAGCTCGGCGCGACGTTTCTCCTCCCGCTCGCGACGAGTCACGATCTGCTCGAAGACGTACGCTGGTGGAACCGGTTCTTCGCTCGTCATTACGAGGTCGAACAGGTCGTCGGGCAAGACGCGCAGGATCTGGAACAACCCCTCGGCCCCGGTGTACCAGTCTTCGCGCATCCCGCGCACTTCTCGTTTCGACTGGATCTTGAACAACTGCTCCGGCGTCATACTTCCAGTCGCGATCGATCGAGGGTATCCGGGCTGAAGAAACCCGGGATCGTCGTGTTGCATCTGGACGGGGGGAGTGTCTTCCAGATCGGCCTTGTAGCGGCTGACGTCAACGCCTGTACGGCTCATCGGTCCCACCACAGGAGTCACATGGTTCATCATGTGCCAGATCATGTGGCAGTGGAACACCCAGTCGCCCGCATCGTAAGCGATGATCTCAATATCAGAGACCTGGGCTGGGCCGACGACCTCGTTGTTGCGAGCAATCCAGCTCGTTTTCGGACGCCGCGCTCCGTCCTGGCCGGTGACCCAGAACGTGTGGCCGTGCAGGTGAATCGCGTGCCCCTGCATCGGGCTGATATTCAGGATTCGGAACCGCACTCGTTCTCCCAGCCGACAGACTTGCGGCGTCAGGTAGGGAGCCGAGCGACCGTTGATCGCCATCCAATTCCAGAATAAGGGCGAATTGGTCTGGGTCGTTCTGACGTTGTATAGGTTCAGACCTCCTGATCTAGGGTTGTGAGTTTCTAGCGTTGGGAGTGAGCGAAGTGGCTTGATTCGTAGGGCATTCGTGGTCTCGCGGATGGAGAAGGGGAATTCAGTCCTGCGGAAAGAAAAATGGTACCTTCAACCTCTGCTTT
>SIAF01000151.1 GCA_009691905.1 Planctomycetaceae bacterium | reverse complement strand
AGGGGGGCATTGACGGGGTATCGGATGACGTGTCCGTTCGTGACGAAAATATCTTCGTCGCCGTCCCGGTCGAAATCGAGAAACAGCGTTCCGAAACTGACGAACAAAGAACCCACCGCGGTGACCCCGGCCGAGCGGCTGACGTGCAGGAACTGGCAATCTCCTTCATTCCGGTACAACGCCAGGCTTTCGCGTTCGTAATTGGCAACCCACAAATCAGGAAGCCCGTCGTTGTTGAAATCGCCGATATCCAGCCCCATGCTGCCATCCGACGTGGCTGTGTCGGAGAGGGCGGCACCACTCTGGCCGCCTACTTCATCGAAAACCCCATTCCCCCGATTGCGGTACAGGAACTTCGGGACCGTGTCGTTGGCAACATAAATGTCGAGATCGCCGTCGAGATCGACGTCGGCAAGCAAAACTCCCAGCCCTTTGTCGCTGTCGAACATCGAGACTTCGGCGGACTTGCCGGCGTGCATCAAGCCCGCCTCGGCAGAACCGTCGCGAAAGGTGCCGTCGCCGACGCCAAAATACAATACGTCGGGCAGCCCTTCGAATTTCTTGGGGGGGCAGACGTCGCGCTGATCGTCATTCCCGGCGGGACAGAAGGGATGATTGTCGAAAGACCAGTTGACGTAATGCGCCACGAACAGATCGAGCACGCCGTCGCCGTTGAGATCGCCCCAGGCGGCGCTCGAACTCCAGAGCGGGTCGTTCAGCGCCGCCTCTCGTGCGGCTTCCTCGAATGTGCCGTCTCCCTGGTTGCGGTACAACTGCAGTCCGCCATAGCCGGTGACCAGCAGATCGGGGAACCCATCATTGTCGTAATCCCCGACCGCCGTCCCGTGGCTGTAGTGCGGGGCCAGGTCGACGCCTGCCAAGCGCGTCACATCCAGAAACGAACGGTCGCCGCCGTTGCGATACAGCGCACCCGGAAGACCCAGGATTTCATTGTTCGCGCCGTACCTTCCGCCGCCGGGAAGGAAAAGGTCGAGCGTTCCGTCAGCATCATAATCGAAGAGGGCCACACCACCCCCGAGCGATTCTATAATGGCGAAGTGGCCTGCCTCCTGCCCGTCGCGAAACGTGAATCGCACGCCGCTTGCGTCGGCGACATCGGTGAACCGGGCCAGCGTCTCGAGGGCGAGTTTGGCGGCGCCCGCCTTTCCCGTACCGGCGGCTGACCCGTTAACAGCACCAGGCGGAGGCTTGACCCGATTCCCACAACCGGCGGCAATCGCCAATGCCAACAGGCCGAACGCCAGCCGGTACGTTAATGCACCGAGTCTGAAACCCGATGGCCATTTGCCACAATTGCTGTTCATTTTTCGACGTCCCCTGCGCCAATTCCTGAAGTTTTCGGCAGGCAACGGACGGATTTCAGGGACGTTGCGGGGTACCCGATTTCCCGGCAATCAACCTTCGCGGCGGCATTCCACGACTTTTTAGATTGTAACACGCCAGCCAATTCCTCTCTACGCGATCGCTGGCATTTCGAGCGAATACAATCCACGGATTGCCCGCGATTTTCACAAACACTGTCTCAGGCGAATCGGCCATCGAAGCTCCCAATTGACCCGCTGCCCAGCGACACTGCGGCAACGGAAATGACCCGCTCCGACGGCGATCGGCACGCGTGCATTCGAACGTCTGCCGGGGCCTCTGGGTTAACTCCGCGGTCCGCTGGACAATCCCTGGCGGCGGTGCGAACATCGAGGTTATCATGATTTGTCGTTCTGGAGTTCGTACGAAACTGCTCGCACGTTCGGCGTCCTGCCGCGGCGGCAAAATTTCAGTTCGCCTCGTCGTTGGAGTGTGCCTGCCGGCGGCAGTGGCGATCGCCCTGATCTATTTGCAGCCGCGCGGCGCGCGCTCGCCAGGTTTCGGTAAGGTCGTCCCGCAGGCCTCACCCGCCGAAATCGACGCCGTGCGGTCGCAGGTTACGGTGTTCTGTGGCAATTGCCACGCTGTCCCTTCCCCCGACGGTTTCCCTAAGGATGCATGGCATGAGGAAGTCAGCAAGGGGTTCGATTTCTACACCCAGTCGGGGCGGACAGACCTGGAGCCGCCGCCGCTCGAACGTGTCGTGACGTATTTCCGCAGCCAGGCTCCCGAAAAAATCGATATTCCCCCCGCTCGGGACGATCCAGCCCCGTCTGGAGTTTTGTTCCGCGCCGGCTCTTCGAAGGTCAATGTTGAGTCTGTGCATAACGGGTCGGCGATCGCCTCGCTGCGCTGGGACCGGCTGTCGTTCGGCGATCGACCCGTCCTGCTGGCCTGCGACATGGGAAGCGGTGACATCCGCGCGGGACGGCCGAATCGCAATGAAATCACTTTCAAATCGCTGGCCAGGCTCGACAACCCGGTGCATGCCGTTCCGGTCGACCTCGATGCCGACGGTCGGCTCGACCTGGTCGTTGCCGACCTCGGCAGCCGATTGCCGGCCGATCACGCGAACGGACGGGTCGTCTGGTTGCGGCGGACCGAAGGCGATGCGTTCGAAGTCATCGTCATTCAGGGCGGGCTCGGCCGGGTGGCTGACGTTGAGCCGGGAGACTTCGACGGCGATGGCGACCTGGACCTGATTGTGGCAGAGTTCGGTTGGCACAAAACGGGAAGGATCGTGCTCCTCGAAAACAAGACCATCGCTGGCAGGACGGCGCAATTCGAACTGCACGTCGTCGACTCGCGTCCGGGTACGATCCACGTCCCTGTCGCGGATTTGAACGGCGACGGACGGCTTGATTTCGTGGCTCTCATCAGTCAGGAGCATGAAACGATCGAGGCGTTTCTGAATGAGGGCGATAACCGCTTTCGCCGCGAACCGATTTTCGCCGCCGGTGAGCCGGCGTTTGGCTCAAGCGGAATCGAACTGATCGATCTCGACCAGGATGGCGACATCGACGTGCTGTACACCAACGGCGACACATTCGACAGCTTTTACCTGAAACCGTACCACGGCATCCGGTGGCTCGAGAACCAGGGGGACGGGTCATTCGCGACGCACCATCTCGCCGCGATGCCGGGCGTCCACCGCGCTGTGGCAGGAGACCTCGACGGCGACGGCGATCTCGACATTGCCGCCTGCGCGTTGATTCCCCGCAAACTCTTCGGGCAGCAATCAGGATCGGATTTCGACGCCCTGCTGTGGCTTGAGCAGATTGCCCCTGGGAAATTCGCCCGGCACAGTCTGCAGCGGGCCGATTGCCATTTTGCCGCGCTGGTCCTGGGAGATTTCGATGACGATGGCCGCCTGGACATCGCTGTGGGCGGCTTCGGAAACGCATCGACCAGTCTGCCGGAAGCAACCGTATGGTGGAACGAGGGACCGGTTGCAAGCGCGAGCGATGCGCGGCGTCCTTCTCGCTGAGATGCGGACTACGGCACCGAAACGCCTGCTGCCGCTCAAAATACAATGCTTGATGTCCTTCGCGAGTCGGGGTATTCTGGGTTAGAGATCGACTTTGAAGTCTGCATGACGCCCCAGCGACATGCTCCAAGACGGTTCCGGGGCGAAAGAGCGGCGAATTCCTGGAAGAATACGTTTTATGACGACTGACCCACCGTCGCGCGGGATCGACGACCGCAGCGGCGAGCCTCGCGTGCCCTCGCGCCGGAAGGGCTGGGTTTTCGCGGGAATTCTGGGTGGGGTGGCAGTGCTGGCGGTGGGCCAGCGGTGGAATTCGCTTCGTCCGGAGAATTGCTATCGCCGCGGGCGCCGTGCCCTGGAGGCGGGAAACCACGCCGTGGTGATGCGCGAAGCGCGGCGGTTGATTGACACGCCGGATTTCGAACCGCAAGGGCGGCTCCTGGCGGGGCTTTGGCTCGCTCGAAAGGGAAAGCCAACCGAAGCGCTCGAAGAACTGCAATACGCCGTCGCGGACGAGACGACAGCCGTCGAAGCCCGGACGACCGCCGCCGGTTGTTATTATGCTTTGGGTCAGCATATCGCGACGGTTGAAACGGCGCAGGCAGCGCTGGCCCTCGACGCCGAAGCCATCGATGCGCGACGTTGGCTCGCGTCCGCTGAGTACGATCTGGGACGCACGGCCGAAGCCGACGTCGAATTGACGATCATTTCGGATAAGGCGCCGCACGATCCTCGTCCGGAACGCCTGCGCGGACTGATCAGCAAGGACTATGGAGAGTACGCCCAGGCGATCGATCATTACCGCGAATCGCTGCGCCGCGATCCGCAGTGGGATCGGGCGAACGTCCTGGAGGAACTGGCCGAGTCGCTGGTCAAGCTGGGCCAATTCGACGAGGCCCTCGAAACGCTTCGGGAATGCGATCGGACGGCGCCTGTGCTGGTTCTGGAAGCCGAGTGCGCCGAGAGTCAGGGCCAGACTGAGAAAGCACAAGAGCGGCTGCTGGAGGCGCTTGCCTTCGATCCGCTTTACCTTCCGGCAAAACTGAAACGCGGGACACTGCTGCTGCTGAAAGGCCGATATGATGAAGCCGTGGACGTGCTGGAAGATGCCGTCCGCCAGGCGCCCTACAGCAGCCAGGCCCATTTCCACCTTTCGCAGGCCTACAGCCGGCGCGGCGAGACAGAGAAAGCCGAAGCCCAGTTGCAGCTTCGGCTGGAGACCGAGAGAGATGAGCAATTGTTTCCCGAGCTCCACAAGGAAGCAGCCGAGAAACCCAATGACCCTGAGGTCCGCTACCGGCTGGGAGTTCTGGCCCGCAAACTCGGCAAACCCGATCTGGCCCGGATGTGGTTTCGCTCGGCTCTGGCGATCGCACCCCGTCACGTTCAGGCGCGCGCGGCGCTGGCGGACACGGAAGCTCCGTAGCGATGCCGGACTTAGACGGCGGCGCCAATCGCCGTCACGAAGCGGGGCGTGCGAAGTCGTGCTTGCCGCGACACACTCTCCCTGTTAAATTGGAAAAGGGAGTGAATTCATCATCGGTCATCAGCGGCCACGTCGCATATCACACGGCGGGCAGCCGGTCGTCTGCGGCAAATTTTCAACAGGTTGAACGATGAACGAGCCGGTGCATATTTTTGCGACACTCAGCGTGAAATTCGCTTTGGGAGGGGCGCTGACGTGCCTGCTGTTGCTTGGTTGCTCCGAAACCGCCCCCCCTTCGGAGACCTTCAGCTTGCCGATGCCCATGACCGACGGCGCGACGCCGTTCATCCGTCCGGGATCGCGTCTGCCCCCGACTGAGTCGGCGGACCAGGCCGATCTGGAACTCGGAGCAGAGGTCATCGGCGTGTCGGTGGGGGACGTGCATCGCGCCTACGTCTGTGATGCCATGAGCACGTACGACACCAAGGTGATCAACGATCTGATCGACGGTGTTCCCGTGACGGTGACGTTCTGTGATCGCACGGGGTGCGCCCGGGCATTCACGGCGAAGAATCGAAGCGAGCCCTTGAATGTCCAGCTCGGGGGCTGGTCGGGGGAGGGGATGCTGCTGCTGATCAACAGCCACATGTTTGCGCAGAATTCCGACAAGATCCCCCTCAGTAAAGTCTCTGTCGAAAAGTCGACTTGGAGCGAGTGGAAAAAGCTCCATCCCGAGAGCGACGTCTACACCGGTCGGCCTACTCCCAGCCCCCCGGTCAAACCCGCTGAATGAAACGTCCTGAGGAAACGGACCCAAGTCGCCGTTTCCAGGCCGGGCGGCCGACGACAGGTTCTTGAGGGACCGGTTCATCGCGACCAGCAACGGTTGATCGTCGAAGAAGTCGCCCTATGCGACGCTTCGCGGTCGTATCGACTCAGAGGTAATCTTGTGATTCAAGCGAAACGGCCGGCTCGACGGTATCTCATCGTTGCGGGCTGGCTGGGACTGCTTTTTCTGGCCGGCGGCCTGGTCTTGAAGCACTGGTTTTGGCCGCGAACTCCTTCGGGAATGCTGCTGCGGCAGGCGATCGCCGCCATTGATGCGAAGGACAATTTGCGGGCGGTGCGACTCCTCGATCAGATTCTGGAACGGGAGCCGAACAATTGCAGGGCCCTGCTGTACCGCGGCCAGGCGACGCGCAATCTGGGAGACGGCCCGGGAGCGGCGAAGTACTGGGCGGCCATTCCCGACAATCATCCGCGGGAAGCTGCTACGGCTCGGTTTTCTGAGGGCCAGTTGGCCTTTGCGGCCTATCGCGCACGCGATGCCGAACGGCTGTTCCGCCGCTCGACGGAATTGTACCCGCAATACCTGGCGCCGCGGCTGCGGCTCATCTTTCTCTACCAATTGCAGATCCGCGACGCCGAACTCCGCCGCGAATTAGCTGCGGTCCGCGCGGAGCGTCCGTGGACCCTCGCCGAATTGACGTTTTCGACCGGGTTCATGGGCACCGTCTTCGACTGGCCGTCACAGATTACCGAGCTTGAGAAGTTCGTCGCTGCCGATCCAGACGATGTGAACAGCATCCTGGCTCTGGCCGAGTGCCAACTGGCTTCCGAACAGGTTGACAAAGCGATCGAACTGCTCGACCGGTCGCTGGCGGCGCGGCCGTTCGATCAGGCGCTGCGCGGGATGCTCGCTGACGTTCTGCTGCGGCGCCAGAATCCCGACCGCGCGCGTCAAATTCTGGGAACTGAAACGCGGACCGACGAGACCTCCGTGCATCTGGCTCGTGCCTACGGCGCCACGTACGCGGCGGCCGGCGACTGGGAACAGGCGGCAGCCTGGTTCGACCGGGCCGTGCAGCGTGACGCCGATCATCGGCCGACCGTTTTCGAGCTGGGACAGGCCCTCGAGCGCGCCGGGCGCCACGATGAAGCCAACCGCATCCTGCATCGTGCCCGGCTGATCGAACTGCTCGTCGCGGAACGGGCTCGATTTCTGGAACTGGTCGGGCCAAAAATCTGGCGCTTTGAGTCTGGTGATCGGGAGAACGCCGACGATGGCGACGATGCAGAACGCTCCGATTTCCGCGCGCAAATTGCAGTGGAAATCGCCCGACTGCTTGTAGAACTTGAGCGGGCCGACGAAGCCGCCGCATGGCTCGAACAGGTGCTTGCCTGGAATCCCGCCGATTCGCGGGCCAGGGGTCTGTACGCCGAGGCGGTCGAACGCGCGCAAAGCGAACTGGCGAACTGGGCAACGGACACAACCCGTCTCCGGACGGATGCCGACGTTCCGCTCCCGGCGGCGCTCCCCCTCCTGCGATTAAAGCGGCCCCCCTCGGTGGAGGGCCGCGTTGCGATCAGGCTGGTCGACTGGCACACTCAGGCGGGCGTCGAGTTCCAGTACCATAACGGAGCGGGTGGCTCGCGATTCATCCTCGAAACCCTGGGAGGTGGCGTGGCGGCGTTCGATTTTGACCGCGACGGCTGGCCTGATTTGTATTTCGCCCAGGGGTGTCCGCTCCCCGTCGGGCCGCAGAACGATCAGCCATGGCGCGACCGTCTGTTTCAGAGTGTCGAGGGGACCTTTCGCGATGTTACCCAAGCCGCGGGCCTGGGTGATGCTCAGTACAGCCAGGGAACGAGCGCCGGCGATTTTGACAATGATGGGTTTGACGACCTCGTCGTGGCCAATTTCGGGACCAATGTCCTGTACCGCAACAATGGTGACGGCACGCTGACAGACGTTTCGACTGTCGCCGGAATCATCGGTGAAGCCTGGCATTCGAGCCTGGCATTTGCCGATTTCGATCGCGACGGCAACCTCGATTTATACATCGTCACGTACGTCCGCGAGCCGTATTTGACCTGCCATCCCGAGGATGGTCACGTCCGCACGTGCAGCCCGCAAAACTTCCCGGCTGAACCGGACCGGCTCTTCCGTAATCGGGGCGACGGTACGTTCGAAGACGTTTCCGCCGCCGCAGGGATCACGGTTGACGAAGGCAAAGGCCTGGGAATTGTCGTGGCCGATCTCGACAATGACGGCTGGCCCGATATCTACGTTGCCAACGATACGACGCCCAATTTCCTGTTCCGGAACCGCACGGCGCAGCCGGGGGCCCGATTGCAGTTCGAGGAACGCGGGCTGGCCTCGGGAGCCGGTGTCAGCGGCACGGGGGACTCGCAGGCCGGCATGGGAGTTGCCTGTGGCGATCTCGACGGCGACGGGTTACTCGATCTGCTCGTGACCAATTTTTACCTCCAATCGGCGACTTTTTACCGCAACCAGGGGGACCTGCTGTTCGTTGACGACACCCGTGCCGCGCAACTCGACGTTCCCACCCGCCGGTTTCTGGGGTTCGGAACGCAGGCCATCGACATTGATCTTGACGGCCGTCTCGATCTGTTCGTCGCCAACGGACACGTCGACGACTTCCGCCATAAAGGCCAGCCGTGGAAAATGTCGCCGCAGGTTTTTTACAACCTGGGGGGGGCGAACTTTGCCGATTCGTCGCATGACGCAGGCCCGTATTTTCAAGGTGAATACCTGGGCCGCGCGGCGGCTCGACTCGACTGGGACCGGGACGGCAGGCCGGATCTTGTCGTGGTCGATCTCGATCAGCCCGCCGCCCTCTTGCGGAATGAAACCGTGGGGGTCGGCAGTCGTCTGATTCTCGATTTAATCGGGGTGGAATCGAACCGCGACGCGATCGGCGCCCGGATCACGGTCACCGGTGGCGGGATCAAACAGGTCCATGAGATTTGCGGCGGAGACGGTTTCTTCGCTTCCAATGAGCGGCGGGTCATTCTGGGCCTGGGATCGGTTCAGACGGTCGACTGCCTGGAAATCCGCTGGCCTGTCGGGGGGCTGGACCGCTGGTTCGGCATTCCCGCGGAAAGCGCTGTGGTCCTCATCGAGGGCCGTACCCCCCTGATCCATAAACTCGCCGCCGCCGATCGGCACGAGTGATGCCGAGCGCTGAAAAGCTCGAATTGCGACCGAAAGCTCTGCATTTTTTTCCGGTTTCTTCAAGAGCGGATTTGACAATCTTTATTTCGAAGTTTTTGTTCGTTTTTGCTTGACAGAGGGTTGACTCCCGGATTATCATGGCTTGTTGCTGGTCGGAAAAATTCATGATCCAATGATAATTCGACAGGATTTCTTGTATTTCGGGCGGTCGCCCGATGTTACTCGGGACTGACGCGTGAATCATCGTTTGTGTTCTCTTGCGTCGCGTCTCGCTTGCGTGTGAGAGTCGCGGTTGTGTCTTTTTTTTTTTGCCTTCCGTTTAGGAGATTGCGCTATGATTGGTGGCATACTGATGTCAAGGCTCCGGTCCGGTACGTCGCCGGGAAGTAAAGCACGTGCGTTTACACTCATTGAATTGCTGGTTGTGATTGCGATTATTGCCGTACTCATCGCATTGCTGCTCCCTGCCGTGCAGCAGGCGCGGGAAGCGGCTCGTCGAACGACGTGCAGGAACAACTTGCACAACCTGGGGCTGGCCATGCATAACTACCACGACGCGTACAACCAGTTCCCCATGTCGATTTGCGGGCTTGGTACGCCCGGCGAATGGAGTCCGTCGAGCAAAGGAAGTTATTTTGTGCGGCTGTTGCCGTTCATGGATCAGTCGCCGATGTATAATCAGCTCAATTTCAATCTCTTCGGTGGCAATGGCATCGAGGACCAGGCCGATTCGACCGGCACTCTGTACCGGCATAGGATGATACCCATATTGCAATGTCCCAGCGAAAATTCGACGGGAATCGATGGCCACAGCTACAAGACCAATTACGCCTTGAGCATTGGCAATCAGCGGATGGATTCATTGGGTACGGGTTGGGGGTCGTGTGTCGGCCTGATTCCGTCGGGCAATGCCGATGGGATCGCAGGAAATCTATTCAAAACAGCAGGGGCGGGTCATGGAAACAGCTGGAATGGGACAGATATCTCCGGCGTGATGAGCCGATTGGGCTGGGGATCAAACTTCCGCGATCTCGTCGACGGGTCATCCAATATCATCATGGCCGGCGAACTTCGTCCGCAGTGCGGCGACCATACGAGAAATGGCTGGATGCACTTCAATTCGATATGGGTAGCGACGACGGCGCCGATCAACTTCAAGATTTTCTGCGTTCGTGAGCCAGGTTGGAATTCTACTTCGCCACCGGCAGGTGCGCATCCAACCTACCCCGGGTGCAATCACTGGCAAAACTGGACGACGAGCCAGGGATTCAAGTCTCAGCATACCGGTGGCGCCCATTTCCTGCTGGCCGACGGGTCCGCCCGGTTCCTCTCAGACAACGTTAACTACACGACCTACCAGAGGATGGGTGACCGCCGTGACGGCGAGCCCGTCGGCGAATTCTAGCCTGCTTCGAGAAGTTCATTCATCGTGCGTCATGGAGCCCTCGAATTTTCAAGTGCTCCATGACGTTGTTGTTTTTTCTGACGCGCGCTTCACAGGCTTCATAATGAACATGATCCAATTACGTTGTACGGCGGTCGCCGGCGTGTGTCTGGCGTTTTTGCTCGGTTGCCCAGGCGGTGGTGTTGCGCCGACGAAGACTTATCCGGTCAGCGGAAGCGTGGCGTACAAAGGAGAGCCGGTCGTGGGGGCCAAAGTGACCTTCATGGCGGAAGGTTCGTCTGCGCCCGCCAGTGGCATCACAGACAAAGAGGGGAAATTTCAGCTTTCGACGGCTGCGATCAACGATGGGGCTGTCGCCGGCGAACATAAGATCACCGTCGTCAAAGAGGAGGCAGCCAACGCGACGGTGGACACCTCGGCAATGGACGATCCGGCCAAAATGGCGCAGCAGTACAACAAGCAAAAAGATTCGGAGGCTGGTTTGAATACATCCAAAATGACCTTGCCGGTGAAATACGCATCTCAAGCCACGACGACGTTGAAGGAGACCGTGAAGGCCGAGGGAACGAATCGGTTCATTTTACAGCTTGCAGACGACTGAGCGTCAGGGCGTACGTGTCTCGCGGTTCGTCATGCCGGCACGACCACTATGCAGCCGCGGACGAGAATTGATCGCAGTATTCGGCCTTGCCGATGGCCTCTCTGCCTCGGAACGCGGGGGGCTTCCTGCTGAGATTTGCCGCTTCGCGTGACTGCTGTCAGCGGGGTTTCAAGGCGAGACGGTGACGCTCGGCTTGATCGTGATCGCCCTCCTTTTCGTAATAGTCAGCGAGCAGCCGGTGTGCCTCCTGGTGATCGGGCTGATATTGCAGGACGGACAGCAGCCAGGCGACGCCTTCGGCACGGTCCCCGTATTCGATGAGCGTTGTGCCAATTTCGACGCGTGCGTCAAGTTTGTCGGGATGCTTGAGTATTTCGGACGCCAGTTCTCCCGCTTTGGCGAGCGACGCCCTAGCGGTTGAAATTTCACGCAACTCGGTTTGCGTCCGGCTTTGATCGCCCCGTAACGACAAGGCCTGCACCCGGGCATAGCGGACGTCGAGGTTGCGGGGACACAGGTCGAGGGCGCGGTCCAGATCGACGAGCGCTTCCTGGAATTGCCCCGCCCAGGTTTTCGCCTTGCCCAATCCGAGCAGGGCGGCGCAGTTTTCGGGGAATTGCGATACGATGTCGGCGTAAATCTCAAGCGATTCAGCCTCGCGCCCGAGATTCAGCAGGCACTGCGCTACGAGTAGCCGGTGCTGGGCGGCAGAATCATCCTGGCGGTCGTCGTTCTGCAGCAGGGGCAGCGCTTCCTGGTATTTCTTCTGCTCGACCAGCGTCTCGCCCAGAAGGTCGACGGCTCCGCGATATGCGGGGCACAATTTCAGCGCCAGCCGGAACTGCTTTTCCGCTTCCGGTAAATTGGCCCAGTGCAGCGATATTTTTCCGAGTGCAATCCGCGGCTCGGGATCGTTCGGGTAGTCACCGATCCACGCCTCGAGAATCTGCCGGGCTTTTTCGAATTCATAGTTCTGCACGTAGCCGCTGACGAAGGCCGAGCAGATCTCGGGGCCGTCTTCGCCGGCACTGGTCAGCAATTTGTACAGAGCGGGTTCGGTTTGTGCGAGCAACCCGGCTTGCGCCCTGGTAAGGATCCATTCACGTTCGAGCCGCTGGACCGGAAAGCCGCAATCCCGGGCCTGCTGCAGCCGACTGGCCGTTTCCTCCGCATTCCCCAGTCGCCGGTACGTTCGTCCCAGCAGAAACTGCGTCAAGGCGTGGCGTGGATCGAGCCGCTCGGCGGCCAGAAAATGCTTCAGCGCCGCGGCGGCGTCACCGACGGCAAGAGCCTTCTGCCCGGCCCTGATCTTCCAGGCGACTCCGAGGGTCCGCCAGCCCGCTCCCACGCCGATCAGGGCGCCAGCCATGAAAATCGCGACGATGAGGCGACGGAGATGTCGACCGCGGGGTAGCGTCATGAAATCATGGATTATGGAGGAACCTGCGATCAAATCCAATTCAGATCCTGGGAAAACGACTGGAACTGCCGCCAAGTACACAATACTCTAACATATGCCGGGGCAACATGTGAAACGTATGAACGCGGGGCGACAAGCGATGCGCGGCATTGTTGAAACGAATGACAGGGACGACCCGGCTTTCTCGGGGCGACGGTTTTCTTCTCGCCGAAAGAGAATCGGTGCGATCGTGGGGGTGCTCGTTGCTTTCGCCGGGGCGGCGAGCTGGTGGTGGTTCCGGGCGCAGGTTTCCCCGAGCCCGGCGGCTCCTCCGGCAGATACCGGTGCGAATGCCGATTCCGAAGGACCGGAGGTTGTCAACCCCGGTTATCTGGGCCCCCAGGCGTGTGCCGAGTGCCACGCCGAGCGCGTGGCCGTGATGCAGGGTTCGCGCCATTTTCGAACGTGCCGGCTGCCCGAGGTCGCGGCGATGCCGTCAGAGTTTTCCCTCGGGAAGGGATCTTTTGCAGCGCGCGATCCGCGGTTGCGATTCGAGATGACGCGCGACGGGAACGAATTCTTCCAGACCGCCATTCAGCAGACGCCGGCGGGAGAACAGCGAACGACGTCGCGGATCGACCTGGTGCTGGGGGCCGGCTCGGCCGACGACGTGTACCTGACCTGGCACGCCGACAACAAGTTACGCGAGCTCCCGATCGCGTGGATGCACGCTTCCCGGCAATGGGGGGCATCCCCGATCGTTCCCCATAGCGGGGGAGACTTCTCCCGCGAAATGACTCCCCGCTGCCTGGAGTGCCACAATACCTGGTTTGCATACGTTCCCGGCACCCTCAACCAGTATCGGCCCGACAGCTTCGTGCGCGGCGTCACGTGTGAAAAGTGCCACGGTCCGGGTCGCGACCATGTGGCTTTTCATCAGGCGCATCCGAATGCCAAATCGGGACATTCGATCGTACACCCCGGCCAGCTCCCGCGCGACCGCCAGTTCGAAGTCTGCACGCAGTGCCATAGCAACGCGGTCAAAGAGCGCGGGCCGTTTTTGCGCTATCGGCCGGGCGAGCCTCTGGAATCGTATTACCGGACGCACGTCACCACGTACAATGAAGACGACCATGTCGCCAATCAGATCCAATACCTGCGCGAGAGCAAATGCTTCAAGCACAGCGACACGCTGACGTGCACCACCTGCCATGATCCGCATCGCCCCCGGCAATCATCCGGTTCCGAATCGCTTCAGGACGCGTGCCTGAAATGCCACCACCCGGCGGATTGCCCGGATCAGCCCCGAATTCCCGTCGCCGTTCGCGACAACTGTGTGGGCTGCCACATGCCGCAGTACGTCAAGATCAATGTCATCTTCCAGACCGAGGACGACAATTTCGTTCCCCCCCTGACGAGGTCGCAGCATCGCATCGCCGTGTACCCGACGGCGCGGCAGGAGGTGCTGCTGGGATGGCATCGAACGCAACCCGGCGCCGACAGCCGTGAGGAGGCCGGTCGGCTGACCGGGTCGCTGGCAGCGCACTGGCTGGCCGAGGCGAACACCTATCGCCACCAGTACCGGTTCCTGGCTGCCGTCGCCGCCCTGCGAGAGGCCCTGCGGTTTGATTCGGGCCCAGCGGTGCGTGACACTTTGCAAGAGACCGTGGCGATTCAGGAGCAGATTGACGCCGACTGGTTCGAGGCGCTGCATCAGGTCGACGAGAAACGCTTCGCGGACGCCATTTTGACGCTGCGCAAAGTACTCGAGGTCAAGCCCGATCTGGCAAGAGCCCACGGCAAGCTCGGGACGGCCTACGCCGTCACCGATCAGCGCGAGCTCGCCGTGGAGCACCTGCAGAACGTCATCAAATACGACCCGTTCGACGGATACGGCGAAGCCATGCTGGGATGGCTCGCGTATCTCGATGGCCGGGCCGAGGAGGCGCTCGAACACTATCACCGCGCCCGCCAGATCGAGCCGTATGACGCGCAGATCCATTACCGAATGGGACTGGTCCTCGAACGACTGGGTCGGCTGCCGGAAGCCGTCGAGCATTATCGGCTCTCTCTGGAGATCGAACCAAAACGCAGCGACGCCTGCGCGCGCCTGGTGCTGGCTTTGCGCCAGCAAGGCCAGGCGAACGAGGCGGTCAGCTTTGCGCGGCGCGCCGCCCGGCTGTCCGAGTATCGGGACATCGACGTGCTGGTGACGCTCGCCGAAACCTGCAGCGAGGCCGGCCGCTTCCAGGAAGCCGCCGACACGGCAGAAACGGCACTCACGCTCGCTTCGAAGACCGGGCCCGCGCGTGTG
>SIAF01000150.1 GCA_009691905.1 Planctomycetaceae bacterium | reverse complement strand
CGCGGTCTTGAGCCGCACATGGACCGCAGTTCGGGATGCAATGTTCGCCTCTCAGATTCCAACGCTACCCCGAACTCACGGGCCGATTCGTAGTCGTCCAATTGCAAATGCCGCATAAAAATGTGGGATTGAATGGATCGCACCCTCTGCAACTGTCTCCGCGCCGGGCGAAGCGCCTCGCGCCAGACCACAAGTTCGGCGGCCGGCAATTCGACGAGATACTGTACAACCGTAGGGACGACCGCGGGCCAGCGCGCATCCTTGGGCGTGTAGGTCGCCAGCGCGCAGGCGGCCTGAAATCGTCGGGCGATAGGGATCGTGGCGTCTGCAGCAGTCTTCCACAAGTCTTCGATGTGCTGCGCGTGCTGAGGGTCATGTTGCTCCAGCGAGTAGCGCACAATCGGAAACTGCGCCGGCGTCGCCGTCAGCAACCGGTCGCGCAAGTGGCCAATCACCGCTGCATCGACCGGAGCGAGCGCCAGCGCCGCGTGTAATTTCGCAACCGAACCCGTTTCGGCGTCTTCAAACGCCTGCGTCAACAACGGATCGGCCCAGCGCCGGTGTCCCTCGATCTGCTTCGCAATGCCGGGAACCAGCCCGATGTCGGCGGAAACCAACTGCTGCACAAGCGAACTTGCGGAGTCTTTCTCGCGCTGTTCCTCGATCCGCCCCCCGATCGACATCCCGACCGCCGCCACGATCGCCAGCGACAGTGCCGCCAGCGACGAGTGGGTGATATGGACCCGCCCGGCCTTTCGCATCATCTTCTGCTGCGGCTCGGTCCAACGCTTCTTTTCCGTGAGCAGCCGGATCTTCAGGAATTCCCAAAGTGATGGCAGATGCCGGTTCTCCCGCTTGCAGTGCCACAACGCCGCCCGCTCGGCCAGACGAAGCTCCGCGCGGCCTTGCGCGGTTTCCGCCTGCTTGAGGTTCAGCCAGCGGCGCACCGAGGGGACCAGGTAGTCGTGCGTGAACTGGAAGAAACGCAAGGATGAAGGATGAGGGATGAAGGTTGAATCGGCAGACTTCTCTCGTTCATCGTTCATCCTTCCGCCTTCATCATTTCCTTCCGGATCGGTGGGGGTGATCAATCGAAGTTCGTCATCGAGGATCTTGATCAGCTCGTCGAATGCGCGCGGCTGTTCGGCATAACCGCAAGCTTCCAGCAGTGCCTCGCGCGGCTGCATGCTCCCCTTGATGTCGCTGTCGGCTTCCGGTAACAGCTTGCGAAAGAGCTTGCGGACCCCCTTCTCGTGGCGGCGATGAGCCTCGGGGGCCGGCTTCGCCGCGAACGTGTCTTCCAGAAAGGTCACTCCCAGCCCTTCTGCGCCACCGGCCTGCTCAAGTGCAGCCTGGGTCCAGGGCTTCCCCTTGACCAGGTCGCCGAATAACGCCAGCCGTACGCAAATCACGCGCCCCTCTTCACTGAGTTGCTCGATTGCCGCGTCGAGGAATTTATTCTGTTGGGGCGTCAGCTCACCGAGGTTGTCGGGCAGGCGGCCGAAAGCGCGACCGAATTCAGTCAGCACCCGCCGCGCGTGAAGCGGATCGAAGCGATCGACCAGGGCCGCATTGCGCTGCTCTTGAAGCGGGATTTCGAGCCGTTGCATAAAGCGACTGATGCCTGTCCAGAAATCTTCGCGGACCAGGACCAGGCATTGCAGATGTTCGCCGTCGCAGTGCCTGAGGGCATCGACTAACTGCGCCGGGCCGAGCAGGTTTCCCGCATGCAGCCACTGCTCGAACTGGTCGAGCACGATCAGGATCTTCTTCCGGTGCGGGTTCCACCGCCCCGCGCGAAATCCTGCCAACACGTCGGGCAGTGACAGTTCACGCGGGATTTCCGGAAGTTGTCGTCGCAGCCCGTTCAGCAGACGGACCTCGGTGTCGGCGGCTGTCGCTTCGACGAAGACCGGCGTGACGTGGGAAGCCAATCGAGGCAACAAGCCGGCCTTCAGCATCGACGACTTGCCGCAACCGCTGGGCCCGTGCAGAACGCCCACGGCAAAGGTCTCTGCGGGATCGGTCTCTTCGATGCGCACTTTCCAGAAACGAATGCTTTCCGGGAGGCCGTCCCGATCACGCGCGCCGGGCAGCAGGTCCAGGAAGAAGTCGGCGTCCCTGGCATCAAACGATCGCAGCCCCTTGGGGACGACTCGGGCCGGGCCCTTCTTCCGGGTGATCTGTTCGGCACCCTCGCGATCGAGCGACTGTTGCCAGTGGCGCAGGTCCTGCGCCAGATCGGCCGCAGTCGAGTAACGCTGCACAACCGGCTTGGCGAGACACTTCAGGCAGATTCGTTCCAACTCGACCGGCAAGTCGGGCTTGAGCTCGCGCGGAGGCCGCGGATCGTGATCCTTGATCTGATCGAACAGGTCCTGTCCCTCGCCGCGAAACGGGCGCCGGCCCGTGAGCATCTCGTAGAAGATGACCCCCAGGCTCCAGGTGTCGGAACGGCCGTCGAGTCGATGCGACTCGCGGCGGACCTGCTCGGGCGACATGTACGCCGGACTGCCGGCAAGCTCGTGGCGATGCCTCAGTTGTTCGCTTTCGTGCAGGGCCAGGCCAAAGTCGGCCACGCGCGGCTCCCCTCGTTCATCCAGCAGGATGTTGGCGGGCTTCAGATCCCGATGAAAAATGTCCTTCTGGTGTGCGAACGCGACAGCCTCGGCGATCGGGATCATCCACGCGACCGCCTGCGGGCAGGTCACGCCGCCGCCCTGAAATCGCTGCTTGAGATCGCCACCCGGCATGTACTCCTGGACGATAAACAGCCGGTCGCCTTCGGTTACGACATCGTATATGGTGACAATGCCCGGATGATTCAGCCGGGCCGCACGCTCGGCATCGAGGATGAACTCTTGACGATCGCCCTCTGTCTCGAATCGTTCCGCACGGGGAACCTTCAAGGCCACGTGCCGGCCGCCAAGCTGCGGGTCTTTTGCCAGATAGACGACGCCGAACGATCCCTTCCCAAGTTCTTTTTCGATCTGGAACCGGCCCAGCGTTTTGGGAAGTTGGTCGTTGGCTGGTGATGCGACAGGGTTGGGTTGGGGATCGGTATCCTCTTCCGCCTCGGCCACATCGGACGCGGTCTCGTCCAGACGTAGATCGGGTACGGCGCGCCGATCGACCAGTGCGAACGCCTCATGGACAACCTGCTCGTCTTCGGGAAAGCGGGGGAGGTAGTTTTCAAGGTCGAAAACGTCCCCCGCTGCCCGTCGCAGGTCGACTTCCACGGCGATCAGTTCACGCAGCCCGCGAGCGCGACCGGCGACGGGAATCTGTTCGAGAAATTCCTCGATGCGGGGGGACTGCTTGTCGCGCCACTGCCGTTCGAATTGGCTGCAAATTGCATCAATCCGCCGATGCAGATCGACGGCGGAATCGTGGCCCCGGATGAAATCATCGTCGGACATGACATCGTCTCATTGACCGGCATTACCGTGCGGACGATCGAAACAAGCTGACTCGTTACGTATTCCTCGTAAAGTGACCTTCGTTCCCGCCAACCTGGCAGGCTGGATCGTACAGCTCGCCGGAAGCAGCATTATCTCTCCTTGGCCGCGGCCCGTTCGAGGATCTGACGGATCAGGTCCAGTTTTCGTTCGGTGGTTCGCAAGGTAATCCCGTGCCGCTGGGCGATTTCGGCAACGGAATAGTTGGCCGCGCGATCCAGAACGATCCTTTGCAGTTCTTCGTCGGCCAACTCGGGAAAGCTTCGCTGAATGAGCCGGATCAGCGCGTCGGCCGATTCGGGCGTCACCGGCGGAGCGGCGTGTTTGTCCAATCCCGCCGGGCCCGAACCCGATCGATTCGCCGGCGGTTCCAAAGCCGAGCCGCCTCGCACCCGACCTGCGCCGCGCTCTGGTCCCAATTCACGGCGCATGTGATCGATGGCGCGCCGATCGGCCAGCGTGATCAAAAGCTGCCACAGGTCGTGGCGATCGTCCAGTTTCGAAAATTGATTGGCTGCGACGCCGCGAAAGAACCCGGCAAACGCTTCCTGGGCGATGTCTTCTCCATCCACCGCGCGGCGGGGCAGGTTTTTGAGTCGCCGATCGGCTTCGCGGACCAATTGCTCGACGTACCGTTGCCAGATCTTGAGCGAAGCGTCATCGCTGCCGCGTTTCAGACTTTCGAGCCAGTCGGAAACGGTCGAGCGAGCGGACGAGGCGGAATCGTGGCCCATAAGCACAAAGCTCCGATCAGAAACGGCTGTGTCAGCAGTCTACCAATTCCCCGCCCGATTTGCGGCAACGGCAATCAAAATTCAAGTTTCCTGGCGGTTCGGCGGGCGAAATCACGAGTTCTCCCTGGGCCGAACCATTCACCCCCTTCCAGGAGACGCGCCATGTCAATCCGCATTCCCAAGGCAGTCCATGAACAGAACCACACGATGTCGATCGACGAGATCCGCAAACTCGCGGTCGGCCGCCTGCGATCCCTGATGCAGAGGCTGAGCGACAAGGACCGTGCCGCCGATGAGCTCGACAACTTGCGACCGCTGATCGAGTCGCTGCCCCTGGCCAGCGGCGAGTTCGGTGTGGCGATGAATCGACTGCGCAACGCGCAGCGCTATTTGCGCAGCGACGAAATCGGGGCGGCGCGTTACGAGTTGCGGTTGCTGTTCGGTTGCTTGTAACGGGTGTTGGGCCGGGACTGTGGGGTGGAGCGCCTTTGACGTGCTTGATTGAACGCCACCTATGCGTCCGATGCGTAGCCAAATGGGGGCTGTGCGCCGGGTGCCGGGGTCAGAGCGACGCCGCGTCTGTCCGCGTTGCAGCGAGTGACTCTTCCGCCGATCGGCGGCCTGCGGGAGCCAAAACTCCAGCGATGGCCCCGTCGCGCGCAAGACGTTGGCTGTGTCGTTCATGTCTTTTCACCCCACGGGGCCATCGCTCGGCCTTTTTCCAGGCCATGTCCAGAGACACACGTAACTCCACGTTGCAAGTGGAATCGCCACAACGCGCAATCGCTCTGACCCCGGCACCCGGCACCAGATTCGCCCGCAGCGCGTTTCGCTCTACATAGCGGCAGACGGCGTAGTCTCCCTGCGTCTTGAACAGCCGCGCTCGACCCGCCGCGCGGTTGAGCACGTGATAGACGTATCCGCCAATGGCATTTCGCAGGCGTCGAGGCATGGAGCGAATGTACGATCAAGGCCGCGGCCGGTCAAGAAAACGACTCCCGCCCCGTTTTTTGCTCTTGTTTGCGGACCGCGGGTGTCTCCCGGCTCGCTCCCCGGGCGCTTCGCTGTAAATTACTCCACTCCGGTGACGATTGGATTGCCGGTTCGCCGCTGGCTCCAGCCCGGGGTATTGCCCTTCGCCGTCGCATCGGGAACATAGTCCGTGCTCCAGCCACACCATCCGTCGGAGTAATTGCGAATGTTTTGATAGCCCAGAAGCCACGCATAGAAAAATGCGAGGCTCGATCGCCAGCCACTGCCGCAGTAAAAGATGACCTCGCGGTCAAACAACCCTCCGGTTTTGGTTGAGACAATTCCCTGCTGCCGCCACAACGCTTGAATCTCGTCAGGATGGCGCAAACGTCCGTCACGTAGTTTGTAGAGACTCGAGGCGTCGTCCGCATTACCGACAGGAATGGATGATGGAATCCGCCCTTTGCAATCGAGGTATTTGTAGCCGCTCGTCCTTCCAGCATACTCCGCTTCGCTGCGCGCATCGGCGAGCCATGCCTGCCGGCTGCCAAGATGGTCGCGGACGTAATCGGTTGTTGCGAGCATGTTGGACGAAACGAGCGCCGTGAACGCAACGGGCTGCGGCGATCGGATCGTCGTTTCCCGCGGATAGCCCAGGGCATCCCACATTTCAAACCCTCCATCGAGCAATCGCACATCAGCCACGCCCGCGTACCTCAGCACCCACCAGACCCGCGCCGCCGCGGTCAATTGCCTGCCGTATACCACAACGGTTGTCTGGGGCGTGATGCCATATTGACCGATCACTTGATGTAGCTCTCCGGCCGGCCGCAGTTTCCACGTGGGGTTGCCGTTTTCCAGATCGTCGGTGTTGAAATGAACCGCTCCGGGAATGTGACCCCGTCGATAATCCTTCGCCTCGTCAATTTTGGCCCAACTCGCTTCGAGAATGACGTAGCGATTGTTGCGATACGTTGGGGGTCGGGGCGTTTGGAAGCTCGATTGGTGGAAATCCTGTATGGCTTTCACCCACACGGCTGAAACCAGGGCTTCGTAGTTCGGGGTTTCGCGGGCCGGAAAGTAGGGGGGCGGCGTGAGGCGGGCTTGATGAAAACCTGTTGCGAAGCAAAATCCCAGCGCAAGGGCCGCCGCGCCGAGCAACCATCGAGACCATTTGATCATGCGGTTTCCTCTCGGAGTCTGTCGAAGAATTCGAAAACGCCACATCCAATAGTGGAGAGACAGAAAGTATCCTTTGTTTCCCCCCCGCATGAAATCCGTCGCCGGCGACCAGTCCCTCACCGCTCCGCATCCTCGATCGGATCTTCATCCGTCACCGGCGCGCGTTTCACCAGCGTCACTTCATTGCCGGCCGCGTTGTAACGCACCTCGTCCATGATCGTGCGCATCAGGACGATGCCGCGGCCGGAGGTCTGATTCAAGCGCGCGGCGTCGGCGGGGTCGGGCAGTTTCGAGTGGTCGAAACCGGGGCCGGCGTCGCGGACGACGAACACCGCCTCGTGACGCGAGACCTGCGCGCTCACGTGAATACGGCGATTGCGATACGGCTCGGCATTCAGCCGCTCGCTCACGATTTGCTCGATCGCTTTTTTCTGCGGCCAGCCGGCGCCGTTGCCGACTTCCAGGCTGCCGTGGTAGTAGGCGTTTTTAAGCGCCTCTTCCAGTGCGATGCCGACCCGCAGGCGTTCGGTTTCGTCTCCCAACGGCAGGCAGCGCAGTTGCTGTTGCAGGTAACTGACCAGCGAACGAATCAGCGTCAGGTCGTTGCCCAGGTCGAACTGCGATTCGCTTTGGGTCAGGTGGTGCATCAGTCGCGAGTGCGTGCGATCTTCGCGGGCGGCCGCCAGCACCCGTTCGACCGTTTCCAGCAGGTCGTCGGCCAGTTTTCGTTTGGGGACGTAGCTGGCGGCGCCGCGGCGCAGGGCCTCGGCGGCGATCTCTTCACTCCCCTGGGAAGTCATCAGAATCACGGGGGTCAGCGGAAAATCGGCTTTAATCGCCGCGACCAGTTTGAGACCGTCCATTTCGGGCATCTGCAGGTCGGTCAGCACCAGGTCGGGCGCACCGCGCTCGAACACGGCCAGCGCCGCATTGCCGTCGACCGCGAAGTCGAGCGTGTACCCGCCGTGCTTTTGCAACAGCCCTCCCACAAGGCGACGGTCTACTTCGGAATCGTCGACCACAAGTATCGTCGGCACGGCGCGCCCCCTGTTCGTGGGTGAAAGGACGAAATCTCAGATCTCAGATTTGAAATCTCGGATTTCAGATTTCAGATTCGAAATCCAATTGTCGCATGCAAATCGAAAGGTAAAACTCGGAATGGCGACTCTCGCCCCCCAATCGACCAATCCCCTCATTCGTTTGATTCGTACGATTCGTGGTTCCATTTTTGGTGCGGCTACGGGCCGCGCCAGTTGAAATTGTTACTCGATTGTCCACCGTTTTTTGCGGTCTTTGTCGGCGTCGGCCGGAGACGGCTGGTCAGCGGCAGCCGGCTCGCCGCGCCGGGCCAACCCGGCCTTTTCCATCAGACTCAGGGCGAACGGGTTTTCTTCCGAAGGGGGCTCGTCGCTTTGCGGCGTGTAAGCGACCTCGAAGCGGAGCTTGGCAATCGTCAGAATTTCGCCGGGCCGCAGGTACTTCGCCAGGTAGCACTCGCCCCCGACGCGAATGCCGTTGCGGCTGCCCAGGTCGCGGACGTGCCAGAAACCTTCTTTGAATTCGAGCTCGCAATGCTTCGCCGAGACGAGCGACGACGCCAGCGGGATGTCGCAAGTGGAGAGCCGGCCGACCAGCAGTTTCGACTTCAATAGCGGGATCGGCACCCCCCCTCCACATGGGATCAGCTCCCCCAGGGGCGCGCCGAGCGATGATCCCCGGCGCGAATCCGCAGCCCGGCCGGCCGCGGGCGCCGGGCCGGTTGGTGCCGGAAGAGGCGAAACCACGGTCGTATCGGCATCGACGGGACGCCGGGAGGCCGCCGGAATGGTATGGGCGGGAGGCCGAGCCGGGGCAGACGCGCGGCCATTGGTCACATAGTCGATTTGAAAGCGGTGCTGGGCCACCGACAACACGCAGCCGGGAGCCAGCGGCCCTGCGGGACACTTTCTGCCGTCAATTTTGATACCGTTGCGGCTCCCCAGATCGGTGACGTGCCAGGCTCCCTCGCGCAGGTCGAGGCGGCAGTGCTTCGACGAGATCGTCCCGAACGGAAGCGTGACGTCGCACTCGGGGGTCCGTCCCACGACGAGCGTCGGCCGCGCCAACGCGATCGCCTGCCCCCCTCCGCACGGAACCATTTGTCCAAGCATGGTTGCCAATTCCCGATCGCTGAAGCCGCCCGATGGCCGCTCACCCGGCAACACGCGTATTGACGAAGGGGACTGGCTTCGAGTCAGGTTGGCACAATCGCGGGAATTCGATTCGCCCGCGAGGCGCCAGTCCTCTTCTTCAGCAGTTTGCCAACGATACCAATCGCCGATCGCGCTTTCCAGATCGTCCGCGACCGGCGAAGCGGGTCGAACCCGGCCTTTGCGGGGATTGCAGGTGTAATACCATCTTCACATCCGGCCGGTTACAGTCGTGGAAGACGCCAACTGCTCGCGAATGCTCCGCGTAACGAATGCCGCTCTTCACGAATGTCTGCCGAAGGATTCTCCATGCCTGATCCGTCGTCGTCACCTGCCGGCTCATCGGGGGAGGCCGCCCGGCACCACAATTCGCCGAGCGGGGCGATCGACCCCGGCTCTCTGCGGGTCGCCGACGAAGAAACCGACTTTCACCGCGGGCTGGGGTTGTTCGATGCGACGATGGTCGTCATCGGCGGGATGATCGGCTCGGGAATTTTTCTGGTGTCGGCTGAAATGAGCCGCCTGATTGCCAGCCCCGGCTGGCTGCTGGTGGCGTGGCTGATCGCGGCGGTGCTGACGCTGGCGGCCGCGCTGTCGTACGGCGAGCTCGCCGCCATGATGCCGCGTGCCGGCGGGCAGTACGTCTACCTGCGTGAGGCCTTTTCGCCGCTGTTCGGTTTTTTGTACGGCTGGACGTTTCTGCTGGTGATTCAGACGGGGACGATCGCGGCGGTGGCGGTCGCCTTCGCCCGATTCAGCGGCGTGATCATTCCCTGGATCGCCGACGATAACTATCTTCTCGAACCAATTCATATTACCCAGGGGTATGCAGTCTCATTAACGACAGTGCAGTTGGTGGCTGTGCTGATGATTGCACTGCTCACGATCACTAATTGCCGCGGACTGAGTTACGGGCGCGTCGTTCAAAACCTGTTCACCGTGGCCAAGGTCGGCGCGCTCTTGGCGCTGATCGTGCTGGGGCTGACGCTGGGATGGAACGGCGCCGCCGTCGCCCGCAACTTCGGCGAGTTCTGGGCGGTGCGCGATCCGCAGCCGGTCGACGGCCTGCTGACGGCAGCCGTCCCGTTCGGACTGTTCGTGGCCCTGGCCGTATCGCAAACCGGTTCGCTGTTTGCCGCCGACTCGTGGCACTGCGCGACGCTCGTGGCGGGCGAAGTCCGCGAGCCGCGCCGCAATCTGCCGCGGGCCGTGGCCTACGGAGCGGTGACGGTTATGGTTCTGTACCTGCTGGCGAACCTGGCGTACCTGGTCGCGCTGCCGCTCGAGTCGATCGCTTCTGCCCCCGACGATCGGGTGGCGACCGCCATGCTCGAACAGATTTTCCCCGGCGCCGGCGTCACGGTGATGGCAGTGGCGATCATGATTTCGACGTTCGGCTGCAACAACGGCATGATTCTGGTGGGTGCCCGTGCGTCGTATGCGATGGCGCGCGACGGGCTGTTTTTCCCGCAGGCGGGACGACTGAACGCGGCACGGGTCCCGGGGTGGGGACTGGTGCTGCAGGGATGCTGGGCGGCCCTGCTCGTCCTGCCGCGAACATTCCGCGACGGGAAATACGGCAACCTGTACGGCGACCTGTTGGATTACGTGATCTCGGCAGCGCTGTTATTTTACATTTTGACGATCCTGGGGCTGTTCCGTCTGCGATTGACGCGCCCCGACGCTTTGCGGCCGTACCGCGCGGTGGGTTATCCGATCGTGCCGGCCCTGTACGTCGTGGGGGCCACAATCATCGTGGCGGTGCTGTTGGTCTATCGACCGCAGACCACCCTGCCGGGGGTCGTGATCGTGCTACTCGGAATCCCCATGTATTTCGTGTGGAAGAACCGGGCCGGCGGGAAAAGGTGGATGGCCGTGCGCGATCATTCCGATTCTGACGTTGCCAACGATCGGCGGTCGGTCTAATGCGGCGATTGCGCGCACTTCGAGCTTGCAAGCCGAGCGAGGGGCGTTGATATTAGGTCAGAGCGGCAATTTTCAGGCAGGGCGGCCGACCGGGATATCCGGGCTAACGATCACAGCGTCGGCATTTACGGATCAGCCGATGTGATTCACAAAATTCCGCGGTGCGCCCCATGAACCTGCCATCGATTATTCAAGAGGCCTATAAGGGCCTGCTGGCACTTTTTGCCGGCGGTTGGCACAGCCGACAACATGTGTTGAATGCGGTGGCGGTGATCACGGCGGGGGTCGTCCTGTGGCAAACGTGGTTTTCGTACGGGCAAGTTCAACTGGTGATGTTCGTCGGCCCCGCCGGTTCGAGCACGGCCCAGGTCGGACCTCGGCTCGTCGAAGAGATCGCGAAAAACCGCAACGCAAGCGGAGTACGCTACCGAGTTTCGCTCGAACCCACGCTGGAAAACGTCAGCATCAGCGAGCGGATGGCGTTTGAATCCAGTCGCATTCCTCTGGGGATCATCGAGGACGGTCTGGGCGAGAGCGATGGCCAAAACGGCGGAGACTTGCGCGCGCTGCTGCCCATGGAATGGGATTACCTGTTCGTCCTGTGCAGTCGCACGCTGTTGGCTGAAGTCCACGAGGCGTCGGGTTCGAAGGATCTTCCTGCGACACTCGCGGATGTCATTCACTTCGCAAAACAGGGAAAACACCAACGACGGCTGTTTTTGGGACCGGAGAAAACCAGTTCGCACAAGATGGCCAAGCTCGCGCTGGAAAAATACGGTGCATTACCGGACGAGCATCTCGCCAAAGGAATTGCCGATTGGCGGGAAATGCGCGCGGCCTTCAAGGCCGAAGAGCTCGATCTGGCGTTCTATAGCGGTCCCATCGGAGGCGGACTGATTGAGGATGTTGCCCACGACGAAAAGGTCGTGCTGCTTGGGTTGGGGGATATTACCGAGGCGATTCAGCACGAGACCGGCTTCCAATACTATGCGGCACGTCTGCCCAGAAATCTTGTGCTTGCGAAGGCTCATGTGCCCCGACAAGACTCCAGAAAGAGTGATTCAGAGGTGGAGTTTTGCCGAGGCGACCTGCAGACGATTGCGAGCCGTCGAGTTCTCGCGTGCCCGCGCTTGTTGTCCACGGCCGATGCCTTCCTGATTGCATCGGTCGCGCGGGGGACATTGCAGGAGAACGGATACCGCATCAACCTGCAGGCCGACGATCCGCCCTATGGCGCTGACAGCAACCTCAAGTGCCATTTGCGAATGTTGCCCCACCCCGGCCTGGAATTGCTGAAAAACGGCAAGTCGCCGTTGGTCTGGCGGGATTGGAACACCTGGCCCGGATGGGCGCAGGCCGCAGCCTCGATTCTGTTGGGCCTGTTGGCCCTGGACGCGCTGCGGTTGATGACGAGCCGTATCGACAGGAAGCCGACCGAGAAACAGCCGCCCGCTACCGACGATTTTGCGGCAACGCCTTCAACGGCCAAGCCGACGAATGACGACTATGCCGGCCTCGACCGACAGCTCACGAGTTACGAGGCCCAGGTCGACGAGAAAACACACCGCGACATCGCGAAAGAACTTGCCGAGTGGGATGAGCGGCTACGCGATTTGAGAAAAGCCATCCACCGTTCGCCCGGTTTGACCGAGCCGCAACGCGAATCGTTGTCGAAACGTTATCGCATCCTGGCGTTCGAGATCGAGTCGTCTCCAAACTGGGTCGCGAAAGTCCCGCCCAAGCGGGGCAAGAGCGAGCGGACGGCAGAAGCGCTGCCCCATGCGACTCCGATCGATCCCGCCGGTTGATTCAACCCCGCCCGGTGGGCTGGCACAATCGGGTCGGCCTGCGGCGGGCTGAACCACGCCCTCAATCGAACGTTAAGCGCGATCGGGTTCAAGGCTCGACGATCGTCAACTGGCGACCAGTCGGCAGTGCCGTGAGAGTCTGTCGCCGTCCCGACGGCCATTCGATCTCGACGCGTTGAACCTCTGCGGCACGGCCTAACCCGAAGAACGCGCGACGATCGCTGGTCGACGCATAACTGCCGCCTCCCTTGATCTGCTGCACCACGGTTCGCGAAGCGGTCGAGAGCCGCACGATGGCCCCAATCGGTTCGCGGCTGCTCTGCGTGCCCACCAGCCGCAGCGAAATCCAGTCGTTCTCATTTGGAGACTCGTTGGAAACCAGTGACACAGGTTCATTGGTATGCACCACGACGAGATCGAGGTCACCATCGTCGTCGAGGTCGCCCACCGCGGCCCCGCGCCCCATGTGGGGGGTTGCGAAGAAATCTCCAGCGGCGGCCGAGACATTGACGAATCGCCGGCCCGAGTCATTCTCGATCACCAGCGGGGTCTGCCGCAGCGGCGCGTTGGTCGGATACCGCACGACGTGCCCATTGGAGATGAACAGATCCTGATCGCCATCGCGGTCAAAATCAAAAAAACACGTCCCCCAGCCGACAAACAGCCCACCCAGTGCGGTGACACCACTCGACTGGCTGACGTGCTGGAACACGCAGTTGCCTTCATTGCGGTACAGCGCGCAGCTCTCGCGTTCGAAATTGACGACCCACAGATCCGGCAGGCCGTCACCGTCGAAGTCCGCCAGATCGACTCCCATGCTGCCGTCCGGAGTGCCGTTATCGTTGAGCCCCGTGCCACTGCTCATCCCAATCTCTTTGAACCGACCGCTGCCGTCATTCTGGTAAAGAAAATTCGGGACCGTGTCGTTGGTCACGTAGGCGTCCAAGTCGCCATCGAGATCGACATCAGCCATAACGACACCCAGCCCCTTGCCGTCGCTTCGCAGCCCGGCGCGGGTCGCAACATTGCGAAAGGTCCCGTCCCCCTGATTCTCATACAGGCAATCGGGCAGTCCCTCGAATCGCCGCGGGGGACAGACGTCGCGATCATCGGGTCGCGGTCCCTTGCAGAAGGGGTGCTTCTCGAATGACCAGTCAACGTAGTGCGCCACGTACAAGTCCAGGTCGCCGTCCCGGTCAATGTCACCCCAGGCTGCGCTGCTGCTCCACAGCCGATCATTCAGCCCGATGTTCTCTGCCGTTTCCTGAAACGTGCCGTCCCCCGAATTCTGGAGGAACACCAGGCCCCCGTATCCGGTCACAAGCAGATCGACGAAACCGTCGTTGTCAAAGTCGGCGGCAGCGGCACCGTGGCTGTAGTACGTGGCCAAGTTGGCATCGGCCGACTCGGTCACGTCGGTAAATCGCCAGTCGCCGTCATTGCGGTACAGGGCCGGGTTCGCCCCCACGATTTCGTGCCGCGGACCGTAGCTGCCGCCCCCCGGCAGAAAGAGATCGAGGTCGCCATCGGCGTCGTAATCGAACAACCCGGCACCCCCCCCCAACGACTCGAGAATTGCGAAGTGCTGCGCTTCTTCGCCATTGCGGTAAGTAAAATCGACACCCGCCGATCGGGTCAATTCGCGAAACCGAGCCGAGGTCTTCGGGACCGAAACCTCGACTCGTTTCGAACTCGCGACGGCGTTTCTCGGCACAGATGCAATCTTCCCTGGTGGTGGCGCACCCGGCGGGTCGACCGGTTCGGCACAACCGGCCGGCGCCAGAACCAGGGCTGCCGCGAGACTGGCGAAACGGTGCAGTATTCTCCCGAACAACCTGCTTTGCATTATGAGCGGCCGGCCAGCGAGGGCGGGGAAAAACGTGCATGGGAATCGCTGCACCGACTGACACTACACCCAGCCGCTCTCGGAATTCAAGCAAGACGCGTGAGAATGGGGGGGAATTCGCGAAAACACATCGGTGCTGCGGCGAGGGCGAATTCGTACAGGCGTCCGAAGATTTCTCCTTGACTAACAGGCGCGCGCCGTATAGGCTAGATTGTTGAGGAACTGATACTTGAGCTTGTGCCGCGCGTTTGCGAGGGCAGGCCGAGCGATTCGTGGTTTCATTTCGCTGATCGTGTGCTCTTCAACAGATTTCGTTTCCTACGTTATTACTAGGCCTTAAATAAGCGTACCCGGTGTCGCTTTTGTGGTCGAGCAGCCGAGTGGGCGCGGCGCAGACGAAGAGCGGACGACCTTGGGGATGGCCGGATGATGATTCGGTTTGTCGTCTGCTGTCTGTTGGGGAATTCCTTTCGGGGTTCGGTG